>NZ_CP097218.1:3600000-3942394 GCF_023373525.1 Brachybacterium kimchii
GCACGGTGTTCTGGCGGCGGCGCTGTCGATACGTCTTGGAGATGCCCCGCAGGCTCACCACGGCGGCCTCGGTGGCCTCGGGCGATGCGGGCTCGGTGGTCTGTGCACTCATGCGGGCTGTCCTGTCTGCAGGCGAGGGGTCGCCTCGAGCAGCGTGCGGGTGTAGGCGTCGCGGGGCTGCTCGAAGACCTGCAGCACCTCGCCCTGCTCGACCAGTCGGCCCTCGTGCATCACCGCCACCCGGTCGGCGATGGAGGCGACGACTCCCAGATCGTGCGTGATCAGCAAAATCCCCATGCCCGTCTCCTCCTGGACCGTGCGGAACAGGGCCAGGATCTCGGCCTGGGTGGTCACGTCCAGCGCCGTCGTCGGCTCGTCGGCGATCAGCAGCCGCGGCCGGCTCATCAGCGCCATCGCGAGCATCGCCCTCTGCCGCAGGCCCCCGGAGAGCTGGTGGGGGTACTGGCGCGATCGCAGCTCGGGATCGGGAACGCGCGCCTGCTCGAGCGCCTCGAGCGCGCGCCGCCTGCGCTGCGCGCGGGACCCCATGCGATGGATGGCCAGGACCTCCATGAGCTGGCTGCCGATCGTGCGCATCGGGTTGAGGGTGGTCATCGGGTCCTGGAAGACCATCGAGATGTCGCGGCCGCGCACGGCCCGCAGCTGGCGCGGCGTGAGACGCAGCAGGTCGCGGTCGTCGAGCAGGATGCGGCCGTGAGGGTAGACGGCGGGCGGCTCGGGGTTCAGGCGCAGCACGGACAGTGCGGTGCTGGATTTCCCGGATCCCGATTCGCCGACGAGCGCGAGGGTGCGCCCCTCATGGACGGTCAGGTCGATGCCCTGCACGGCAGCGACACTGCCGCGGCGAGAGGCGAAGGAGATGTGGAGGTCCTCGATGGTGAGCAGTGCGTTCATGAGGTGTACGTCCTCGGATCCCACCGGTCGCGCACGGCGTCCCCGGCGACGTTGATCGACAGCACGGTCAGCAGCAGGGCGGAGCCGGGCAGGACGGCGAGCCACCAGGCGGTGCCCATGTAGAGCTGGCCGTCCGAGAGCATCGAGCCCCAGGTCGCGATGCTGGACGGGACGCCGAGCCCCAGGAAGCTCAGGGCGGCCTCGGCGAGGATCACCGTCCCCACCTGCAGCGTCAGGATGGTCACCAGGGGACCGGTGACGTTGGGCAGCATGTGGCGCACCATCATCCGGTGCCCCGGCACGCCCATCACCCGTGCGGCCTCGACGAACTCCCGGGTGCGCAGCGAGATCACCTCGGAGCGCAGCACCCGGGCGTAGGAGACCCAGCCGGTGATGCCGAGCACCAGGATCACGTTCCACAGGCCCGGGCCCACGAAGCCGATCACCGCGAGGGCGAGCAGCAGGGTGGGGAATGCCAGCTGGACGTCCGTCAGGCGCATGAGCAAGCGATCCGTCCACCCGCCCGTGTATCCGGCGACGATCCCGATCACCGAACCGATCACGCCCGACAGCAGCGCCGCCGTGATCCCGACGAGGACGGAGACCCGGCTGCCCACGACCAGCCGGGCGAGCACGTCCCTCCCCAGCTGGTCCGTGCCCAGCAGGTGGCCCGATGATCCGGGCGGCGCCAGTCGCTGCAGCAGGTTCTGCTCCTCGGGATCGCCGACCAGCAGCGGCCCGAAGAGCGCGAGGAGCACGACGAGGCCGAGGAATCCGGTGGACAGCACCAGCGCGATGTCCAGTCGGCGCCGTCCAGGGGCCTCGGCGGAGGCGTCTGCCGGCTCCGCGGCGGTCAGGGAGATCTGCGGGGAGCTCATGCGTGACTCCGGACTCGAGGATCGATGATCGCGTAGGACAGATCGACCAGCAGGTTCACCACGATGAAGGTGACCGCGAACAGCACGACGGTGCCCTGGACCAGGGGGAAGTCGCGGGCGCTGATCGCGTCGATCGTGAGGCGGCCGATGCCGGGCCAGTTGAAGATCTGCTCGGTGAGGATCGCCCCGCCCAGCAGGGAGCCGAGCTCGAGCCCGAGCACGGTGATGACGGGCATGGACGCGTTGCGGAGCGAATGGCCCATCAGCACCCGGGCCTCGCTCGCGCCCTTGGCGCGCGCGGTGCGCACATGGTCCTGCCCCATCACCTCGATCAGCGAGGAGCGCAGCAGGCGCGAGACCACGGCGACGGAGAAGATCGCGAGGGTCGTGGCGGGGAGGATCAGGTGGGCGGGCGTCCCGTAGCCGGCGGCGGGAAGCGCCCGCAGGGTGACGCCGAACAGCAGGACCAGCAGGATCCCCACCCAGAACGCGGGGGTGGACTGTCCGACCAGCACCCCGCTCATGACGACCCTGTCCAGCGCGGTGCCGCGGCGCATGGCGCCGATGCTGCCGGCGAGGAACGAGACCACCACGGTGATCAGCAGAGCGGTGGCGGCGAGCAGGGCCGTGGCCGGGATCCGCTCGATGATCAACGAGGTCACAGGCTCCTTGTAGACCAGCGAGTCGCCGAGGTCGAGATGGACGAGACCACCCAGGAAGTCCAGGTACTGCAGGGGCAGCGGGCGGTCGAGCCCGAGGGTCTGTTTCATCTGCGCGACCTGATCGGCGCTCGCATCATCGGGCAGGAGCAGCGCCACCGGATCGCCGGAGGCGCGCGAGAGTACGAACACCACGGTCACGGCGGCCCAGAGCACCAGGAGGGAGGAGAGCAGGCGGGTGACCGCGGCGCGCAGGAGCCGGGTCCGGCCGCGGCTCATCGGGCGGTCTCCATCGCGAGCGTCCCGTTCACATTGGGAGTCCACTCGATGCGCTTGTTCGAGGCGAAGTTCTGATCCGCCTGGTACAGGAACAGGAAGGGCGCTTCGTCGTGCAGCCATTCCTGCATGCGGCGGAACGTCTTCAGGCGTGCATCCGGGTCGATGGTCTGCTCGAGCGCGTCGATCATCTCGTCCGCCTCGGGGGACCGGATCCTGCTGCGCTTGCGATCCGAGCGGATGTAGGACTGCATGGTGGCCTCTCCGTCGAGCGTCCAGCCCGTGCTTCCGGTGAGATACATGGATCCGAGCGACGAGGGATCGTCCGAGGCGAGACGTTCCGCGAAGGTGCCCGGTTCGAGGATCTCGAGCTCGAGCGTCACGCCGACGTCCTCGAGCATTCCGGCGAGTGCCTGGCTGACGAGCTGGTCCTTGTTCGAGGCGGTGAAGCTCAGCGTGAGGCCGTCGGCGTGGCCGGCGTCCGCGAGCAGTCTCCGGGCCTCGTCGGGGTCCCTCTCCGGGGGTTTCACGTCCGGGTCGTAGCCGAACGCCTCTCGCGGGACGATCGTGGCGGCCTCTCGCCCGGAGTCGTTGAGGACCGCACTGATCAGCAGCGGAACGTCCACGGCGTGGTTCAGGGCGCGCCGTACGCGGGCGTCCTTCAGGACCTCGTGCTCGGTGTCGAGCACCACGAAGTACATGCGGATCCCCGGGTGCGTGGTGAGGGAGACGTCCTTGTAGCCCTCGAGCTGGAGGGCCGCCTCGGGGTCGAGGGCGGAGACCAGGTCGACGGCGTCGCTCTGGATGCCCGCGAGCGCGGACGCCGGGTTGGGCATCGCGGTGAAGTGGACCTCGTCGAACGCGGGCCTGCCGTTCCAGTGGTCCGCGTAGGCGGCGAGGCGGAGCAGCTGGGCCTTGCGCCAGGAGACGAAGCGGAACGGGCCTGTGCCGATGGGGTGCGCGGCGAACCCCTTCGCGCCGACGTCGGCGAAGTGGTCCGCGGGCAGCATCACGCCTCCGAAGAGCGAGACCTTCTCGGGGATGACGGGGTCCGGCTCGGCCATCACGATGTCGTCGATGATCTCGACGTGGTCCACGGAGCGCAGCTCGACGATCGTGGAGCCGGTGTCCGGGTCGATGAGCCGCTCGATCGAGAACTTCACGCTGCGGGCGTCGAAGGGCTCGCCGTTGTGGAAGGTGACGCCCTTGCGGAGGCGGAACCTCCAGTGGTGCTCGTCCGTGGCCTCCCAGTGGGTGGCCAGTCGGGGGACCAGCTCGTTCTCCGTGTCGCGCATGGTGAGCGTGTCGAAGATGTTGATCAGCACGTTCATGCCGTCCAGGCCGCTCTCCAGGTGCGGGTCGAGCCCGGTGGGCTCGCTGGGCTGGGCGATCCGCAGGGCGCTCGTCCCCTCGGAGTGCGCCGCGGATCCGCAGCCGGCCGTGAGCCCGGCGGCCCCCAGCAGCGAACCTGCCGCGCCGAGGCGCAGCGCGGTGCGTCGGGTGGGCGCGTGTGGGGCGGTCATGCTCATGGCTCGCAGATCCCTCCTCGGTGAGGAATGCCATTCAACGGTACGGTCGTTCCACTCAATGGCACGAATGTCGATTACCATAGTTGCCATGGGTGACGAGGTCAATGAAGCGGCGCGATCCGTCGCGGACAAGGTGACGGCGCTCCTGCGCGCCGTGGGTGCCGCCGACGAACCGGTGAGTCTCGCTGCGCTGACGGTCGCGAGCGGCACGAGCAAGTCGACGTGCCGGAGACTGCTCCTGGACCTGAGCACCCAGGGGTACGTGCGCTCTCCGCGGCGCGGCATGTACACGGCGGGCCCGCGATTGCAGGGCCTCGCGGCCGCCGTGGTGCGCGGCGACCGGATGGGGGGCGTGATCCGGGAATCGCTCGGCGCTCTCGCCCGCGCCACCGGACATGTCGCGCTGCGCGTCAGCGTCATCGACGAACGGGCGGTGGTCCTGGATCTCGAGAATCCCCAGAACATCCCGCTCGGCGTCCAGGTGGGGGAGGAGCTCCCGGCGCACAGGATCTGGGCCGACGGGGGCGGAGGGCGGCAGCAGGCCGATCCGGTGGACGAGTACCCGTCCCGATCGCTGTGGACGCTCAGCGCGCCCATCGACGACCAGGGGCAGGAGCGGCTCGCGCTCGTGGGTCTCGCCTTCATGCGGCCGCAGAGCACGAGCGCCTCCGACCTCCTGGCCGCTCACGCGAGGACGCTGCGGGACATCGGATCGCGGGCTCGCGATGCCGGCTGACGCCGCCGAGGAGCTGGAGTCCCTCCTCGACAGCGCTCGCTCCGAGGGGCAGTTCAGCGCCGCCTCATGGGCGGTCGGATCGTCGACGAGGACGCTCGGCGGCGGCGCGCTCGGCACGCCGAGTGAGAGCGATGAGATCGGGATCGGCCCGCGCACCCTCTTCGACCTCGCGTCGGTGACCAAGCCGATCGTGGGGCTCACCCTGCTGCGGCTGGTGGACCGCGGTCTCGTCGCCCTGGATACGACCGTGGGCGAGGTGCTCGTGGACTGGCCGGACGGCCCGATGGCGCGCGCTGACCTCCGGTCGCTCCTCACGCACACCTCAGGAGCACCGGGACCGACCCCTCTGTTCCGCGAGCACGGAGATCGGGAGTCCCTGCTGCACGCCCTCGCGCGTCTGGAGTTCACGGCGCCGGGACAGTGGTGCTATTCCTCGATGGGCTTCATCGCGCTGGGGCTCGTGGCGGAGCACGTGGGCGGAGCGGGGCTGGATGATCTGGTGCATCGCGAGATCACGGGGCCGCTGGGGATGCGTGACACCCGCTACGGCCCGGTGGACCGCGGCGACGCCGTCGCCACGGAACGCTGTCCGTGGCGCGGACGGCTCGTGCGAGGCACGGTGCATGACGAGAACGCGGAGGTGCTGGGCGGCGTCGCCGGCCACGCCGGCCTGTTCGGCACGGCCGAGGATCTGGGGAGGCTCGGCGCGGCCCTCCTGCGGGAGAGTCTGCTCGAGCCTGCGCTGCAGGACGCGATGACCGGGCGGAGGGACGGCCGCCCCCTGGGGTGGTGGCCGCGCGAGCGCTGCAGCTTCCTCGACGGCACCTTCGACGAGCGCGCGTACGGCCACACAGGCTTCACGGGCACGAGCCTGGTGATCGACCCGAGCCGGGACCGCTGGTTCTGTCTGCTGACCAATCGCGTGCACCCGATGCGCGAGCCCCGTGGCTTCGAGCGCGTGCGCGCCGACTTCCACGCGGCGGCCGCGCGCGGGGCGTGGGGGACCGAGGGGTCGCCCGATTCACATCGGTGAATCGCCGCGCGCCATCACCGCCCTCCAGTCATGCCAGACAGTGCCACGACGCGTATCAGGCCGCTTGCCACCAGGGCGTCCTGTCGGCAACTTCGTACGATCCCCACCTGAGACCACCGCCGCGCGTCGGAGGCCGGAGAATGGCACGGACCCGAACGCGCCCGGACGGGCCGACGGGAACCTGTCGGCCGAGGGGGCGACGACGGACCATCGACGACGGACCGGCGACGACGAAGCGGAGCGCACCATGACCCATCGGACCGACGACCCCCGCAGGATCATCCTGGACTGCGACCCAGGCCACGACGACGCCGTCGCGATCATGCTCGCGCTCGGCTCCCCGGCGATCGAGCTGCTGGGCGTCACGACCGTCGGCGGGAACCAGACGGTCGAGAAGATCACGCGCAACGCCCAGAGCGTGCTCGAGATGTGCCGACGCCAGGACGTGCCCGTGCACCGGGGGAGTGCCCGGCCGCTGCTGCGCGAGGTGCACGTCGCGGGGGACATCCACGGCGAGAGCGGCCTGGACGGCGTCGAGCTGCCGGAGCCCACGGTGCCCGTCGCCGCGCAGCGCGCGGTCGAGTTCCTCGTGCAGACCGTGATGGAGTCCGAGCCCGGGGAGATCACCCTCGTCGGCACCGGCCCGCTCACCAACATCGCGCTCGCCGCGCGGCTCGAGCCCGCGATCATCGACCGCGTCCGCGAGGTCGTGATCATGGGCGGCGGCTACCACGAGGGCAACGTGACGCCGGTGGCCGAGTTCAACATCTGGGCCGATCCGGAGGCCGCGGCGATCGTCGTCGACGCCGGCTGGGAGCTCACCATGGTGGGCCTCGACCTCACCCACCAGGCCCTCGCCACTGCGGACGTCGAGCAGCGGATCGCGGAGATCGGCACCGACCTCGCCGAGTTCTTCCTGGGGCTGATGGCGTTCTTCCGCCGCGCCTACCAGGAGAACCAGGGCTTCGACGACCCGCCCGTGCACGACGCCTGCACGATCGCCCACCTCATCGACCCCTCCGTGGTGCAGACGCGTCGTGCACCCCTGCACGTCGAGATCCGCGGGGACCTCACCCGCGGCATGACCGTCGCGGATCTGCGGCCCGGCACGGACCTCGAGGGGTGCCGCACGCAGGTCGCGACCGTGCTCGATGCGGAGGGCTTCTGGCGGCTCGTCGTCGATGCCGTGCGCACACTGGGGTGAGCGCCGAGGGCGTCGGCGCACGGAGGCGCCGGCGCCCGCACAGGCCATGCACAGCGCGGCCATGCGGGAGGGCTAAGGGGGCTCCGTAGCGTCCTCGGCATGTCTTCACACCGCTCCAGCACCTCGACGTCTCCTCTCACCACGTCCCTCACCAGGCCCACCCGGCGCGGTCTGCTCGCCGCCGGCGGGATCGGCGGCATCGCCCTCCTCGCCGCGGGCTGCAAGGGGTCGTCCTCCTCCACGGCGGCCGCGACGCTCGACGGCGACTCCGTGAGCGGGGCCGTGGACGGCGACTTCTGGGACCAGAAGAGCATCCACACGCTGTCCGTCGTCTTCGACGAGGACGACTACGACGAGATGATCGAGGCCTACGCCTCGAGCCAGGAGAAGAACTGGATCGAGGCCGACGTCGAGATCGACGGCAAGGTCTTCACGAAGGCCGGCATGAAGCTCAAGGGCAACTCCAGCCTGCGCAGCCTCTCCGGCGGGCAGGGGCAGGGCGGTGGGCCCGGCGGAGCCTCGGCGTCCGACGGGGGCGGCGACTCCGCGTCGGACGGCGGCGGAGATGCCGCCACCTCCGACACGTCCGCCGCGGCCTCCGACGGAGGTGGCGCCGCGGACGGGAGCGGCGCCTCGGACGCGGGTGGCGCCGCGGCCGGAGGCGCGCCCGGCGGCGACGAGGGCGACGGCAGCATCTCGAAGGACGATCCGACCGGGCTGCCCTGGATGATCCGCCTGGACAAGTACACGGACGGCCAGAGCTACAGCGGCCGCAGCCGCTTCGTGGTGCGCGGCAACAACACGGAGACCTCGATGAACGAGGCGGTCGCGCTGGACGTGCTCGCGCTCGCCGAGGTCCCCGCCGAGAAGTACGCCTTCACACGGTTCAGCGCCAACGGGGCCGATGCCCAGCTGCGCCTGGTGCTCGACGTCCCGGACGACGACCAGTGGAACGACGACGCCTTCGACGGCACCGGCGCGACCCTCAAGGCCGACTCCGAGGGCGACTACTCCTACCGCGGGGACACGGCCGACGACTACGAGGACGCCTTCGACGCGAAGTTCGTGGCCGACGGCCTCGACGAGGACGACGTGTTCGCCGCGCTCGGCAGCTTCCTGAAGTTCGTCAACGACTCCGAGGACGACGAGTTCGCCTCCGGCCTGGACGACAGGTTCGACGTCGACGGCTTCGCGACCTACCTCGCGGTCCAGGAGCTCGTGCAGAACACCGACGATATCGACGGCCCGGGGAACAACTCCTACCTCCACTACGATCCCTCCTCGAAGAAGTGGTCGGTGGTCGCCTGGGACCAGAACCTCTCCTTCGGCGGCATGGGCATGGGCGGCGGAGGCGGCGCTCCCGGCGGGGGCGATGCGGCCGGCGACAGCGCCGCGGCCAGCGACGGCGGCGGCGACGACACGAGCGACAGTGGCGACGACGCCGGCGGCCAGATGCCGGGCGGCGGCCAGATGCCCGACCAGGGCGAGATGCCCCAGGGCGGCGGCCAGGGCAGCGGCGCAGGCGGCGGTGGCATGGGCGGGAACATCCTCGCCGAGCGCTTCATGGACGACGACACCTTCTCCGACCTCTACGACTCGACGCTCGCGTCGGTGCGCAAGGCCGTCTATACCTCCGGCGACGCGACCGCGCGGGTGAAGACGCTGACCTCCTTGCTGAAGAAGGACGCGAGCGACCTGGTCAGCAGCGACGACATCACGTCGGACGCGAAGACGATCACCGACGTGATCGACGGCTGAGAGGTCGCTACGCTCGAGTCTCCACCCACGGAAGGACGCGAAGATGCTCACCGGAATCGACCCCCTGCTCAGCGGCGACCTGCTGCGCCTGCTCGACCACATGGGCCACGACGACACCCTGCTGGTCGCCGATGCGCATTACCCCTCGTACCGCTCGGGGGCGCCGGTCATCGACCTGCCCGTGACCTCGCCCGAGGCCGTGCGCGCGATCCGCACCGTGCTGCCGCTGGATCTGTACGCGGGGCCGTCGGCCACGCTCATGAACCCCGAGCCGGGCACCGGCGAGGAGGTCCAGAAGCAGCTCAAGGAGGCGATCGCCGCGCCGAGCGAGGACCGCTTCGAGTGGATCGACCGCTTCGCGTTCTACGAGCGCGCGGGCTCGATGTTCGCGGTCATCCGCACCACCGAGGTCCGCAAGTACGGCTGCATCATGATCCGCAAGGGCGTCGTCGGCGACGAGGAGTCGCGCGGGGCGTGAGGCGGCCGGCGGCGGTCGCGCCGCGGCCGCGTCGGCCACGGATTCCGGGCTTCGATGTCGCTGGGTGAGGTCTCGACGCATATACGGGCGTGAGACCTCACCCAGCGACATCGGCGGTCGGGCGTTCGAGTGCTCACCGGGGCGCTCGGCCGTGGCCGGGTTGTCCACGGCCGATGTACTAGAACTAGTAGACGCGCGTACCTTGCTGGCATGAGCGATGTGACCCGCACCGAACTGAATCAGCAGACCGCCCGGGTGCTCGCACGCGTCCAGGCCGGTGAGTCCATGACCGTGACAGACCGGGGGCGGCCGATCGCCCACATCACGCCTGCACCGGTGGACCGCCGCGCACGCCGGATCGCCAGCGGCGCTCTGCGCCCTGCGAAGACCGGTGGGGTGCCGACCATCAGCACCCCGATCACGCAGTGGAGCACGGAGCAGATGGTCGAGGACATGAGGGGCGACCGGTCGTGATCTACCTCGACACATCCGCCGCCTTCACGCTGCTGAGCCGTGAACCGGGGGTCGCGGACGTCGAGCAGCTCTTCGCCTCGGGAGAGCTGCTCGTGGCGTCGCGCCTGCTGGAGCTCGAACTGCATGCGACCGTCGACCGCCGCGGCGGGGCTCACGCGGATGTCGATGCGATCGTCGACCGCGTGGAGATCGACGCCGTCGACGACGAGGTGATGGACCATGCGCTGTCGCTGCGGTCAGGTCTGCGGGCCATGGATGCTCTGCATCTGTCGACCGCGCTCCTCTACGGGGACCAGGTGGAGGGGGTCGCGACCTTCGATCGCGAGCTGGCCAGCGCCGCGCAGGGATTCGGACTGGAGATCCTGCCAGCGCGGGCGTGAACCGGAGCCCGGCCCATACATCGGCGAGCCGACGGCTCCTCACTCGCCCCAGGCCCTCACCGCCACCACGTGCGCTGCGGGCGCGCCGTTCGTCTCCTCGACGACCATGCGCAGCGACCTGGTCGTGACGGGACTCCGGAGGGGAAGCACCCGGTGGCGACGGCGGTTGTCGTCGAGTCGCGCGATCTCCTCCCAGGCGCCCTCGCGCAGCACCTCGAGTCGAGCCGCGCGCACCAGGGTGGGCATGATCTCGGCCTCGGTGCGGTGATGGTGGAGGTTGATGAGGTCCTCGTTGACATCGTCGTCCAGCAGCAGATCGACGGATGCGATGGTCTGCGGCTCCTCCCATTCGAGCGTCACCACAGGCTGCGGGTCCTCGGCGAGCGGCGCCGAGACCCACATGTTCGGCCCGCCGTAGGGCCGCGCGAAACCGCCGACGACCCGGCACGGGGCGAAGGCCTCCGTGGGTGCGGTCGACCGGAAGCAGATGCCGGACCCGTGGAGAGTCTCCTTCCACTCGCGCCACTGCGCCGAGTACCTCTCCTCGGGCGGCAGGTCACGGTGCAGCATCGTGACGGTCCCGGGCTCGGCGTGATCGCCGCGGTGCACGCTGAGCGACGGGTTGGCGCGGAGGACGACGAAGGCGTTGCCCGGGGAGCCGGGTGTCCAGTCGAGCTGCGCCCGCACCCAGCTGCGCCCGGGAAGGGCGGGGACGCGCACGCTGCGCCGGCGCTCGTGGGGGAGGTAGTTCTGCGGCTTGCTCGTGCTGTGCACTTCGAGGACCAGCTCGGTCTCCTGCTCGGCGTCGACGAGGATCTCCAGGGCGTCCAGGTCCGGATCGACCGGGAGGACGAGCCCCAGGTCATGGTCCAGTGGGAGTCGGCCCGTGCTCCGTGTCGAGGCGAGCGTCTGCTTGCTCGAGCTGGCGGAGGCACGGGCCCGCAGGGCGAGGTTCGACGGGTCCTCGTCCCGGACGCCGAGGACCGACGCGTCGGCGCGCACGAGGGCCCTCCGCAGCTCGGTGAGGTGGTCGGCGGCCAGATCGCGGGGAGCGACGCCGAGACGTCCGGCGAGGGCGGAGGCGATCCCCGCCGCCTCCCCGAGGATGGCGCACGTGGCCATCACGCGGGTCGTGCCGAAGGCGACGTGGCTCGCGCTGATGTCGCGCCCGGCCATCCACAGGTTCGTGACGTTGCGGGAGAACAGCGAGCGCAGGGGGATGTGGTAGTTCCCGTCGGGGTGCCAATGGCGTGAGCCGCGTTCACTGGCGTAGACGCCGCCCACGGGATGCAGGTCGATCGACCAGCCGCCGAAGGCCACGCGATCCTCGAACTCGGTCTGGCCCAGCACGTCGTGCTGGGTGAGCACGTGGTCGCCGACGAACCGCCGGTACTCGCGCTTGCCCGGCACCGCGCCGATCCACTCGAGGGAGAGGTTCTCGGCATCGAAGCGGCCGGAGTTCTTGATGTGGTCCCAGATCCCGTAGCAGACGGCCTGGAGCTCGTCGCGGATCCGCTCGTTGTCGCGCACGATATCGAGGTCGCCGCCCCATTCGATCCACCAGTACGCGCAGCCGTTCATGTCCTGGCGGATGACGCGGTTCTCGGGGATCGAGGTCTTCTCGATGTCGATCGCGAAGGAGGGGGCGACGAATCTCTGCGGGTGGCCGACGTCCTTCGTGTAGAAGAGGATCGTCGAGCCGAGCATGTCGTCCTCGGGATGCTCCGGTGCCCAGGACTCGCCGTAGGTCTCGCGGTCCTCGCTGCCGCGCATGGATTCGGCCCCTGCGAGGTGTCCGACGAGCCCGTCGCCGCTGCAGTCGATGAACGCGGGCGCGGCGAAGCGGATCCGCCGCTCGGACCCGCTCATCCAGCCGGTGACCGAAAGGACCGTGCGGTGGCCGGCCGGGCCGTCGGCCTCGACCTCTGTGACATCGGTGTTCAGGAAGAGGGAGATGTTCGGCTCTGCGCGCACCGTCTCGAGCAGCAGCAGGTCCCAGTAGTAGGGGTTGCCGTCGGGATTGCGGTACTGGTTCTCCACGAACAGCTCGCCCATGATGCCGGTCTCGCGCGCGAACATGTGGACGCCGTGGGCGGTCGCGCCGCACACCCAGACCCGGACCTCGCTCGAGGAGTTCCCGCCCAGCACGGGCCGGTTCTGCACGAGGGTGACGCGGCTGCCCTGCCGGGCGGCGCCGACCGCGGCGCAGATGCCTGCGAGGCCTCCGCCCACGACGACGATGTCCGCCGTGATGCTCTCGGTGGGGACCGCGGGAATCTCGGGGATCTCGGGGATCTCGGGGACCGTGGAGATCTCGGGACGGGCCGCGGGCGTGCCGGTGCTGTCGCCGCTCATGGTCGTGTCCGTGCTCATCGGGCTGTCATCCTCTCGGAGGTGCGGGGGCCGTGGGAGTCCTGGGGAACTGGGGATCGTCAGGGTCGGCGAAGGTGCCGTCGTCGATGAAGCGCATGCTCGGGTCCGACGAGCGGCTCTGCGCGACGAGCACCCACAGCAGGCTGGTGGCGAGGATGTCGCTCGCACGCCCTGCGTAGTACTGGGTCCACACGGAGCCGTTGCGGATTCCGGTGTACAGAGGGATGTCCGAGACCGCGGCGAAGGGCGAGTCGGGATCTCCGTGCAGGGCGATCGTGCAGGCGCCGGCGGTCTTCGCCCGTTGCAGGAAGTCGACGGTCGCCCCGTCTGTGCCCGAACGGCCCAGGACGATCACCGCGTCGCGGTCGGTGAGCGTGTTGGCGACGGCCCGCAGGGTGTTGCCGCCCGCCTCGTGGAACCAGGCCGCGATGCCGATGCGCAGCAGCCGCATCTGCAGCTCCCGCAGGGCGATCGCATCGCCCCACTCCCCATGGAGGTGCACGTGCTCGGCGTGGGCGACCGTCGTGGCGGCGCGTCGGAAGGGACGCACGTCGATCGTGTCGGCGGCGTCGCGCAGGGAACGCGCGGCGGTGCCGGCGAGGATGGCCAGGACGTCGTCGGGGGAGTCGGACGGGCTGATCGCCGAGCCGATGTCGCGCTCCCAGCCGGACTGCGTCGTCCTCCCGTTGTCCAGGGCGATCGCGGAGCGGAAGGCGGGGAACCCCGAATAACCGAGCCGCGTCGCCAGACGCGAGACGGTCGCGGCGGACGCCTTCGACCGCGCGGCGATCTGTGTGATCGAGTCGCCGCCCGCGCGCAGAGGATCCTCCAGGATCACGTCTGCGATGCGGCGGGCGGTCGGGTTCAGCTGGTCGGCGATGTTCCGCAGTCGCTGGAGGGCTGAGGCGGAGGGGTTCGGGTCATCGGGTGAGGACGTCGTCTCGGTGTTCACGGGTGCTCGTTCGTCGTAGGGGGAGGGCGGATCGTCTCGAGGGCGGCAGGACGGTGAGGCCACCGCTCGAGGCGTGCTCATTTCAGGGCGCTCTCGGTCATCGCGCGGATGAAGCGGCGCTGGAAGATCAGGAAGACCAGGAGGATCGGGATGATCGAGATGACGGCGGCTGCCATCGAGAGCCCGGGCGCCATCGCGCCCGTCTCGTCGACGAAGTTCGTGAGCCCCAGGGGGAGGGTGAAGCGCGCGGGATCGGAGATGAACACCAGCGGGGTCTCGTAGTCGTTCCACGACCAGACGAAGGTGAGGATCGCGAGCGCGCTGATCATGGGAATCGCGTTGGGGAGGTAGATCCGGAAGAAGATCTGGAACTCGCCCGCACCGTCCAGGCGCGCGGCCTCGGCGAACTCGTCGGGCTGGGAGATGAAGTACTGGCGCATGAGGAACGTGCCCAGCACCGTGAACATGCCCGGCAGGATCAGCGCCCACAGGGTGTCGTAGAGCCCGAGCTGCTGGAAGTAGACGAAGCGCGGCACCAGCAGCAGCTGCGCGGGGATCAGGGAGGTCGCGAGATAGGCGATGAAGACCCTGGTGCGGCCGGGGAAGCGCAGCTTGGCGAAGGAGTACCCGGCCAGAGTCGCCGTCGCCAGCTCGCCCAGCACGCGCAGCACCGCGACGACCACCGAGTTCATGAAGGCGGGCAGGATCGAGGCCTCGCCGAGGAGGACCTCGCGGTAGTTCTCCCAGCGGGGCTGGTCGGGGATCCACTGCATCGGGATCAGGAAGGCCTCCGAGTCCGGCTTGAGCGAGGTGGAGATCATCCATGCGAAGGGGAGCAGGAAGAGCAGGGCGAGGATCCACAGGGGGATGCCCCAGGCGAGCCGTCGGATGCGACGGCGCCGACGGTGCTGTGCCCTGCGGGCTTCGAACGTCGCCTGCGGGGGCGTCGGGTCGGCGGATGCGGCGCCCGGGCTGCGTGCCGTGTCAGTCATGGAGGGCCCTCCCTCGCTGCGCGCGCCACATGATGAGCATGATGGCGAAGATGCCGATGAAGGTCACCAGCCCGACTGCCGAGGCGTAGCCGAAGCGGTAGAACTGGAAGCTCGTCTGGTACATGTAGAACGACAGCGTGGTGGTCGAGTCGCCGGGGCCGCCGTTGGTGATCAGGGCGATCATCCCGAAGGTCTGCGAGATGCCGACGAAGAGCGTGACCAGGAGGAAGATCGTGGTCGGCAGCAGTGCGGGCAGAGTGATGGTGCGGAAGGCGCGCCACCGTCCCGCGCCGTCGATCTGCGCGGCCTCGTAGAGCTGGGCGGGAGCGTCCTGGAGAGCCGAGAGGTAGATGAGGTTGGCGTAGCCGGCCTGAGCCCAGACCGTGACGAGGATCAGGGCGGGCAGCGCCCAGCGCGACGAGGCGAACCACTGGGGGAGATGCTCGAGGCCGAACATCCCCAGGAACTGGTTCATCACCCCGGCGGAGGGGTCCAGCAGCATCTGCCAGGTCATCCCGATCGCCACGATGTTCACGATGTAGGGGACGAAGAATGCCGCGCGCAGGAGTCCCCGCGCCGGGACGTCCCGGTTCAGGGCGAGCGCGAGGGCGAGCCCGACGACGAGGGTCAGGGGCACGGCGACGCCCGCGTAGACGATCGTGAGGACCATCGCGTGCCAGAAGGACGGATCCTTGAGGACGGCGAGGAAGTTCCCGAGGCCCACGAACCTGATGCCGCCGAAGCCCGAGACCAGGTCCCATTCGGTGAAGGACAGGAGGATCACCGAGATCAGCGGGATGAAGGTGAAGGCCAGCACCCCGAGCAGGTTCGGTGCGATGAAGAGCCAGCCCACGTGGGGCTTCGGATCGGACGGGGCGCGGCCCGGCCGGTGCTCCCGGCGGCGGGCCGGCTCGGGCACGTCGTCGGGTCCCGTCGACGGGGCGAGGGCGGTGCTCTGCGTCTGCACGTCAGGCCTCCTCGTACCGGTCGATGAGGGCCTGCGCGTTCTCGTCGATGGTGTCGATCGCCTTCTGCGGACTTCGTTCGAGCAGCCAGCACACGTCCCTCTGCTGCTCGTACTTCTGTGTGATCTCGCTGTAGGCGGTGAGGTCGGTGTCCATGTGCAGGCGGGGCCGGGCATCGAACAGCGCGTGCTTGAAGGACTCGAGGTCGAAGTACTTCTCGGCGCCCTCGCCCATGATCCCGGCGAGGATGTCGTCCTCGTCGACGTCGCTGATGATCGACATGTAGCCGGCCTTGAGCAGGTCCGGGGCGCCCTCGAGCTGCCAGAACCTGCAGAACTCCCAGGCCATCTCCTGCTTCTCGCTCTTGGCGTTGATCTGGATGAACGCCCCGTACTCGCCCGTGTTCCAGTCGTTCCCGTCGACGGTCGGCATCGGCGCGGCGGAGACCGTGAAGTCGTGGGGGTATGCCTCCTGATCGCTGAGGAAGCGCAGGGAGTAGGGCGCGGTCATCCAGGAGACGAAGTCCTCGGCGATGAAGTTGTTCTGCTGGTAGGCCTCGACGTGGCGGGCCAGGGCCTGCGACCACGGATAGAGCGTGCCGCTGCGGATCAGGTCCGAGGAGAGCTCGAGGTGGCGCAGGAACGCCGGGTTCTGGAAGTTCGAGTCGCCGCTGTCGGTGAAGCGGTAGTTCGGGCCGAGTTCGATGCGGGAGAGGTCCGGGAGCGTGTAGGAGCCGTGGTGTCCCGTGCTCGCGAGCCGGTCGAGCACGTCGAGGTACTCCTCGAGCTCCCAGGAGGAGGGGAGGTCGACCCCGGCCTTCGTGCGCAGGTCGTCGTTGAACAGGATCATGTTCGGGATCCGCGTGGTCGCCAGCGCGGATATCCGGTCGCCGTCGATCAGTGCCATCGGCTCCTCGGTGTCCAGGAAGCCGGAGAGCTCCGGGGTCTCGCGGACCCGCTTGCCGAGATCGGCGGCGAGCTCCGGGCCGGAGCGCATGGCGAGGTTCTCGATGCCGTAGGTGAAGAAGACGTCGATGTCGACGTCGCCCTGCAGAGCGGTGTTCACCTTGAGGTTGCCGCGGTCGTCGTTGACGTAGCGGGTGTAGACGACGGGGATGTCCGGGTGCTTCTTCTGGAAGCGATCGACGACCTGCTGCGGGCCGCTCTCACCGGGGACGCCGCCCCAGACCTGCAGGGTGTGCGGATCCTTCGAGGAGCTCGCGCTGCAGCCGGCGAGGGCTGTCGTGGCGGCGGTCGCTCCGAGACCGCCGAGCTGCCTGCGGCTGAGGCGCGGGGATGGACGTGTGTGCATGGGGGACCTTCCGACGCGACGGTGCGTAGAGGTGGCCTCTAGGGCATGCACAAGATTTGCGTACTCGCGCTCGCAGGTCAAGGGTGGACGCAAATCTTATGCGCCCCGAAAGGGGGGGCACGCCCCCTCGACCCTCCCGGTCTCGCCCCCAGGTCTCACCCGTCCGAGCGCGAGAACCGGTTCGTCATCAGGTTCGACGCCGTGAACAGCACGGAGCTCAGCAGCTGATCGGTCTCGGTGCGGATCTGCTCGGCGAACTCGGTGTTGGCCTCCGCGAGCAGGGCGGGGATCGAACCCTCCGGCGCGCCCGCGGCGACCTGCTCGTCGGCCGCATGCACGGCCGAGTGGCCGAGCGCCAGGGTCTTCTGCTGGTACCGCTCGATCGTGGGGATGATCTGCGCGAAGTGGGCGTCCGTCAGGGCGGCGATGAGACGCGAGGACCAGTAGAAGCTGTCCGTGCTCACCTCGGCCGTGGTCGTGCCGAGGTACGCGGGAGCCTCGTCGACGTTCGTGAACATCGGGATCAGAGTGTTGAACGGGTTCGAGGCGAAGGAGATCCACTGCAGCGCACGGGATGCCTCAGGCAGGTCGGGGCGGATCTGGAGGATCGCGAGCGCGTTGTGCCGGTTGATGCCGATGGGGCGGAAGGCGCGGCGCTCGGCGTCGGTGCCGCGCGGGGAGTAGGGGTCGAAGACCGTGCCCTGGTAGTGGGAGCTCAGCACGTCCTTGACGTCCTCGATCGTCAGCTTCCGCTCGGGCCGGCGGCTCCACGGGAGGTCGTCCGAGTCCGGGCGGTGCGGGGCGTCCGGGGCGTCCCAGTCCTCGCTCGTGGGGTTCAGCGTGCGCTGCATGTACCAGGCGCGGGGCGTGTTGTACATGTGGTCGTGCTCGGAGTGCGAGCCGAAGGCCTCGCGCGGGTTGAAGGTGCTGCCGGCCGTGTCGGCCCCCGTCGGCCCCGCGCCGGAGAAGCCCGCTGAGCCGGAGCGGCGCAGGGTGAGGTCCAGATGGTGGGTCGCGAGGAAGTCGCGCAGGTCGGGGCTCGCGAGGTGGTCGCGGCCCGCGCCCTCGGCGTCCTCGAGGTCGAAGGAGTCGATGCCCAGCTGGTTGGGCATGGTCACGTAGTGGTCCTCGGGAACGCGCCGCGCGATCCAGTGGTGGCCGCCCACCGTCTCGAGCCACCAGATGTCCTGGGCGTCGGAGAACGCGATGCCGTTCATCTCGTAGGTGCCGTGCTCGGTGAGCAGGGCGCCCAGGCGCTCGACGCCCTCGCGGGCCGAGCGGATGTACGGCAGGACCAGCGTCACGAAGTCCTCCTCTCCGAATCCGCCCGGCTGCTCCGGCCGATGCCCGGGCTCGCCCTCGGCGCCGACGGCGGGGACGAGCTCCACGAGCGGGTCCGCGCCCAGCACCCGGGGGTTGGAGGTGAGGGTCTCGGTCGCGCTCATCGCGACGTTCGCCGCGTTGATCCCCGCGCACCCCCAGATGCCCTCGTCGGGCAGGGCGTTGGGGACGGACGTGTATCGCAGCGGATCGTCGGGCAGGTCGATGGTCCGATGGCCGAGGACGCTGGTGTACGTGCGCGGCTGGTCCTCCGGGCGCACCACGACCACGCGCTTGGGATCGAAGGACCCGTTCGAGGAGTCCTCGGTGCGGGCGCCGATGGGCGAGCCGTCGGCGCTGGCCTTCCGGCCGACGAGGAGCGTGGTGCAGGGCATGGGGCCTCCTGGAGATCGAGCGGGGTGCGGCTGTCGCGCGGAACCGCGGGAGCCGTCTCTGCATTCCACGGTAGTCCGGCCCGATGTCCGAGCGGGCAGTCGTCGCCCGCTCGGACGTCGGCCGCTCAGAACACCGCGAGCGGATTCACCGCGAGCCCCGTCGTGCCGAGGATCCGCGGTGGGGCGAGGACCAGCATGAAGCTCCAGCGCTGCAGGTCGGCGCAGGTCCGGGAGAGCTCGTCGAGCTGGGCGACGTCCACGAGCGGGAGGCCCAGGCGCCCGAGCGCGACCTGGTGCATCGGCATGGGGAGGGTCGGCGGGCGGGCGTCCCCGATGTCGCCGACGTAGAGGGCGGCGCCGTGCGCGTCCAGCCACTGAACGGCGCTCAGGTCCAGGCCCGGCGCGGGCGCGGTCATCGAGTCGTTCAGGTCCCAGTCCCCGCGCACGACGATCGCGTCGCCCGCATGGACCTCGGTGCCCTGCCGTTCGAGCGCGGCGTCGAGATCACCGCCTCCGATCCGGTCCTCGGCGGTCAGCGGCGAGCCCGCCGGCGCTATGTCGAGCAGGACGCCGCGCGTGATGATCCCGCGGGTGAACGGGTCGGCCGAGCCGTGACGCACGCCCACGGGGGTGACGGCGTCCGCGAGCGGCACGCCGGGGTAGACGCGGCCGTCCACGGGGATGTGGGCGAGGGCGTCGAGGTGCGTCAGGCCCGCGTTGTGCGTGTTGACCAGCAGGGAGTCGGTGGTCGCCATGGGTGTGAAGCCGTTGAAGTTCACCATCTGCATGACGGGCGCAGGGATCATCTCCGGGGTGCCGACGGGGGAGAGCGCCGTGGTCAGCGGCGTGGGCGAGGTGGGGCGCGCGAGGCTGACCGAGGTGCCGTCGCGCACCTCCGCGGCGGCGCGGGCGCGGGCCGCGTCGTCGATGAGGTTCAGGGTGCCGAGCTGGTCGTCCTCGCCCCATCGGCCCCAGTTGGAGGGAAGGTTCTCGCGTGCGGGGAGGTCGTTCCGGGTCATCGTCGTCCTCCCGCGGTCATGTGGTCGATCGCCGCGTGCAGCGCCTCATGGCCGACGCCGCGGGCGCTGAGGTAGCCGTCGGGGCGCACGAGGATCCACTCCTCGTCGCCGAGCGCCAGGGTGCCGCTGACCAGTGCATCGGCGTCCGGGATGCGGTGCGCAGCGCCCTGTGCGGAAGGATCCGTGGCGCCGCGGAGTGCACCGGGGTCCGACGGCCGGCCCGCTCCGGATCCGTCGCGGCCGACGAGCGCCACCGTCTCGAGCCAGTCGGGCAGCCCCGAAGCATCGACCGTGCCCCGCGCGCCCTCGCGGACGACGAGGTGCCAGGCGGGGCTGCGCAGCGCCGCGCGCAGCATCGTCCAGCCGGGCGACTGCGCCTGGTGGGCCCAGACCTGCCCGATGCGCTCCCCGGGCTGCGGGCCCGTCGGGCCGTCGGCCGCGTGGGTCGGGGCCGACTCGCCCGACGCGAGGGTCAGCGCGCTGTCGGGGTAGCCGATCGCGAGGCCGGACATGCCGCGGATCAGGCCGCGCTCGAACTCCTTGTGCTTGCGCTCCGCCTCGGCCGCGGCGTCCGCCTCCGCCCCGGCCGCCGCGTCCGCCTCTCCTTCTGCGCGCGAATCCACCTCGGCCTGCGCACCGGCGCCGGCGGGCGTCTCCTGCGCCGTCGCGCTCGTCGGGTCGTCGACCATGACGGTCGCCATCACGCGGCTCGTGGAGGCGAGCAGCGCCTGGCCCACCGGCACGCGCTCCGCGTCGTAGGTGTCCAGCAGGGATGCGTCGGCCTGGCCGCGCAGCACCATGGCGAGCTTCCAGGCGAGGTTGTAGGCCTCCTGGACGCCGGTGTTCAGCCCCTGCCCGGAGGCGGGGGAGTGCACGTGGGCGGCATCCCCCGAGACGAAGCAGCGGCCCACGTGCATCGCGGGCACCGCGCGCTGCTGGATCGTGAAGCGGGAGACCCAGCTGGGCGGCTCGACGACCGTCTCGCGGCCGAGCGCCTGGGTGAGCTTGGCGCTGAACTGTCGAGCGATCTGCGCGGGGTCCGACGGATCACCCTCACCGGTCGTGTCCAGCAGGCGCCACGTGCCCGCCTCCGGGAACGGGAAGAGCATGAGGGCGCCGCCCTCGGGGAACATCCAGTGCACGCCGTCGCGGTCCACGTCGGTGTGCACGACCGCGTCGGCGATCAGCCAGGTGTGGGCGGACTCGCCGGTCAGGGGCAGGCCGAGCGCCTTGCGGACGGTCGAATGGCCGCCGTCGCACCCCCACAGGTACCGCGCGCGCACGGTCTCGGACGTGGCCGACGCGGCGCTCTGCGGGACGCTCTCCGCGGTGCTCCCCGCGTCGGTCCCGGAGGCGGGATCTGGCTGGCGGCCGAGCACGGCGGTGACGCCGTCGGCGTCCTGCTCGAAGGACTCGAGGGTCGTGCCCCACTCGATCTCGACACCGAGCATCGCGGCCGCGGCACGCAGCGCGCGTTCGATGATCACCTGGTCGACGTTGAGCATGAAGGGGAAGCGCGTGGCGAGGTCCCCGAAGTCGAAGTCGAGACGGTTGGTGCCCTCCGCCTCGTGACGGACGAAGGCGTTGACGCGCGTGCCGTGGGGAGCGATCTCGCCGAGGATCCCGATCTGGTCGTAGACCTCCAGGCTGCGTGCGTGCGCCCCGAGGGCCCGGCTCGTCGTGGCCGGTTCGCGCGCGGCGTCCACGAGCCGCACGGACACGCCCGAGCGGGCCAGGTTCACCGCCGCCATGAGGCCGACGGGCCCGGCACCCGCCACGAGGACATCGACATCGTGATCAGTCATCGGTTCCTTCTCCCTGCAGTGTTAGCTAAGCTGACACAGGGGAGTGTTCCACCAGGAGGACGAGAGGGCAATGCCGGACGAGACGCAGAAGACATCCGCACCGGGCGGCGACGCGCTCCCGCTGCTCGCGCTCCTGCAGCGCGGCCTGCGCGTGCTGACCGACGAGTTCGTGCAGCGCATGGGGGTCGCTGGCGTCGACCCCATCACCCCGGCGCACGCGATCGTGCTCATGCACCTGGGGCAGGAGTCCCCGTTGACCGTCGCCGAGCTCGCGCGGCGGGCCGACGTCACCCGCCAGACCATGCATCGCGCCGTCATGCAGCTGGTCGACGAGGGGATCCTGACCAGCGCGCCGGGAACGGGCTTCCCCCGCAGCACGCGGATCGGGCTGACGGAGGCGGGTGAGCGGCGCCGCGATCTCGCGCGCGGCATCCTCGACGAGCTCGATCGCGAGCTCGCGGAGGAGGTCGGCCAGGGCGTCGTCGAGGAGCTGCGTGGGGCGCTCGGGCGGGTGTGGGGGAGAGCCGCTTCCGGTGGGTGATCGCGCGGCGTCGTCGGTCGCCGACGGGACGTGGGCGGACCTCTCTGCCGTGGGTGGCAGAGAGGTCGCGCATACGCCGGTCGGCGACACGGCACTGCGGCGCCGCCGCACTTCGAGCCACCGCGCTCGCGAGCCGCCGCGCTGCCGCGCCCGGCCTACGCGGCCCCAGTCTCGATCAGCAGCACCCCGCCGATGATGAGCGCGACGCCCAGCCCCATCAGCCAGGTGAACGGCTCCTTGAAGACCACGCGTCCGAGCAGCGCGGTGAGGGCGACGCCGGCGGCCGCCCAGATGCCGTAGGCGGCGCCGAGCGGGATGCCGTGGGAGAGGGCGAGCGAGAGCAGGGTGAAGGCGCTGAGGTAGCCGAGCGCGACGCCCGCGTACCAGGGGCGTCGTCCGATGGCCAGGCGCAGGGACATCGTCCCGAAGACCTCGGAGACGATCGCGCCGACGAGCAGCATCCAGGCCATCAGCGCTCCTCCTCCGGCGCCGCCGAGCGGGTCGTGCGATCGAGCGGATCGAGGGGGTCGGCAGACCCCGGCCCTGCGGCGGACTCGGGCCATACGGCGAACTCGGGCCCGACGTCGGACTCAGGCCCGACGCCGGAGGCGGGAGGCGCCGGCGACCCCAGCTCCACGCACAGCACCCCTGCGATGACCAGGACGATGCCGATGATCATCGGCGCCGTGAGCGCTTCGCCGAAGAGGATCAGGGACATGATCGCGGTCAGCGCGACGCCGGACGCTCCCCAGACCCCGTAGGCGACGCCGAGCGGCATGCCCTCGCGCAGCACGAGGGCGAGGGCGATGAACGCCCCCACGTATCCGACCAGGACGAGGGCGTAGAGGGCGGGCCGCTCGAGGGCGCCTTTGAGCGACAGCGAGGCCGTGACCTCCGCGCCGATCGCGAGGAGCAGGAACGTCCAGCCGCGCGAGGGCGCGTTCGCCTCGGCGCTCACTCGCCAGCCCCTTCGTCCACGAGCTCCATGGCCAGGGCGAACAGCTCCTCGCGCTCGTCGTCCCGCACCGTGGGGATGTCGAGCGAGGCGTTGAACCAGGCGCCGTCGGCCAGGAGTCGGGCGGCCCGCAGCGCCGCGCGGCGGCGCGGGCTCCCCTCGAGCTCGAAGCCGAACCACGGGTCGAGCCTGCGCGACCACTGCTCGCACAGCATGTCCCGTAGCTGCGCATCGGCGATCAGCGCGAGGTCGCTGTGCGCGAACTCCCCGCACAGCGCGTGGGACACGTAGGCGCGCAGGCGGTCGGCGGGGTCCTTGAGCTCGGCATGTTCCTGCTCCAGGCGCCCCTGGAGGTCCGCCTCCCAGAGTTCCACGATGCGATCGACGACCGCGACGAGCAGCTTCTGCTTGGTGCCCACGTGATGGACGACCCCGGGTTTGGTCAGCCCCGTCTCGCGGGCCACGGCGTCGAGAGTGAGCGGCTCGTGCTGGGCGAGCACGGCGATCGCGGCGTCCAGGACCTCGGATCTCGTCGGCATACGAGCAGACTACCTACCATCCGTATGGTCGGTCCACATCGCGGGACCGTCGAACGTCGCCGAGACCGTCGCGGTGCCGCCGCCTTCGGGAACATCTCGAGCGCATGGCGGCACCAGGCGGACGCCCAGGAGACTGGCATCGCGCGCGGTCTTGACCCTGTTCCGACCACACGGTCTCGGATGGCGTCACTCGACAAGGAGGACGCATGACTGCCGCCGAGACCTACACCGCCGAGGACCACCAGGCGATGATGTCGACGATCACCGGGTTCTGGGTCAGCCAGCTCACCGCCACACTGGCCCATCTCGAGATCGCCGAGCACCTGCACGACGGACCGAAGACCGCCGCCCGGATCGCCGAGCTCGCGGGGAGTGACCCCCATGCGACCTTCCGGCTGCTCCGCGCCGCCGTGGATCCCGGGCTCGTGAGCCACGATCCCGAGACTGACTGCTTCGCGAGCACCTCGCTGCTGGACCGTCTGCGCGCCTCCGCGCCGGACTCCCTGCGGAACGTCGCGCTGGTCTGGAACGCACCGCTGCACTGGCAGGCCTGGGGCCGCTTCACCGAGTGCGTGCGCACCGGCGAGAACCAGGTGGGCTCGGCCGTCGGTCGATCGACCTTCGACTACCTCGCCGAGCATCCCGTGGAGGCGGACCAGTTCAGCCGCGCGATGGCCGAGCTGTCCACTCCGACCATCCGCGAGGCCGTCGTCGCGATCGAGGCGGGGCCGGGGACCACGATCGTCGACGTCGGCGGCGCCACCGGGGCGTTCGTCCTGGGCATGCTGGCCGAGCATCCGGGGACCGACGGCCTCGTCCTGGATCTCCCGCACGTGACCGCCGCCGCGGAGCGGGAGATCGCGGCGCGCGGGATGCAGGAGCGATGCCGGGCAGTTCCCGGCGACTTCTTCGAGGCGGTCCCCGAGGCCGACCTGTACCTGGTGAAGTTCGTCCTCCACGACTGGGGTGACGACGCCTGCATCCGGGTCCTCCAGCGGTGCCGGCAGGCCATGAGGCCCGGCGCCCGCGTGGTCGTGGTCGACATGGTCACGGGCGCGCCCGACGATCCCGGCACGGCCGCGCTGATGGACCTCAACATGCTGGCGATCGCACCGGGCGCGCGCGAGCACGATCTCGCCGACTTCGACCGCTTCTTCGCCGCCGCCGGCCTCGCCCGCACGGCCACGACCGAGCTGTCGCCCCCGTACTGCGTGCTGGAGGTCGAAGCGGTGTGATGCCGCCCTCGCGCCGGATCGTGACCCATTCGAGACCGTCCAGGTGACGCACGCACTACCCGCTGAGCAGGAGACTCGCCGACACTGAGCCTGAGGGGACCACCCCGCATCGACGACGCTGCGGGAGCACCGAGGCCGGTGCCGCGGCGACCTCTTCCTCTCCTCGGCTCTTCTCCTCGAAGGACACTGATGGCTCCTCGTCTCGGCGCGCTCACCGACAAGCTCACCGGCAGGAAGAAGGTGGGCGTCATCTCCGCGCTCTCCTGCTGCGGCTGCGGCGGTCTCGCATTCCTCCTGCTCATGACGCTCGGCGTCATCGGCGTGTTCGTCGCGCCGATGACGCCCACCCCGAGCGATGACCCCACGGTGGTCGCCCAGTCCGCCGACCGCGACGCCCAGGCATCGCAGGAGCCCGCGCCGTCGGCCTCCGAGTCGGCGACCCCGACCGAGACGCCGAGCGCGAGCGCGACGCCCGATGCGTCGACGGCGGCGGCCACGTCGACCGCGCCGTCGGCATCTGCCAGCGCGTCGGCGACCCCCGACGCCTCCACGGCGCTCGGCATGCTGGAGACGCTCGAGGTGAAGGGGCGCGCGCCGAAGACCGGCTACGACCGGGACCTGTTCGGCTGGCGCGACGACGTCGACCACAACGGCTGCGACACCCGCAACGACGTGCTGCGCCGGGACCTGTCCGACGTGGTCCTCAAGCACGGCACCGACGGCTGCGTCGTGCTCTCCGGGACGCTCAGCCCCTCGCCCTACAGCGGCGACGACGTCTCCTTCGACCAGCAGGACGACAACTCCCTGGACATCGACCACCTGGTCGCGCTCTCTGACGCCTGGCAGACGGGCGCCTCGGGCTGGGACGAGGAGACCCGCCACGCGTTCGCCAACGACCCGCTGAACCTGGTGGCCGTCGAGAGCGGCCTGAACAGGAAGAAGGGCGACGGTGACGCCGCGACCTGGCTGCCGCCCCGGAAGGCGTACCGCTGCGAGTACGTCGCCCGCCAGATCGCCGTGAAGGCCGAGTACGAGCTGTGGGTCAAGCCCGCGGAGAAGGACGCGATGCGCTCCGTGCTCGAGGGCTGCGAGGACACCCCGGCGTTCGCCGGAGCCGTCGCCACCCCCGACCGGTGGGAGGGCGACAACGTCCGGGAGGCGCCGGCGCCGACGAAGAAGCCCGCGACGTCCTCGAAGAGCTCCGGGTCCTCGTCGAAGGGGTCGTCGTCCTCGAAGAAGTCCTCGTCCTCGACATCGTCGAAGTCTTCGGGCTCGTCCTCGAAGAAGTCGTCGAAGTCCTCATCGGGCTCCTCGACGTCGTCGTCCTCGAGCTCGCCGGGCTCCGGCTCGTCCTCGGGCTCCAGCTCATCGGGTTCCGGCTCCAGCGGGGGCTCGGGGAGCACGTATTACAAGAACTGCGACGCGGTGCGGGCCGCGGGCAAGGATCCGATCTATGCGGGCGAGCCGGGCTACTCGCGGAAGCTGGATCGCGACGGCGACGGCGTCGGCTGCGAATGACGAAGAGCGCGGGACCACTCGGTGGTCCCGCGCCCTCGCCCTGCCGTGCAGGGCCCTGTGCCGGCGGGATCCTGCACGGCAGGATCCCGCGCGGCGACGATGTCCGCGTCAGCGCACCTGGTCCACCAGGTGGTCGCCGTGCATGTTCGTCGAGGTCTTCACGCCGATGGTCATCTGCGCGTCGGTCTCGGTGTTCACGTAGGTGACGTAGACGTGGCCCGCGGCGCCCTCGGCATCCAGGCGCTTCCAGTGCTTGGCGGCCGTGGCGTGGTCGACGAGGTCGGCGCGCGCACTCCTGGTGGTGTCGCGCTGCAGGTCGATGTCGTCGCCGACGCCGAACTCCCGGACCGTGCGGTCCGCGTAGTCGACGGGGCTGGTGGTGCTCTGCGAGCTCTGGGTGGTCTCCGAGCCCCGCGCGGAGTCGGCGGTGGTCGGCGCGGCGAGGGCGGCGGGGGCGCTGAGCGCTCCGGCGAGGCCGACGGTGGCGACGATGGCGAGCTTCCGAGTGCGGGTCATACTGGATCAGACCTTCCTTCGAGGTGACGAGATGCCCCGGGGAGGGAAGAGTCCGGATGACCGACCCCGTGCATCATGCACTGTCGTTGACCCACTCTTTGCCTACGTTTGACCCGTTGTCAAACGCCAGGCACGACACGTGGACGCTCACGCGGGTGCTCACGCGGACGTCAGAGGGCGTCGGCCGCCGTCCTCGACGCGCGACGATGCACCCCGTACGAGATCCCCACGATCCCGAGTCCCAGCACGGCGAGCAGCATGCCCGTCCACGCGGGGGCGAGCAGGCCCCAGCCGGCGGCCAGCACCGCGGCCCCGAGCGCCGCGCCGAGCGAGTTGCCGATGTTCAGCGCCGAATGGTGCAGGGACGCGGCGAGCGAGGGCGCGTCGGGCGAGGCATCGAGCAGGAACAGCTGCAGGGACGGGCCCATGAGCTGGGACGTCACGGCGATCACGAAGAGCATGATCATGCCGGCGACGGCCCAGTGCGCCACGAGCGCGAACACCGCGAAGCTCGCCGCCATGCCCACCAGGCCCAGGAGGATCGTGCCGTAGATCGAGCGGTCGGTGAGGCGCCCGGCGACGATGTTGCCCACGGTCATGCCGACGCCGAAGACGAACAGCGCCACGGGCACCGCGCGCTCGGGGAGCCCCAGCACGCCGGGGACGATCTCGCCGATGTAGCTGTAGACGGCGAACATGCCGCCGAAGCCGATCGCGCCGATGCCCAGACCCAGCCACACCTGCGCGCGGCGCAGCGCGCGCAGCTCGCCGAGCATCGAACCGGTCGTGCCGGACCCCTCGGGCTCGGGCACGAGACGCCAGATCGCGAGCGTGCTCGCGAGCGCCAGGACGACGACGATCCAGTAGGCGGCGCGCCAGCCGACGCTCTGGCCGAGCGCGGTCGAGGCGGGCACCCCGAGCATGGTCGCGATCGTCAGGCCCAGCATGACCTTGGAGACCGAGCGGGCGCGCCGGCCGGGAGGGGAGAGGCGGGAGGCGACGAGCGCGGCGACGCCGAAGAAGGCGCCATGGGGGAGTCCGGCGACGAAGCGCGCGATCGCGAGGATCGAGAACGTGGGCGCGATCGCCGAGATCAGGTTCCCCGCGCCGATCAGGGCGATGAGCAGCACGAGCAGCCGGGCGCGCGGCATCCTCGCGGCGGCGATCGTCACCACGGGCGCGCCGATCACCACGCCCAGCGCGTAGAGGGTGATGAGCATGCCGGCCTGTGGGACGCTCACCTCGACCGAGCGCGCGATCTGCGGCAGCAGCCCCATCGAGGCGAACTCGGTGGTGCCGATCGCGAAGGCGCCGAGGGCCATCGCGAGGATCACCAGGCGCAGACGCTCGGGCGCGAGCGGGGCGGGCGACGCGGTCGCGGCCGGTGGGGTCTGGGGCGACGGGGTCTGGCTCGACGGGGAGGGCAGGGTCACGGCATCTCCAGCGGAACGGGGCGGATCATCGCTGCCGACGCTGGGAGCGGTGGGGACCGATCGATCGTATAGGCCTGCGCCCCGACGCGTCAGTCCGCGCTCAGCGGACGCGACCAGGCGACCTCCCGCTCCAGCTGGCCCGTCTCCCGGAAGAGCCGCACCTGATGGGTCTGTGCGAGGGCTTCGGCGAGGTCCTCGCGGTGCGCGGGGGCGAACCCCAGGGACTGCCAGAACGGTCCGGACCGGCGGCTGAACAGCCAGGCGGTCCGCGCGCCCTCCTGCGCCGCGCGCTCCAGGGCGAAGCGCGCGAGCGCGGTGCCGCGGCCGCGCGAGCGGTGCGTAGGGCTCACGGCGACGCTGCGGATGAGCGCGTGGCGGCCGTCGGCGCTGATCTCGAATCCCGTGCTCGCGACGATCGCGCCCTGCTCATCGCGCTGGGTCCACAGTCGGACGGTCGGCGCATCCAGGCCGCTCAGGGTCAGATCGACCTCGCGCAGGAACGTGGTGAGCGCCGGCGCGTCGGCCGCCGTGCGGGGGTGAAGATCCATCCGAGCGAGTACATCAGGGGCCCGGCTGAGCGCCGGGTCGCGTCCAGTCGTCGACACGGTCAGCGCCCCGTCTGCCGCACCGCCACATGCACGACGGGCTCGTCCTCCTGCCCGACCACGACGACGAACGCCGCCGACCCCTCGACGCCCTCCGCGATGCGGTCGCCCTTCTTCTGCGTGCCGTCCCCCAGACGCTCCGTCGCCGCAGCCATGTCGTCCTTGAAGGCGCGGGACTCGATGCCGCCGGAAAAGTTGTCCGCCACCCATGCGTCGATCACGTCGGCGGGGCCGGAGAAGGTGACGACCCTGCTCCATGTCTCGTCGCCCTTCAGGGGTGCGTCGGCCACGGAGGCCTCCAGATCCGGGGCGCTGAGGCCCGCAGCGTCGAGCACGGTCTCGGCATCCATCTCGGTCTCCTCGAGGTCGGAGTTCCCGCAGGCGGCCAGCAGCATCGTGCCGACCGCGAGGGGGAGCAGGGTGAGAAGAGCTCGTCGTCTCACGTCACGGACCCTTCCGAGTGCTGGGCGGAGGATGACCCGACCAGGTCGTGCTCCCGGGCGAGGCGGCTGCGCATCCGACGCCGAGCTGAACGCGCGGAGCTGGTGGGTGACTGCTCCCGAGAATCCCGACATCGTCCCCTCGCAGCGCCGCTTCCTGATCTGCCCGTGCCGACGTCAACCTACGGCTCCCGACACCGCCGGTCCATGGGGACTTCTGCCCATCCACAGGTTCTCTCGGCGCCGTTGTCCCGCACGGATCCATGGGATCCTTGCCCCACTGTCCCCTCCCCAGAAGGAACTCCCATGGGAAGCACATTCCTCGGCATCGGGATCGCAGGCTTCATCGCCGTGGTCGTCGTCGCCCTCCTCGTCATCGCGGTGATCGCGTTCTTCCTGGTCCGCGGTTGGATCAAGGTCGCCCGCGCCGACGAGGCGCTGGTCATCTCCGGCAAGAGCCAGAAGAACGAGGACGGCTCCACCTCCGCGACCACGGTGGTCGTCAACGGCAAGGCGATCGTCAACCCGATCACCCAGCGCCACGAGGTCATCTCGCTGCGCCAGCGCCAGGTGAACATGCGCGCGGAGGCGCAGTCCGCGGACAACGTGACGCTCGCCGTCGAGGCCGTGGCGCTCGTGAAGATCGGCTCGGACCGCGAGCTGGTGCGCCGGGCGGCCGAGCGCTTCGCCTCCCAGGACGAGGCCATCGAGTCCTTCACCCAGGACCAGCTCGAGGGCGTGCTGCGCGGCGTGATCGCCCAGCAGTCCGTCATCTCGCTCATGCGCGACCGCAAGGTCTTCTCCGAGCAGATCGCCGAGACCGTGATCCCCGAGCTGCGCGAGCAGGGCCTGATCCTGGACTCCTTCCAGATCCGCGGGATCACCGACGGCGTCGGCTACATCCAGTCCCTCGGCGCCCCGGAGATCGAGGACAAGCGCCAGGCGGCCGAGATCAGCCAGACCAACGCCGAGCGCGCCGTCGCCAAGGAGCGCATCCGCAACGAGGAGCAGAACCTCGTCGAGCAGCAGGCGCTGGACACGAACAAGGCGAACGCGCAGGCCGAGGTCGGGCGCGCGCAGGCGCAGGCCGAGCAGGCCCAGGCCCTGGCGGGAGAGAAGTCCCGCCAGGAGGTCCTCCAGCAGCAGGCCGAGAACAAGCAGGCGCAGCTCGACGCCGACGTCAAGCGCGTCGCGGACGCCGAGCTCTACCGCAGGCAGAAGGACGCGGAGGCCTCCGCATTCGAGCAGCGCCGCCAGGCCGAGGCCCGCGCCGAGGTCGCCGAGGCCGACGCCCGCGCCGTGAAGCTGCGCGCCGAGGCCGACGCCGAGTCCGAGCGACTGGCCGGCGAGGCCCGCGCCGACGCCATGCGCGCCGAGGCCGAGGCGCTGCGCGAGAACCAGGAGGCGCTGCTCGCGCAGCGCGTCGTCGACCAGCTGCCCACCCTCATGGAGACCTTCGCCAAGGGCTACGCGCAGATCGGCGAGATCACCGTGGTCAGCTCCGGCGGCAACGACGGCGACGTCGCCGGCAAGCAGTTCTCCGGCGAGTCCGCCGGGGCCCTGCGCGGTGTCTTCGACACCGTCGAGGCGACGCTCGGCCTGAGCATCCCCGACCTCATCCAGGGCCGCGTCTCCGGCGAGGCCCAGGGCCGCGCCCAGGGCGAGGCGATCGGCGAGGCGCTGCGGGGGCAGGGCACGAGCGGGACGGACGGATCGCACCGTGCCGGCGGGGTCGCCGGGAAGAGTGGGGCTGGCGAGCCGCGACCGACGGGCGAGACGGGAGCGCAGACCGCGGACGAGGCTCCGGCCTCGCCGCGCCCGGAGCAGAATGGGGCGGGCACCGACTGATCGGTCCGCCGGGCGCCGCGCTGCTGCGGGCCCGGCGACACCGTCGGTCCATCCGCCACCGCCCGGCGACGCCGCCGGGGCAGACACCGCCGCCCGAGCCCGAGAGGACGCACCCGTGGAACTTATCTCCGTCGCCGGCCATCCGGAGCCGGTCCCCGCATCGGCCGCCGCCGAGCGGATGCTGCGCGACCGCCTCGAGACGGCCCGCGAGTCCCGCGGTCAGCAGGCGGCCGACGGGCTCGAGGTGCTGGTCGGCGAGAGGATCGGCGTGCTGCTCGGGGGAGGGATGCCCAGCATCGACGTCGCCACCATGCGCGCGATCGTCGACCACGTGGAGCTGCCGTCCGAGGACGAGGACGAGCCCACCGGGATCAAGGGCGCCTTCCAGGGGTTCAAGGACAAGCTCGCGCAGCGGGGCGGACCGGCGCGGTGAGCGGGCTCGGGAACGGGGCGGCGGGCGCCTCGGGGAACGGAGAGGCGCAGTACGGCTCGCAGCCCACGTCGCCGGACGGTTCGCAGTACGCGTCGGGCGTGCCCGGACCGGAGGACCCGGAGATGCAGGAGCGCGCGCGGCGCGCCTCGAGCACCAGCCCCTACAGCATCTGGGATCTGTTCCTGGTGCCCTGGTCCGCGATCGCCTGGGTGGGCCGCGGGATCTGGTGGCTGATCAAGCTGCCGTTCCGGATGCTGAGCATCTTCGACTGACGGGGCGGAGCGCGGGGTCGGACCTCCGGCTGCTTGCTGCGTGTGCCGATCACTTCCGCCACCAGTGAGACCGCGACAGCCGCGACGATGACGCTCGCGGCGATCAACGGGACGACCACTCGGCGAAGCACGGTCGTAGCCGAGGCGCAGAACCGGTTCACGCCCCCGCCGGAAGCCAGTCCGTCCCGAGCAGCCGCGGCCCCATGCACCAGCCGGAGGTGTGGCCCTCGTGGATCCGGAGGCGCACGATGGGCACATGGCCGATCCGAAGAAGACCTTGACCGCATCGGAGATCAGCGAGGCCGCCCCGGCGGGGTGGACGCTCGACGGTGAGCAGCTCACCGCCCGCTTCGCCACGGGCGACTTCGCCACCGGGCTCGCCCTCGTGGACCGCATCGGCGCCTCGGCAGAGGAGGCGAATCACCACCCGGACATCGTGCTGACGTATCCGGAGGTCACGGTGACGCTGTCCAGCCACGACGTCGGCGGCATCACCTCGCGGGACATCGACCTCGCACGGCTGGCCAGCGGGCACGCGGAGGCGTTGGGTGTCGCGGTGGGCGAGGGGTGACGCAGGCCTTCCTGCCCCGTCGATCGTGAGGCTCGGGACGGACGCAGGGATCGTCGACCGCTGCGGAGACGGCGGATAGCAAGCGGAGAGCACGGGCGTCGGGTGACACAGAGTCCGCCATCGGCACAGCAGGAGATCCGCGCGAATCGGCGGAGGTTCAGAGACCGCTCGCCAGCTGCTCCCAAGTCTCCTCGAGGCCGCGCGCGATCCGGCGGTCGCGAGCCGAGGACTCACGCAGCCACGCGAGAGACGTCGGCCCCATGGCGAGGAGCTGCGAGTAGTTCAGGGCCAGCGGGTTCATGCCGAACAGCACGCCGGTCTTGAGCAGCGTGCCCGACGTCGCGAGGGAGTGGCCCATCAGCAGCATGGAGCGCAACTTGAGCGTCTCGCGCTTGCGCTGCGCCGGGTCGACTCCTCGGGCGAAGCCGTCGAGCAGCCAGTAGGCGTGGATGATCATCTCGACAGTGCCGGGGACGACGCCCATCGAGAAGCAGTGCCGCAGGTCGTAGCCGTGCGTGTACATGAACCGCGCGACGTCGGTCCAGGGCACCTTCACCCCGGACGGGCCGAGCGCGAAGGGCGACGCGACGGTGCCGAGCTGGAGCAGGGAGAACAGGGGAGCGGGCAATCCCGCGGGTGTGTACACGTCCGAGAGCAGATGTCGGATCTGCATCAGGAGCGCGGAGATCAGATCGACCGGGACGCTGCCGGTGGCCACCTGCACGACCTTCCCCGCCTTGTCGACGTACGTGCCCGTGCCGTGCATGATGTCCGCGACGCCGCAGAGGAAACCGAGCAGGGGATCATGCCCGAAGCTCTGCAGTCGGTGCGTCGCGGGCCGCATCCCGTCCACCAGCCCTCCGGTGGCAGCGTTCGTCGCCGCGTCGTACGGGACCTTCGCGGTGGCCTCGAAGCGGCGCAGGAACCGTGCATGGATCGACGCGGCCCGTTGCTTGTCCTGGAGCCAGCCGGTGAGCGGTGAGCCAGTCTGTCCCCGGCCCAGAAAGTGGGTATCGCGCGGGATCCGCACGAGCACGATGTCCAGGAGGGTGGCGATCGCTCCCGCGGCGAGGACGACGCCCCAGTCGCTGCTGCGCCAGGAGACGTCCCCGTGCTCGCGGGAGAAGGCTTCCAGGGAGGAAGCGATCCGGGAATCCGGGAGGACCTGCTGCAGAGGGTCTCGGGAGAGGTCGATGCCGAGACGTTCGAGGTGCGCTTCGGCCCGTCGGGAGAGCTGCTCGACATCCGTCTCACGGATCGTCTCCGGCACCGGGTAGCGCGGGACGGACGGCTCGGTGAAGTCGGGGCCGGTGGGCAGGCGAGTTCGCCGCACGCCCCGTGCCTGGATCCCGAGGGCCGCGAGCCGTGCGCGCACGGCGTCCATCTCCGAGGACGTCTCGCGCAGCGAGCGCGCCACGCTCTCCTCCCGGAGGAGGACGCCCTCGAGATCGACGTCGATCTGATCGAACAGCCCACGCAACCGGCCGAGCGTCACGTCCTGGTAGGCGACCGCGGTGGACGAGTGGGAGAGGGGGCGGCGCGTCATGCGCCGGCCGCCTGCTCCTCGACGGCCGTCTTGCTGGCCTGGAGGTCAGCGAGCGCCATTTGGAACGCCTCGAGGTCGCTGCGGAGGTCGGCAAGGTTCTGCTCGTTGGCCGTGGTGCGCGCGAGCTGCTGTTCCATCCGACGGGCGAGGGCGCCGATGTCGTCGGTCAGGTCGGCGATCGCTCGCTGGTGCTGACCGATCACCTGCTGCATGAGATGTTCGCGACGGGTGTCCCGGCTGCGTTCGTTCGTGCCGAGCACGTATCGGGTGCCCTGGTGGACGAGCACGCCGAGGATCACGACGGTGCCGATCCCCGTCATCATCGAACTCAGCCCCAGGACGCCGCCGAACCCGAGTGCTGCCAGGCCCGACGTGATCCCGGCTGCTCCGAGTCCGGTCACGCTGCCGAAGAGGGAGATAGCCGCGATCGGCGTGCCGAAGGCGGCGGCCTTCGCGGCGATGTCCTTCGTCGCCGTCTCGAACTGGCTGGTGGTGATGCGGCCGGCCAGGAACTCGGATTCCTTCTCGACGAGACGCTCGATGGACGCCACCAGGTGCGGACCCCGCTCATCGAAGACCCTCGTGGCGACCTCGTCGATCACCGCGCGCTCCATGTCGCTGATGTCTCCGTCGGAGAGCGCCAGACTCACCATCTGGTGGACGACAGCGGTGGCGACGGCCTCACGATGCTCTTCGGCGATGTCGTCGAGGAAGGCTCCCGGTGCGTGCCCGGCGTCGAGGGCGTCGTCGCGAGGCGAGGTGCCGACGGGCGTGTGCTGGGCGGCGGCGATGAGCCCGCGGAGCTCGGTGCGTGCCTCGGGGTCCAGATCCATCGTGGTCAGCAACAGGTACAGCGCAGAGATCTCACTGGGATGCAGCGCGCCGTCGGCCTGTGCGAGGGCCACCAGTTCCCGACAGAGGCTCAGCTTCACGTCGGCAGACAGTTCCGACGGCGTGATCTCCGCTCGAAGTGCACGATCCCGGGAGAGCGGAAGCCTCTTCAATGCGTCGGAGGCGGTGGATTGGGCGCTGCCGGCCGCGGTCTTCACGTGAGCGCTCGTCGTGCCGGCCGCCTCGACCAGCCGTGAGCGCGCTGCGCGGGTGGTCGTCGCGAGGCGCGACTGCGCTGCCGCACCCGCGTCGACGGCACGTCGTCGCAGCTTCTCCGTGGACCGGATCGCCCTGGTCGGCGTCTTCTCGATGTCGTTCATGGCTCCCCTTGTTCCCCTGGGGAAAGGATAGTGAGGGAGGGGGACATCCAGGCGCGGTCCTGGCGCCGACCTTGAAGAGGAGTCAGGAGTCCTTGAGCATCCAGACTCGCCGCAGAGGAACGCGCTCCGTGATGCTCTCGGGAAGCTTCTCGTAGTTGCGGAAGAATGCCTCGACGATGTCTGACGAGTTCCAGACCTTCACCCGGAATCGCTGGTGCTTCACCACGTCGCGCGCAGGCTTGGACAAGCCGGCCCATGTAGCGAGCAAGCCATAGTCCGCGCCATGAGTGTGGACCAGACCGTTGAGCTGCGACACCACTTCTGAGCCGATCTGCGGCGTTTTCACCTGAACGATCAGTTTCGGGGACTCGAGCCCGAGCGGGCCGCGCCCCGCGGTGATGTCGATGCCGCCATCTGCACCGGGCGGTGCCTCGTCGGCTTCGAAGCCTTCGGCTCGCAGGAGCTCGGCCACGAGATGGGCGAAGGAGTGCCCGGAGAACTCCTCGGCGATCCGCGACGTGATCTGATCGTGCGCGATGACCTCGATATCGGGCTCGGACTCGGGATCGTCGACGACCTCCGCCTGCCCGATGTTCGAGCGCTCGCTCGGCGGGATCGGGGTAGGTGAGGTGAGACCAATTGAGCCCACGTCCTCGCCCGTCCTGAGCACGTGCTCAAGGCGCGCGGCAGCGTTGTTGCGGCTCGGAGAGAAGATTGTCAGCGCACTGCCCAGGGTATAGAGCAGGTCCTGCTTCATCGCGGATCGCGGCACCTGGCGCTGCCAGTCGACGCGCACCACGTGCTGGTGGTCCGGCTCGTTGCCCGCGATGTACTCGTACGACGAGGTCACTCGTCCCAGAGCTATCTCGCGCGTGGTCTTCATGGGCATCGCCATCAGGTCACCGACGGAGATGCGCCCGCGCAACGCCCAGAGCTGGGATACAGAATTGGTGCGGGCCTTGGAAGAATCCTGCCCGTACGCCTCATCGACAAACACTTGGATGTCTTCGCGCGATGTGGCGCCGGTCAGGTCAGGGACCTCGCGCCATCCGCCACCGGAGCACCCATTCTCAAGTGCCCACTCATCTCGCTCCCCATAGCGCCCTGACCGGATCACCCATGCTGTGCTGACCATGAGCGCACCTTACGTGAGAGCGCCGGCGCCTTGAAGAAATCGACGCTCCGTGCGAGTCACCCCGCCCCGTCCGCCAGGCTCCCCGCCGGCAGCCAGTCCGCCCCGAGCAGCTGTGCGACGTCGGTCAACTGTTCGGTGTCCCCGCCCACGGTGTCCGACGCGGCGGCGATGCGCTCCACCATCACCTTGCTGACCTGCTCCTCGACGGTGTCCTGCGCATAGGCGATGTGCCAGGGCGAGACCTGGTGGTCGCGGTGGGTGCGGCCAGTGACCTGCCGGCCGGCGATGCCCGAGAAGCGGGCCTGGTGGAAGACACCGACGCGCGGCTCCGTGCTGGCCTGCCGACCATCGGGCAGGGTTTCGCCGGCGTGGAGGCTGATCGAGGCGACCGAGGTGAACACGCAGACCTTCGCCTCGCCCCTCTGGAACTTCAGTCGCTCGGCCTCGACGTCGAAACGGTCCCGTCCGAAGATCGTCGCGACCTCCAGTCCAGCATCCTGCAGACGCTCGGTGATCGGGTCGGCCGCGGTGCCCACGAACTCGACCGAGCATGCCACCTGCCGCTCCGCCTCGACCTGCTGGGCGATCCAGGCGACCGTCGAGTCGACGCGGATCAGCCCGGCCTTCTGGCGGAACCTCAGCAGGGCCGCGCGGCCCTTCGCGGTGTTGCGTCCGCGCCGGGCCAGGTCCATCTCGCGGCAGAACTCGCCCCATTCGGCTTCGTACGCCGCGCGCTCGGCCTGCGTGAGCGCCACCGGCATTCCCGAGATCGGCACAGGTCCCCAGGGCGCGGCGCGGTGCAGCATGGCGGGCGGCTGCGCGTCCTCGAGCCAGGTGCGCACCCGCGCAAGATCCTCGGCCCGGCGTGCGGGGTCCGTCGTCCAGGTGGCGCCGTAGCGCCCTCGCTCCAGGCCGATCCCGTGGCGCTCGAGGGCATCGGCGAAGGACGCGTCGATCTTCGAAGCCGAGGTCCACTCCTTCATCGACTCGCCGTGCACCTGCGCGTAGGCAGGAGCGAGATAGGGGAGCTCGAGGGGAGTGTGGCCGGGCGTCGCGGTCGTCGCGATGACGAACGGCACCGCATCGTGTGACTTCGTGTGCCCGGAGATCTTCGCCCAGAGCCTCCAGCGCTTCGTCGTAGTGCGGCGCAGGGCGTGCGCCTCGTCCGCGATGATCACGTCCCACTCGTACTCCGCGACCTTCTCCAGACGGTCCCAGGTGATCACAACCCACTCCAGGCCGCTGTCGCCGAGCGCAGTGATGGTGCGGCACCAGTGGCCGATCGTGATCGCCGCCGGACGGTCCGCCACCACGAGCACGCGCTGAGCGTCGCGCAGAGACCCCACCGCGCTCGCGCCGAGCACCGCGGAGATCGTCTTGCCGACGCCCGGCTCGTCGGCCAGCAGGAACTGCCGGCCACCGGCCGCGGCGCGCTCGGCGATCGCGTCTGCCGCCTCGTACTGGTTCTGCCGGGGCTCGAAGTCCTCGGAGGGTTCGGGGATCGGCGCGAGGGAGTCGGGGTTCAGCGTGTTCTCGAGGAACCGGCCCAGGGTGTGGGGGCCGGGGGCGAAGTGCTCGAGATGCTGGGGGAGGGTGCGGCCGACGTGCAGGTGCATGCGGACGGCGGGGTGCCACGTGGCGCCCTCGATATGGGTGCCGTAGGGGACGTCGAGGACCCAGAGGCGTTCGCCGGGGCCGACGAAGGGCAGGTCCTTCAGTGCGTGGCGCGAGCCGCTCGAGGTGCGACGGCGCGAGGACTTGCGATGGCGAGTGGTGGAGCGACGGGGAGCAAGCACCCGTCGACGATAGCGAGGCGGAGCGAGCTGCGGTTAGGGGCGGGGTGCAGGAGCCATGCGCTTGTACAGGTCGCGAACCAGAGTGAAATCGCCATCGCTGACCGCGAAGTAGAGCAGATGGGTCCCGATGACGTGACGGAGGAACCCCTTTTGCATTTGTTCCACGTGGCGTCCGCGCTCGGGCATCCCAATGACGCCCATAACGGCCGTGTAGCGCACGTGGACGTAGATGTCGACTTTCGCGCAGTGCCAACACCCTTCGGTGTGGTCCCAGATCGTGGAGAGGTCGGGCCGAGCAACGTTACTGATACGCGGAGTGACCATTGTCGCTTGTCGTCTAGGTGCATGTCCACGTCGAGCGGCTCGGCTGGTCCGCTCCCAGCATCGTTGATGAGTGTAGACCGCAGCGTGCGCATTTTAATCTTCTGCTCTTGGGAAGCCAAAGTCCCGCGCGGATCATCTCGTCGAGTTGCGGTGTCGCACGGACCCGAACTCCTCGGAGAGAAGGCGACATACCGCCAGTTCAGATCTATTGTGACCCTTCTTGGTATATTACGAAACAGTGAATAGGTGGCCACAAGGGAAAAGGATTACGAGGTGTGCAAGCGGCACGCGCAGGGAGCCCACAGCGCCCCTGCCCTCGCCGCCGCCCACGTCCGAGGTAGACAGGGGTTTGCGGAGCGGCTCCCCTTTAGAGGCCAAGCAGAGCACTAGCGCGCCAGGGGTTTCCGCGAGCAGGTCGGAGACCTGCAGCGGCACGCAGGAGAAAGTTCCCGCGCTGGGCGAATATGGGGTCGCGGATTCGTGCATATCGCGTACCTACGAATTCCTTTGCGATGTTTGCGCCCAGTCGGTAAGTCAGATCAGGTGTTATCTATCGGTGCAATGTCCCCCTCGACGACAATGGTTTGCGTCACTGGGGTGTTTATGGTGCGGGAGAGGATGTTCACTGCTTCTAACTGGATGGTCAGCTGTTGACCGGTGCCCCTCAGTGCCGAGACGAGGGCGTCTTCGCGCACCAGGACGGCGTGGGGCGCATCCTGGCCGACTGCGGGATCGGTGATGACGAGGGTCCCCGACCCATCAACGCAGTCCAGGCCATCGCCCGACCACCGTGCGTTCAGCAGCTCGAGTGCATCGGCAGTGGGTGGAGCCACGTTTCCGTCGCTCCGGGTGCTCACCATTTCTCCGCCGTCAGAGGGGAGCACGAAGCTGTCCGCGAAGCGGAGTCTTCTACTGCGCGCGGGAGACTGTGTCTCGAAAGCCGCTGAGCGCGGAGACAAGGTGGCGCCGTCGACGCGCAAGACCTCGTGCCGGGTTCGGCCTGGCAGGGGGCGGCCGTCATCTGTGCTCTCGATGGACCAGCGAGAGCGCCCGAGCCGTGGAGTGGGTCGCGACGATGCCGCACGGGGTGGGGTGAGAAACCGAAAACGACCATCGATGACGATCCAAGTGACACCATCTGGCGCGGTCACACGAAGATCGGCGACCGAGCCTGAGGCGGGCATGGAGCGAAGTGCCCACCAGGTGCCCGAGTGCACTGTGTCGTCAGCATGGAGTAGCAGGTCCATTGGTGCCGTTGGGTCGACGTAGAAGTCCCATGCGCCGCCGGGGTGTTCCAGGAGATCGCCCGCCGGGTTCGCGGCAGTGCCAGCTTTGATGGTGCCTTCCCGCATCGAGAACATCCGTGCGCCGGCGCGGTGCTCGGCGTACTGCCGTGCGAGCCATCGACCGAACACTAGCGAACCGATGTGGTCATGTTGGGAATCTGTTTGACCGCCTTTCGCAAGGCATTGGTGGTATCCCCCCGCGATACCGAGCGAGGACAGGATGCGCGATTCGAAGACCATTGCCTTGTAAGGCCCTCGTCCGTCTGCGAACATTCCTCGATCCTCATCGCCGATGAGCGGTCGCAGTCGCAGTGAGCGGCGTCGTTTTAGGGGCGGTAACGATTGGCTGAGGAATTCGTGCATGGGTTGCTCGGATTGAATTACGGTGTGGATCGCGGCTAGTGATCGATAGGACTGCGGACGGGGGGGTGCAATACAGTGCGCGCGAGCAGACACTGCGCATGGTCCGTGCAGCGGCGGATTCCGGCCACCGGGCGGCTACCCCTGCTGCTGCGGTGAATAGTGCGTCGTGCGGGTGATCGTCGTCGACGTCCCGGAGTCGGTGCAGCACGGGCTCGAGCGTCGAAGGGTCACGGTGGAGTATCTCGACTAGGCTGCAGACGGCGAGTTCGGGCAATCCCGTGCCGGATGCGGCGCACCCCATCCAGGCGAGCAGTTCAACGGCTGATTCTGAACCATTTTCGGTGAGGGACTTCCAGCGGTTTGAAACATACCAACCCAGCAGCGATTCGAGGTTCTTCTGATCGAACTGTGACGCCTCGCTGAGACTCTCCAGGGCTTGTGGCCAGAAACGAGCGCGCCGGCGCAAGGGGGTCCCTCGCAAGAACTGGTTCAGCCAGCGAGCGCCTAGCATCTTGCGGTGCGGCAAATCGAGCACCGACCTCACGATGATCTCACTCATCTCGCCGCCGCTGTCGAGCAGTCGTTCTGCGAGCTGTCGTGTCCTGGGGGTGATCTCACCGTCGGCGCGAGAACCGAGAGACAGTGCAAACGCCACATCGCTTTCCTCAGCCGAAATCGACGTTAGCTTGAGATCGGGTAGTTCATGGGCGGGGTTCTCTTTGGGGGCGAGTTCGGCAGCCAAGCTCGACAAGGCGAACCTGCGGTCTTCATCACGCGCCGAGAGAAGGGCGTCGAGCCTGCCCGCCTGGATCGCATGGCGCATCTGCAACATGTCGTTCATCGCGTCCCAGCGGAAGCGCACGGTGTCCCGCGCGGGCGAGTCCAACTCCAGGAAACCGTCGTCTGCGAGCTGCTGGACGATGCGGTCCACACGGTCTGAATGGAGTCGCGTCTCGGCTGACAGCTCGATGATGCTCCGTTCGCCGCCGACCTCCGCAAGATTGTCGATCAGTCGCCGGATCGTTGCCACGGGCACGTCGAGAACTGCAGATGCCTCCGCTGCGAGCAGTTCCACCCAAGCGTCGAACAGGGTTGTGCGGCTGAGCAGGCGATCGGATGCCCCCGGGTCGGCCGTGAGCACGAGGACCGCTACGGAAGCCAGCAGCGGATTGGTGAGCGCAGCGTGCCACCTCGTCCCGGGGCGAGCTTGGAGGGCGAGTTCCACGGATCGAGCCATGGTCACCCGGTCAGGCGACTTGTGGACCAGTTCAGGTAGCGAGTCGTCCGCCATTTCCATACGATCTCTGCGACTCGAGAGGATGAGCCGCAGATTCGGGAAGCGCTGGATCATCTCCTGGAGATGGCGCAGCGCCGCTGCGGGGTCTTCAATAGACGATTCGTTCAGCCCGTCGATGATGATAAAGAGCGGATGATTACTGCGGCGACCGATGGCATCGAGCATTGCTGCTACGGCTGCGGTTTCGGCGTTCTCATTGTCGAGTCCATTACGCCATGGCTGGGAAAGTATCGGTGCGTCCGGTCGAGTGAAATCGCGTCCCCGCAGCAACAGCACCGGCACACCTGCAGCTAATGCACGACGGGTTAGCATCGCGAGCTGAAAGCTCTTACCGGTGCCCCATCGCCCTGTTATTAGGAGCGTGCGAGACAGCACTGCGTCGATCATGCAGTTGATCAACTCCACATCGGCGAGCAAGGCGATCAATGATCTCGCGCACCGTTTGACTTCATCCGCGTATAACCAATTCTGGTAGTCACCAGAAGAGATCTCTGACGCGGCGGCTGTTGCACCCTCAAGAATATCGATCGCGTCATTCAGTGTAGACTGCACATGGTTTTGCAGAGTGCGAACTCGGAGGGCCTCATCCCGAGATGCGACGACAGGTTGGGATGTCAAATGCGAGGCCTCGTGCGTGAGGGTGCGCACGCTCGCCGCCAATTTTTCGCAGAGCGGTTGATCCGAGTGCAGGCACCGGGCTCGCTGTTCGAGCTCGTTGAGCATCACTCCTATCTCCTTGCCCTCCACATAGCGAGGCGCATTAGAGGCTGCGATAAACCGGTCGAGGAATGTTGCGGTCTGCTGGATCGGGAACTCGATCCGTGGTGCGCTATCGCTGCCAAGGCGGGAAAGTATCTGCGATGCCTGCCACTTAGAGTGCCGGTCCACTGCTGCACGCTGCAGTGGGGATTTCGCCGAGATGACAGCGAAATACTCTGGGCGCCGCTCTCGGAGTATTCGGTCGAGATCGTCGGCGAAAAGGACGGTTACCGTGACCTTGCGCTGCTTAGCTGTTGCCGCAGCATGCATCGACCGGATTGCGTCAGTCGCTTTCGAATCATTCCCGGTCTTGCGTCCGGCTGGCGGACCGGTACCACTCGTTCTGCGTGCTGTGGAACACCAGACGTACCGGTTCACGGTGACGTGTTCGGGGCTATCCAGAAATGTCGCAAAAGAGGACTTGATGCTTCTGGTCTCACTCGCGAAGTCGTTGTATGCTTTGCATTGTACCGCGAGATACCCGGACTTAGTCTGCACCTTTGCTTCAATGCCGCCGTCGTGACTTGGGGCCATCAATTCTGGTAGGTCAGCAGGGCATTCGTCGAGATCCGTGGCGATATCTCGGATGATTCCGCCGCAAACCCACTCGAGCTCGGCTGGTTTGAGTCCGTGTGCAATTCCCTCGTGCATGATCCCCCTCGTGACGGCTCGCACCTATCCTAGCCGAGGCGAGCCTTGGGTGTTGCTCAGGTGGAATGCAAATCCTTGGTCGAACGTTATGAAAGTGAGGGATCGCCGCCCCGATGCCTTCGGTTGCCGATCGCCCGGCATCAGCCCCTCTTCGATCAACAGGTGTGGCTAAGACTCCTATAACCTGTTGAAGGGTAACCACGACCCTGACCCGGGGTCATCCCGAAATCCGTGCGTCGTGGCGGCCTGTCTATACCACCCACGACAGCACACTCACCGAGTGCGCCGGTGCCGTGAACCTCCCATCCTCCAGCTCCACCGACCGTTCCCGCAGGGCGACGGTGTCGGGTTCCTCGATCGTGTTCACCGCGAACAGGTCCTCGACCCCGTCGCCGAGGCTGTGCACGGTGACGGGCCCGGCCACGAGCTCGCCCTCGACGCTCAGGGTGGCCTCGACGTCCTGGTCGGCCGAGCGGTTGATGACCGCGAGGTAGCGACGTGAGCCGTCGGCCGACTCCGTGGCGCTGACGTCCAGCAGCGCGACGGAGGTGAGCACGTCGACGCACTGCGCCTCGCCGCCCCAGCCCTGCTCGTGGCGCACGGGCAGGGTCACGGCGGGGCCGGACACCGATGCCCGCAGGGGCCGGGTGCCGAAGTGGTTCAGGTACAGGTCCCACACGTGGAAGGTCGCCGACTTCACCAGGCCTCCCTCGCGCACAGCGAGCAGGGCGTTGGCGTTGACGAGGTTGACGGTGTTCGCCATGGTCACCGGCACGCGGTTGCCGGCGGTGCGGTGGATCGCGTGGAAGACCCCGGCGTAGAACAGTGCGTCGGCGAGCGTCCTGGGGGAGTACCGATTGACCTTCCAGCCGACGTCGGCCGCGACGCCGGGAGCGTCGGCCGGGCCGGAGGTGTCCCGGGGTGCGATGCCGCCGTCGGCGCCGGGCTGCGGCTCGGGCCAGCTGCGCGGCTCGTAGTGGCGCATGTTCCACTCGTCGAAGGCGATCTGCAAGGGGCTGGTGATGCCGTGCCTGTTCGCCGCGGCGGCGACCTTCTGCGAGAAGCCCTGCAGCACCTGCTCCATGTGGATCGCCTGGGCGACGATCGCGTCGAACTCCTCGCGGCTGGGATCCACCAGGTGGAAGCCGGCGCCGTAGGCGTGCACCGAGAACCAGTCGGTGAGCTCGCCGAGCTCGCGCACCACCACGTCCGTCCAGCGGTCGTCGTCGAGCCCCACGCACACGAAGCGGATCGAGCCGTCCACGGCGCGCATGAAGCGGGCGTGCTCGCGGGCGTCGTGCGCGTACTGCTCGGCGCTGCGATGGCCCATCTGCCAGGGACCGTAGACCTCGTTCCCGATGCCCCAGATCGGGACGGGGCGCGGGGAGTCGAGGCCGTCGGCCGAGCGCTGGCGGGTCATCGCGGTGTCGCCGGTGTGGTTGCAGTACTCGACCCAGCGGGCGGCGTCCTCGACGCTGCGGCAGCTGTGGGCGAGGTACGGGGTCGCGCCGGTCGCCTCGCACCAGGCGAGGAACTCCGGGGTGCCGAACCTGTTGGTCTCCTCCGAACCCCAGGCGAGCTCGAGCCGGCGCGGACGCTCGTCCCGCGGCCCGGTGCCGTCCTGCCACCAGTAGGCCGACGTGAAGTTCCCGCCCGGCCAGCGCACCACCGGCATGCCCAGCTCGCGGCAGGCGTCGATCACGTCCTGTCGGCAGCCGTCGAGCGGGCCGTCGCCGGTCACCGAGAGCGGCGAGCCCTCGTCGAAGACGCCGCCCTCGATGTTCCCGAAGAAGGCGGACTCGAGGAAGTGGCCGTAGATCTTGGAGTCGAGGGCGGCGGAGTCGGGGGAGTGGGTGAGAGCGATCTGGGCAGTGGGGGTGACCGTGGTGGTGGGGGTGGAGGGGGAATGCACGGGGTCCTCTCGGATGCGTGGGTGTGTACGACGGCGTGCGAGCGGGCATCGCGTCTCAGGAGACCCGTCATCGGGGCGCATGGAATCCGGCGTCCCTGCCGTGATCACCGATGACGCACGTTCTCCGCGTGCCGCAGGGAAGGCACTGCTCCATCCTGCCCCAGAGCGCATCGCCCCGCAGAGGGAACCACGGAAAGGGCGAGGGATGCGTGGACGCTACCTGCGCACCCGTGGAAACGGCCGACGGCGGAGTCGACGCGCACCCGTGGCACGCCTTTGACCGGCGCGAACTCCGAGGACCATGATCAGTGAGGAACCTTCTCAACGCCGAGCAGAGAGACCCCGAGGTGCCCGCTATGCCGCAGCACGTTCCTGCCTTCGTCTTGGAGCCCGCCGAGGACTCGACCGCCGTCGGCCCTGAGCGACTCCACGCCGACGAGATCGACGTCGCCGCCCCGCACCCCGGCGAGGTGCTGGTCGACGTCGCCGCCTGCGGGGTCTGCCACACGGACCTCCACGTCATGAAGGACGAGGTCGCCTTCCCGACCCCGGCCGTGCTCGGCCACGAGGTCTCCGGCGTGGTGCGGGAAGTGGGCGAAGGCGTCACCCATGTCGCCCCGGGCGACCGCGTGGCCTGCAGCTTCATCATGCCCTGCGGCACCTGCCGGCACTGCGAGAAGGGACTCGAGGACCTCTGCGAGACCTTCTTCCAGCAGAACAGACTGGCCGGCCACCTCTACGACGGCACCACCCGGTACAGTCGCGAGGGCGAGGACGTGGCGATGTACTCCATGGGCGGCCACGCCCGCAGTTGCGTGGTGCCCGGCCGGGCCGTGTTCCCGCTGCCCGACGAGGTGCCGCTGCACGACGCGGCGATTCTGGGCTGCAGCCTGTTCACCGGCTATGGAGCCGTGCGCGGCGTCGCAGACGTGCAGCCCGGGGAGAACGTCGCCGTGGTCGCCACCGGCGGGGTGGGGCTGAGCATCATCCACCTCGCGCGGGCCGCGGGCGCGCAGCGCGTCATCGCCGTCGACATCGACGACGAGAAGCTCGCGCTCGCCGCGGAGCTCGGCGCCACCGACGTCATCAACTCCAGCACCCAAGATGCGGCCGACGAGGTGCGACGACTCCTCGGCCACGGCGTCGACGTCGCCTTCGAGGCCCTCGGCTCCGTGGCCACCGTGTCCCTCGCCGTGGACCTGCTGGACGACGGCGGCCGCGCCGTCCTCGCCGGGATCGCCCCGGCCGGGCAGACCCTCGACGTGGAGATCGCCAAGCTGGTGCGACGCAAGCTGCGGATCCTCGGCTCCTTCGGTGCCCCCGCCTCGACCACGATGCCCGAGGTGATCCGCCTGGCCGCCGAGGGCAACATCGACCTCGAGCGGCTGATCACCGATCGGTTCACGTTCGAGGAGATCGGTGAGGCGTACCGGAAGCTGAACGACCGCGAGATCCGTGGGCGGGGGCTGGTTGTGGTGCGGCCGGAACTCAGGTGACCTCCGCGACTGGAGTCCGAGCAGAACGTGGAGTCGCTCCTGTCGAGCGCCCTTTTTTTTTGGGGGGCGTCCGGTTGTCGGGAGACGTGAAACCTTCATGATTCGTTCGGAACAGAGGAGTTCGCTTCGCCGGGTAGGTGCCGGCGGGGGACCATCACAGACAAGAGAGCGAAGCGATGCGCAGTGGGCGGCGTAGAGGCATCGGCATCTGGCCGTGACCTCAGAGACGTGCCTCGGAACGTGATCACTTCAGCGGATGCAGCGGAGGCTCGGCGACCGGTGAGGACCGTGAAGTCGGATGCAGAGAAGTACCGCAGGATGGTGACGCCGACGATGAGGCCGGCGGCGACCCCAAGCCCGACAGGGAGCTCAGGCCCAAGGCGATCATTGCGATGGAGACGCTGACGAGCGAACCCGCCTGCGCAGGATCACCGTCTACCTCGAGGCGCGGGCCCTCATCTTCGTGAAGCTCGCGGCCCGCGTGGGCGCTGGCGTCGTCGCCGGGGGGGCACTGCAGCGGGATGCCCAGAGTCTCGCCGGTGGCATCGGGCGCGTCCCGCTCCTGAACTCCGAGCAGCCCTGCCCGTGTGGGACGGCAGGAGCAGTTGCAGAATCCAAGCAGCGGCATCTCGGCACGTGGCTCCTCCTATCGTCGCTACGGCTGTCGAGCGGTCGAGCTGTCGCGCGGATCGCGATTGCACGGGCCGCTCGACGGGCCCCCCGATCACTCCCTGGCACAACCGAGCGTGGTGCTTTTTCGCGCCGTATACACGAGGCTCTCCGGGAGAGCGCACGTTCGTCGAGACCGTCGAGCCCCTCGCCGTCAACGTCGAGGGCCTCTATGCACTCAGGAAGTTGACTCCCGTTCTCGCCAGGACGACGAGGGACGCGATGACTTCGGGTGGGCGGCGGAGGCCGGAGTAGCGAGATGGGGATCGCGGCAAGTCCGCCAACTGACGCAAGGATCGGTCGCTTGACAGATATCTGATATCCGCTATCTACTGTGGTGTATGACACGCACCGAAGGCGATGAGGGGCGGCTTCCGCTGTCCCACCAGGCTCAGCAGGCGATCCGACAGCACATCGTCGACAACGGCCTGCACCCGGGTGACCCCCTCCCCAGCGAGGGGGAGTTCTGCCAGCTGCTGGGCATGAGCAAGTCCTCGGTCCGGGAAGGGATCCGCCGTCTGGAGATGCTCGGCATCGTCGACGTGCGTCGAGGACGCGGCCTCTACGTGGGTGCTTTCAGCCTGCGCCCCGTCGTCGACGCGCTGCCCTACCAGCTCACTGTCAACGACACCTCGCTGCGAGAGATCCTGCAGGTCCGGGCTGCGATCGAGGAGGCTCTCATCGTCCAGGCGAGCAAGGAGCTCAGCGAAGCCCAGCTCGACGCCCTCGATGAGCTGGTCGCGCAGATGCGTGAGAAGTCGATGGCGGGCGAGGTGCCGCGGGGGTTCGACCACACCTTCCACCTGGCCCTGTTCGAGCCGCTCAGGAACCAGATGCTGAACCAGCTCATCGAGACGTTCTGGGAGGTCCACGCCCGGTTCGCCGCGATCGCTCCGGCGCCGATCAACCACCATGCGGTTGAGGACCACCAGGAGATCATCGACGCGATCCGCAGCGGCGACGCCCAGCGGATGACCCGAGCGGTGGCCGTGCACTTCGCACCGATCCAGAGCAACGTCGAGGCCGCCCCTACCTCCCCAGCCTCCGCACCCGAGGGGCGGCCGGCATGAGGCTCGCCGGCATCCATGCGGCGCTGATCGCCGCCTACGACGATCACGGCGAACTCAGTCTCGAGCGGCAGGCGGAGCTGATAGACCACGTTCTCGACCAGGGCGTGGACGGGCTCTTCGTCTCCGGCTCCACCGGCGAGGCCTACCTGCAGAGCGCCGACGAACGACGCGCCACCATCACCGGAGCCGTCGAGCAGGTCGCCGGGCGCGGACCCGTGATCGCCCACACCGGCTGCCTGGACACCCGCACCTCGCTGTCCCTCACCGAGCACGCCGTCCAGGCGGGCGCCGACGCGGTCAGCGCTGTCACCCCGATCTACTACAACTTCGACGAGGCCCAGCTCGCCGCGTACTTCCGCGAGCTCTCCGCCGCGGCCGGCCCGACACCCCTGATCGCGTACCACATCCCCGGCCGCAGCCACGTCGACCTCTCGCCGGACTTCTTCCTCCGGCTCGCCGACGAAGGGATCCTCCAGGGCCTGAAGTACACCTCGACCGATCTCCACCCTCTCGTCGAGATCATCCGCCAGTCCCCTCCGGACTTCGTAGTCTTCAACGGTTCCGACGAGGTGCTGATCGGCGGCCTCGCCCTCGGCGCCGACGGCGGGATCGGATCCACCTACAACGTGATCGGCGGCGTCTACCGGCAGGTCGCGGACCACGTCGCGGACGGGGACCTCGCCGCTGCCCTCCGCCGGCAGGGCATCGCCAACGAGTTCATCGCCCACATGGGCCGCTACGACTTCCTGCTCTTCCTCCGCGAGGCGCTGCGGCGCGCGGGCATCGAGACCGGTCATGGTCGAGCCCCGCTGCCCGCCATCACCGATTTCCAGCGGCGCGAGATCGACGACCTCCTGTCCACCCTTCTCACCCAGGAGCATTCCTCGTGACCACGACCGACGATGCCGTCCAACCTCTCCAGGTCTCCGGCGTGTTCCCCTCCCTTGCCCAGATCGCCGACTTCGGCCCGCCCCGCACCGAGATCGGGGTCGGTGCGCTCATGCCCTGGAACGGGGCCCTCTACGTCCAGAACTACACCTCGCATAAGGCCCGCAGCGGCTCCGGGGTGAGCCTGCGCCGGATCCAGCCGGACATGAGCATGGAGGTGGTGCCCGAGACCGTCGGCGTCGACGGCACCTACACCAACCGCTTCGTGCACTACCCGACGGGCCGGCTGGTCATCGGGCCGCAGGTGATCGAGCAGGACCACACCATCCACGTGGTGCCCGAGCTTCAGGAGCACCGGCTGTGCGGCACCGCCCACCACCTTCGCACCCCTGAGACCCACGTCTACGTGCTGACGATGGAGGGGCTGGTCTTCGAGCTGGACGTGCTCACCCTGGAGACCGCCCTGGTGTGGGACCTGAACGACGAGCTGACCACCGAGGGCGAGTGGAAGGTCCACTACAAGGACTGCTACACCGCCTACGGGCGCTTCCTCGTCTGCTCGAACGAGTACGGCGAGGCGGAATGGGCGGGCGAGCGCGCTCGTGGTCGGCTCGCCGAGTTCGACGGCGAGTCCTGGCGGATCCTGGAGCGGAAGCCCTTCACCGCCATCGGCGGCCGCGGAGAATTCGCCGGCACGATCTTCGCCAGCGGCTGGGACCGGGCCTCCGCGATCCTCCAGGTCTTCAGCGAGTCCGACCAGACGTGGACCCGCTACCGGCTGCCGAAGGCCTCGCACACCTTCGACCACAAGTGGCAGACGGAGTGGCCGCGCATCCGCGAGACCGAGCACGAGCGCCTGCTGCTGGACCACCACGGGATGTACTACGAGCTCTCGCCGTGGGCCTACGGCGGCCGAGTCTGGGGAGTGCGACCGATCTCCACCCACCTGTGGGTGCTGGGCGACTTCTGCTCCTGGCTCGGCATGCTGGTGATGGGCGCGGACAACGCCTCCCCGAGCACCGGCCACAACGTGACCACTGCGGAACCGCAGTCCGGCCTCTGGTTCGGGAAGACCGATGACCTGTGGTCCTACGGCAAGGCGGCCGGCTGGGGCGGTCCGTGGTGGGAGGACGAGGTCTCAGCCGGAGAGCCTTCGGATCCCTACCTGATGACCGGCTTCGACCGAAAGGTGCTGCACCTGCAGAACCACGGCGGTGCCGACGTCACGGTCACGATCCAGATCGACCCCCGCGGGGACGCCGCCTTCGGGACCCATACGGTGCTCACCGTGGCTCCGGGCGCACTCGAGTCCTACGTCTTCCCCGCCGGATTCTCCGCGCACTGGCTTCGGTTGATCAGCGACCAGGACTCCGTGCTCACCGCGCAGCTGTTCTACACCTGAGGTGCCACGATGACGAGCACAGCGGCCAGCCGCCCCACCCCGTCCGCCCGACGTCGCCGTCAGGGCAGGGACCGGCACGGTGCCACCGGCTGGTGGTTTCTCACCCCGTTCCTCATCGTCTTCCTGATCAGCTTCATCGCGCCCATCGTCTACGCCCTCTACCTCAGCGTGTTCCGCAGCCGGCTGATCGGCGGGACGGTGTTCGTCGGACTGGAGAACTACGCGAGCGCTCTGCAGGACCCTCAGTTCTGGTCCAGCGTCAGCCGGGTGACCGTGCTACTGGTCATCCAGGTCCCGCTGCTCCTGGTCATCGCTCTCGCCGCAGCACTCGCGCTGGACAGCCGGAAGCTGCACGGAATGGCATTCTTCCGGATCTCGATCTTCATGCCCTACGCCGTCCCCGCCGTGGTCGCAACCCTCATCTGGGGATTCATGTACGGCTCGAACTTCGGCCTGGTCGCCAACCTCAACGACCTCTTCAGCACGACGCTGCCGAACCCGCTCTCCCCGAAGCACGTGCTCGCCGCGATCGCGAACATCCTGATCTGGGGGAACGTCGGCTACAACATGCTCATCTTCTACGCGGCACTGCGAGTCATCCCCACCGAGCTGTACGAGGCGGCGGCGATCGACGGCGCCGGACAGCTCCGGATCATCACCGCGATCAAGCTCCCCGCGATCCGCGGCGCCCTCGTGATCGCGGCGATCTTCTCGATCATCGGGAGCTTCCAACTGTTCAACGAGCCGCAGATCCTGCAGGCCATGGCGCCGAACGCGGTCAGCACCTACTTCAGTCCCAACCTGTACTCCTACAACCTGGCTTTCAGCGGCGGGCAGCAGAACTACTCCGCGACGGTCGCCATCATCATGGGCGTGGCCACCATGATCGTCGCCTATGCCGTGCAGCTCCGCGGCATGCGGAAGGGGGACTGACCATGGCAGTCGTGACCTCGCGGGCTCGTCGGAGTCGCGGTCGTGTGCGCCACCGGATCGGCATCCGGCGCAGCTGGGGACTGACCCTGGGGACCGGCGTGCTGCTGCTCTACAGCCTCCTTCCGCTGGTGTGGCTCCTGGTCAACGCCACCAAGACGCAAGAGGGGCTGCGCGCCTCCTTCGGACTCTGGTTCGCCTCCGACTTCGCCCTTTTCGACAACATCGCCCGCGTGCTGACCTACGACGACGGCGTCTTCCTGCGGTGGCTGCTGAACACGCTGCTGTATGTCGTCGTCGGCGCCGGGGGAGCCACCCTCATCTCCACCATCGGCGGCTACGGTCTCGCCAAGTTCGACTTCGCGGGCAAGAAGATCGTGTTCGCCGTGATCATCGGCGCCGTGGCGGTTCCGGGAACTGCGCTGGCCGTTCCGACCTTCCTGCTGTTCAGCTCGGCGCAGCTGACCAACAACCCGCTCGCGGTCATCATCCCCTCCCTGGTCGCACCCTTCGGTCTCTATCTGATGTGGGTCTACAGCACCGACGCGATACCCAACGACCTGCTGGACGCCGCTCGGGTGGACGGTGCCTCGGAGCTGCGGACGTTCCGCACCATCGGCCTGCCGCTGCTGGGCCCCGGCGTCGTCACGGTGCTGCTGTTCACCACGGTGTCCAACTGGAACAACTACTTCCTGCCGCTCATCATGATCCGGAATCCGGACTGGTACCCACTCACGGTCGGGATCAACTCGTGGAACATGCAGGCCTCCACGGCCGGGGGTGAAGCGATCTTCGACCTGGTCATCACCGGTTCGTTGCTGATGATCATCCCGATCATCGCGATCTTTCTCGTCCTGCAACGCTATTGGCAATCAGGGTTGGCCGCGGGAGGTGTGAAGCAGTAACACCGGGCACGACCGCCCGGCCTCTAGTTCACAACGACGTGAAAGGAACGGGACCATGCCATTCACCACCACACGACGCAGCGCGCTCGCAGTCGCCGGCCTCGGCGCCTCAGCACTCCTTCTTGCCGCGTGCGGCTCCGACTCCGACAAGAAGTCCACCTCCGACGCCCAACCGATCGACTCCGACGCCATCGCCACTGAGGGAGGAAAGCTCCTCGTCTGGGGATGGGGCGGCGCCATGGAGCCGATGGTCAAGGGCTTCATGAAGGCCTACCCGGACGTGAAGGCCGAACTGGTCAACGTCGGGACCGGCATCGACCATTACACCGCCGTGCAGAACGCCATCCAGGCCGGATCGGGGATCCCCGACGTCATTGTCATGGAGTACCAGGCGGTGAACCAGTTCGCCCTGGACGGCACCCTCGCCGACCTTTCCGGGTACGCCGCGGACGAGCACGCGAAAGAGTTCACGACCGGCACCTGGGAGGCCGTCCAGTTCGACGGCGGCATCTACAGCATGCCGATGAGCTCGGGCCCGATGGCACTGTTCTACAACAAGAAGGTGTTCGACAAGCACGAGCTCGAGGTCCCCGAGACCTGGGAACAGTTCCTGGAGACAGGGCGGGCCCTGAAGAAGGCGGACCCGAAGGCCTACATCGCCAACGACACCGGCTCGGCCAACCTGTTGCAGGGACTGCTGTGGCAGCAGGGCTACACCCCCGTACACGGTGGACGGGGAGAAGGTCCGCATCGCCCTCGACGGTCCCGAGGTCGAGAAGTACACCGATCTGTGGCAGCAGCTGATCGACGACGAGCTGCTGGCACCGATCGAGGACTGGAGCGACGAGTGGTACCAGGGGCTCGCCAACGGCACCATCGCGAGTCTGGTCTCCGGCGCCTGGATGCCCGGGAACTTCGAGTCCGGGGTCGCCGGCGGCAAGGGCGACTGGCGTGTGGCTCCGATGCCGCAGTGGGAGTCCGGGGAGAAGAGCTCGGCGGAGAACGGAGGATCCGGTCTGGGCGTCGTGGATGCCTCGAAGAACAAGGAGCTCGCCTACGCCTTCGTCGAGTGGGCCACCACCGGCGACGGGGTCGAGACCCGCATCAATGCGACCTTCCCGTCCACCGTCGCTGACCTGGAGTCGGCGAAGTTCCTGGACCTGGAGTCCGACTACTTCGGGGGCCAGAAGATCAACGAGGTGTTCGCCGAGTCCGCCGCGAACGTCCCGAAGGACTGGTCCTTCCTGCCCTACCAGGTGTACGCCAACTCGATCCTGCACGACAACATCGGCGGTGCGTACGAGGGCGACGAGAGCCTTGCGGACGGGCTGCAGAGCTGGCAGCAGGCCCTCGTGAAGTACGGCAAGGACCAGGGCTTCACGGTGGAGGAGGGATGAGCGCCATGGACCGCACCGCCTCCGCCCGTCCCGCCTCCGCACACCGATGGTCGACCGGCGCCCGAGCACTGCTCGCCTCCCTCACCGTCGCAGTCCTCGCCCTCGCGCTGGGACTCGCCCCGACCACCACCGCGCAGGCCGCACCGGTGACTCCCACCGAGAAGGACGCTAAGCCCCGGTTCGACGAGAGCACCATCTTCCAGCGCGAGCAGGCCGGCTACTTCTGCTTCCGCATCCCAGCCGTCGTCGAGACGAAGGACGGCACCCTGCTCGCCTTCGCCGAGGGCCGCAAGGACAGCGGCTGCGGCGACTCCGGCAACATCGATACCGTCGTGCGCCGATCGCACGACGGCGGGAAGACCTGGGGAGCTGTCGAACTCATCGACGATGCCGGCGTGGACACCATCGGGGGCCCGCTGCCGATCGTCGACCAGAAGACCGGTCGGATCGTGCTGATCACGACGCACAACCCGGCGACGAACCACAATCTGCGCACTCCGTACGTCCAGTACTCCGATGACGACGGCAAGACCTGGAGCAAGCGGAAGAACATCAAGGACGACATCATGGATCCGTCCTGGCAGAAGTGGTTCGCCACCGGCCCCGGCCACGGGATCCAGCTGAAGCACGGCCCGCACGCTGGCCGCATGCTGATCGGACTGAACCACGAGGGCTACATCTCCGGGTCGGAGTCGCATGACACCGGCGCCGCCCTCGCCTACAGCGACGATGGCGGGGTGACCTGGCAGCTCGGGGCTGATGAGGGCTTCGTCCCGGAGGAGTTGAAGCCCCAGGAGCTGAGCCTCGCCGAGCTGCCCGACGGGAAGATCCTCGTCTCCGCCCGCGAGCAGCACGGCTCCGCCGAGGGCAATCGGGCCTTCACCACCAGCTCCGACGGCGGGGAGAGCTACGACGGCACTTTCAAGACCGACCCCGATCTGGCGACGCCCGTCTCACAGGGCGCGATCGAGACGTACATCGACGACCAGGGCCGGGACCGGGTGCTCTACGCCGGCGAATCCCATCCGCGGGCACGCAAAGTGCTCTCGATCCGGTCCTCCTTCGACCAGGGGAAGACCTGGCAGTCCTGGGAGGAGGGCAAGGTCATCAACTGGGGCAACGCCGCGTACTCCGACATCCTGCCGCTGACGGACGAGGAGCTCGCCCTCGTCTACGAGACCGGCGACGAGGACGCCTACCAGGAGATCCGCTTCGCCCGCTTCGACAACGCATACCTCGACTCCCCGAACGACGAGGCACCCGGCGTGATCAAGCATCCCGACGGGCCGACCACCCCGGACGTCTCCGGACGGGAGAACACCGCCTACGTGCGCGGCAACCCCGACCTGGTCGACGGCGTGCATGGCAAGGCCCTCGAGATGGACATGGAGCCCGCCGACAACGGCGACAACGATCGGGTGGACGTGCCGTACGGGGAGGAAGTGGACCTCGACGACTCGGACTTCACCATCTCGACCTGGTTCCGCTACGGGGACGAACCTCATGACCAGGCCCTCTTCTGGGCCTACAACATGGGCAGCGGCCTGCCCGGCCTCTGGGTCCGCGGCGAACCGGGAGCGGACCGGCTCCGCGCGATGATCGGCACCGAGACCGGTGATCTCTCACTGACCACGAAGAGCGCTTATAACGACAAGGCGTGGCATCACCTCGCGATGACCCGCACGGATGACGTCGTCCAGCTGTGGGTCGATGGAGTGAAGACGGCCGAGGGAAAGACCCCGCCCGGATCGCTCACCCGCGGTGGTGATCTGCTGGGGATCGATGGTTTCTTCCTCGGCCAGCGACTCGACGGGAACAACAAACTCGCCGGTGCACTGGACGACGTGCGCGTCTACGACACGGCGCTCGACGGTGATCAGATCGGTGCGCTCGCCGACGGGAAGATGCTGCTCGGGGACGACTCCGATCTGCGCCTTCACCTGCCTTTGGATGAGGTGAGCGATGCGGACTGAGAGACAGATCCTCCCGACGCCGTCCACGGGCTCTCCGACCCTTCGGACGCCTTCCAGGAATACGAGGAGTCGGGCGCCATGTCCGGTCCTGTCCTCGACCGGTTGACTGTTGATCTGGAGAGGGCCTCGATCACCTCGCGGACCGGGGGAAGCCCTGGGTGCCCTGGAGGAGTTCGTCGGGGATCTGGACGACCCGGAGAAGGGCGATTCCGTGACGGATGGGGCCTGGATTGACCTGGTCAACAGGAGACGATGCATGCGAATGCCGCCTGGCAGAGCCGACGTGTCCGACCTGTGGTCGGAGCGGTGGTGCGGGTGCTGCTTCGGCCTCTAGCTGTCGTGTTCGAGGAGGTGCCTGATGCGGCACCTCAACGATGGGTCGGCCACGTAAATGTAGGTCCCCCGCATCCCCCGCGTCAGCAGCACCCGGTACACATTGGTGATGTAGCGGAGCAGATCCTCGTCGGTGGTGGTCTGACCACGCGTCCTGTTGTCGATCTTTCCATTTCTGTCGAAGTAGTTCTTGCGGTCGGCGACGAGCCTGCCGGTCTCGGGGTCGATGCGCAGGTCGCCGCCGATGATGACGCCGGCGTAGTTGAGGTCGTATCCCTGGACGGTGTGGATCGAGCCGACCTCCTCGAGCGAGGTCTTCGAGGCGATCCAGTCGACGTCGGACCTGTTCCAGTCCAGGGCGACGCCGTCGAGCTCGATGTCGTGGAGTCCAGTCTTGCCCTTGCTCCGCCACTTCCAGGCATAGCCAGCGACGAGTCGTGCGAGCCCGAACTGAGCGTCACGTTCGCGGATCCTCTGGTGCATCGCACCGAGGTCGTCGAACAGCTCGAACTCGTAGTCGCCGAGATCCGGGATCTTCCAGGGCGGGTCATCGGAGATGAGTGCACGCGCGAACTCGAGGTACTCCTTGCCGCCCTTCACCCGCATCTGGGTGTCCAAGGGGTACAGGCGCTTCTGCTCCCTGGTCTCTGCAAGCACGCGCTCGAAGACCTCGGGCTCGATGTCCATCGGTCGCACGCTCTGGGCGGTGTCGAGCAGGAGGATGGTGTGGCGGGAGCGCTTGCGGATCCAGTCGAGTTGATTGATCGAGAGGTCGTCCTCACCGAAGAGTCGGCGGGTGATCTCGCCATAGCGCGCGGTGAGCGTGCCATGAGCCTGGGCGCCGCGCTGGGTGAGGCGGTGGGCCTCGTCGACCACGATGACGTCGAAGTCCTCCTCGGCCTCGGCCACCTCGTACGGCGTGAGCACCTGTGCATCGCTCAGCGCGGGCACCTTCTTGAACACCTTGCTGATGGACTTGCGCAGGGACTTCTGCGGGATGACGAGGCCGATGCGCAGGTCGCTGAAGAGCCCGCGGTTCCCCTCGACGAAGAGGTCGGAGAACATCGAGTCGCCCTCGACCTCGTCGGTCGGGTCGAAGACGGCGAGGTCGCGCATGAGCTTCATGAGGTAGATGCCGACGATCGTCTTGCCAGTCCCGGGATCGCCCTGGATCGCCGCGATGGTGCGCACATCGGGGTGCTGGAGGTCCTCGACCAGTCCCTCCATGATGTCCAGGACGGCGATGCCCTGTTCCGTGTTGAGCGCCTTGAACGGGGAGAGCTTGAACAGGTCGGAGTTCTCGATCTCGGGGATCGAGCGCTCGAAGTATCCGCGACCGCGGAGCTCCTCGAAGATCTCCTTGAAGGTGTCGTTGTACTCGCTGCGCTGGAAGTAGTCCTGGTTGGTGATGCCCTCGTTGCGGTTCAGCACCTCGTACTTGCCGTCACCGCCCAGCAGGCGGATGAGGAGGGATTCGAGGTCCAGGCAGGCGGATCCGTTGAAGCGCTCATCGAAGACGATGCGCACCTCCTTGAGGTGCTGCTTCTGCTCGGACTTGAGGTGCTGGCGCATACGACGGTCTGCACTGCCCGTCTCGCCGACGTAGATGTCGTGACCGTCCTCGATGAGGTAGACGACCGGCCAGTTGGAGAAGCGGGGGAGTCGTCCTCGCGTCTCCTCGACGGAGTCGGGGGTGAAGCGGAGCTCTTCGATCTCAAAGCCGGTCATACTTCGTGCTCCGTCCCTTGGCCTTCTCGACCGGGTACTTCCGGCCGGTGCGCTCGAGCTTGTCGAGGACGATCTGCTCAGGGTCCAGGTCGAGCCTGTCCGCGAGGAGCAGCGCGTAGGTGAGGACGTCGGCGAGCTCGCCGGTGACCTCGTCGCGATCGGCATCGCCGTCCCACTGGTAGCACTCGAGGAGCTCGGCGGCCTCGATCGAGATCGACTTGGCGAGGTTCTCGGGGGAGTGGAACTGTCCCCAGTCGCGCTCGGCCATGAAGGTTCTCAGGGCCTCGATCGTGCGCTCTGTCGACATGATGGTGAACCTAACAGCATTCGTCGACCGTGCGGGAGGCTCTGAAGTCGTTCTGGACGGCTGCCGCTCTGCGTGCGGTGCCTTGGAAGGGACCGCTCAGATCACCTCCAACAACCCCCGGATGAACTCCTCGTACGTCCCCGCCCGCCCCGCGAGCCGCTCCACGTTCTCCCGCTTGGACAGCACGCGTATCAGCGCCTCGAAGAGCTCGCCGAACTCCTCGCGGCTGTCCTTGCTGAAGGCCATCATCGCGACGATCGAGACCTCGTCCTCGCCCCACACGATCGGCTCGTCCGGCACGTAGACGGCGATCGAGGAGGTGTGAGCGTCGATCACCATCGAGTGGGGGATCGCGACGCCCGTGCCCAGCGACGTCGAGGACATCTCCTCGCGCTCCAGCACGCCCCGGTGAAAGCCCGGCTCGACCATCCCCGCTTTGCCGAGGGCCGCGCACATCTGCGCGATCGTGTCCTCGCGGGTCGTCGCCTCGAGGTCCAGGAACAGCTGCGGTTCGATGAGGTTCACGAGGGAGGCACCGACGCGGCTGCGCCGCTTCTCCGCGGCGATCTCGAGGACGCTCCGGCGCACCTGCTCGAGGTCCTGGGCACCGGGCAGGGCGCTGAGGTGCAGCACGGGGGAGGCGAGCTCCCGCTGCAGACCCTGCAGGGGGACGGTCGAGACGATGAGGTCGGGCGCCGAGGGGCCGGTCGCGATCTCGGCCTCGTCGAAGGCGATGGTCTCGATCTCTCCGACCCCGGCGATCGCGGACTGCAGGAGGCTGCGCGCGGAGTCCTGCAGGTCGAGGTAGGTCGGCGAGATCATCGCGATCCGCACCAGGCGCTCGCGCGCATAGACGCTCTGGAAGTGCGCGCCCACGTGGAAGGAGATGAGGCCGATCTCGTCGGCCCGGATCTCCACGCCCAGCGCCAGCTCGAGCCGGCGCGCGATGAAGATCCCGACCTCGTAGATCAGCGGATGCGTGTCCTTGATCGACTGGCCGACGGGGATGTGGGCGCTCTGGCGCCGGCGGGCCCGCCGCACCAGGTTCCGCGCGTGCAGGCTGAGGAAGGCTATGAAGCGCTCGTTGTCCAGGTCGATCAGGTAGTTCTCGCCCACCTGCGCGACGATCCGCCGCACCACGGCCACGAAGTCGACCTCGGCGTCGGCCGTCGTCTCCGGCACCCGTTCGCGCGGGGCGAGGCGTCCGGCGACCACGAGCGAGAGGTCCTCCGGGGTCGTGTTCTCGTCCAGCAGCCCCACCAGATAGTCCTCTTCGCCGGTGGGGAGGCGCAGCTCGAAGGTGGTCTCGATGAGCTCGGCGATGCGGCGGGCGGCGTCGCGGCGCAGGTCGTCGGCGGTGCTGGTGGATGCGGGCGCGTCGAACTGGTGGCCCTGGCGCACGCGCCCCACCATCACGGCGACGTGCGCGAGGATCGCGTGCTGGTTGTTCTCGGTCGCGAGCAGGCCCAGCTCGCGGAGGATCCGGGTGAGGCCCTCGCGGAACCCCATGAGCGACGGCTCCGAGGACTCGATCGCGAGCTCGCGCACGGAGACGAACTGGGCGCGCGAGCGGGCGGCGTCGGTCATGATCTGGCGGACCAGGCGGCGCTTGGCGAGCTCGGGGCCGTCGATCCTCACGCGGGGTCCGCTGCGCTCCAGGCGCAGGTGGTGGATGGCGAGCAGCGCGCGGCCCTTGGTGAGGTCGGCCTCGAGGGTGGAGTCGCTGACGCGCAGGTCCTCGGCGAGCTCGAAGACGTCGGCGCCGTCGTCCGCGGTGACGATCGAGCGCAGCAGCGCGGAGAGCCGCTCGCCGGGGCTCAGCACGCGCCGGCCAGGATCGGGCCGCTCGGTGCCGGCGCCGGCGGAGGCGAGACGGGCGTGGTCCAGGGTGTAGCCGGCGCGGGAGGAGGAGACGACCTCCGCGTCGTGCTCGGCGTTCAACCGGGAGACGTACGTGCGGATGCTGCGGGTGGAGACGCCGAGACGCCGGGACAGGTCCTCGGCGGAGACCGCGCCCGGTCCCGCCTCGACCAGCGCGCCCAGCAGGCGCTGGCGCGTGGCCTCCCATGGGTCGCGACGGGTGGGCGCGGGTGCGGCAGAGACGGTGCGGGACGGGGTCATGGCGTGTGCTCCGTCCTCTCCGACGTCGGGCGGGTCCCGTTCTGCGATGGTGCGTCCTGGTTGTCGGCTCCGTTGATCGCGCCCTCCACGCGCTCCGCATCCGCCGCGGCCTTCGTGTCGTTCCCGTCGCCCCGGCGGACCGCCGCGCCGATCCGGGCGAGCATGTCGGCGTCGTCGATCTGCGCGAAGTCGGTGGTGTCGATCTCGACGAGGTCGCCGAGCACGAACTCCCCGTAGCCGCGGTGCAGATAGCGGCCGAGGAACACCTCGACGTTGAGCAGCTGCGGAGCCGCACGGCGATCAGCCAGCGTATCGCCGTGCTCGTAGGCATCGACGAGGTGTCCCAGGTGGCGGGTCGGATCCAGGTCGCGGTGCCGCTGGCGCTCGAAGAGCACCTCGAAGTCCGCGACTAGACGCACCGTCACCGGCCGATATCCGTAGCGGCGGCAGGCGGCGGCGAGCACGTCCTTCTGCTTGTCACTGAAGGGGTACTCGGCGAGCACGCGCACGCCATCCGCCATCGCCGCATGCACCCGGGCGAAGAACAGCTCGAGCGCAGCGCGATCCAGGTGCGCCTTCGCGTCGGCGTCGGCGAAGCCCTCCTGGTCGTACAGCTGCTCCTTGAGGTCATCGATGGAGACGGCGCGGAAGGGCCCCAGATGCTCCTGCACGAGGGCGGCGATGCGACTCTTGCCCGTGCCCGGATAGCCGGCGATCAGCAGCAGGAGGTGCTCGTCGGCCGACGAGCCGGCGTCGGCCGAGCCCGCACCGGCAGCGCGTGCCACGTCGGCCGCTTCATCGCCTGCCACCGTCCCCGCCCCGCTCACGAGATCCGGGCGGGAAGCAGGCATCCGATCTTGTGGCGGACGATGCCGGCGACCGCGTCGTTCGCGGGGACGATGTTGTTGCGCAGGGACGCGTTGACCTCCGTCGCCCCGAAGGTCTCCTTCGCGGCGCGGGTCCAGCCGACGATGAGCTCGGTGCCGATGTTGAACTTGCGCACGCCCGCGCGGCGCAGGGCGTCGTAGTCGGCCTCGTCCACGCCGGTGCCGCCGTGCACCACGAGCGGCACGTCGACCGCCGCGTGGATCCGATCGACGAGCCCCACGTCGATCTGGGTCTTCCCCTTGTACGAGCCGTGGTGGGTGCCGATGGAGACGGCGAGGGCGTCCACGCCGGTCGCCTCGTGGAAGGCGCGCGCCTCCTCGGGGGAGGTGAGCGCGCCCTCGGCGACGGAAATGCCGTCCTCGGTGCCGCCGATGGTGCCGATCTCGCCCTCGACGCTCACGCCGCGCTCGCGGGCGAACTCGACGACCCGGCGGGTCTTCAGCACGTTCTCCGCGAACGGCAGGGACGACCCGTCGAACATGACCGAGCTGTACCCGGCGTCGATCGCGTCGCGGATGTCCTCGAGCTTCGTCGAATGATCCAGGTGCAGCACCACGTCGACCGGCTCGCGCTCGGCCATGCCGCGGCACAGGGCCACCAGGTTCTCCATGCCGATGTACCGGGCGGTGCCGACGGAGGTCTGGATGATGATCGGGCTGCCGGCGTCGCGCGCGGCCAGGATCATCGGCGGGATCATCTCGAGGTTGTGGGCGTTGAACGCGCCGACGGTCGAGCCGATGCGCTCGGCCTCGGTCAGGACTTCGCTGAGGGTGACGTACACGGGTGCTCCCTGGGTCTCAGTAGTTCTCGCGCATGATGCGCTTGGAGGTGGCCAGCAGCGCGTCGATCTTCGACATCCACTGGTTGATCGCGGCGCCGTCGCCGGCCGAGGCGGCCTGCGCACGGCGCGTGTTGTACAGGTCCATGAGGCGGTTGTACGAGGTGCCGTAGCGGGGCCTGGCCTCGAGCGATGCCTCGAAGGAAGCGATCGCGGCGCCCGTGTCCCCGAGGCGCTCGTGCAGGGTGCCGAGCTCCTCGTGGAGGTCGGCCGGGTCCGCTGTGGACGGACTCGACGGGCTCGACGGGCTCGATGCGGCCGACGGGTCCGGCGCGGAGGCGAGCTCGGCGTCGATCTCGGCGATGCGCGCGGTGGTCTGCTCGCGCTCGGCATCGGTGAGCTCGGACGCGGCGTCGGCGGTGTCGGCGGCGTCGGCGTCGGCCGAGCCTGCCGCATCATCGGTGCTCGTCCGCGGGCGCGTGCCCAGCAGGCGGTCGAAGAATCCCATGGCGTCTCCTGTCTCTCGGAGGGGTGCGGAGGTGGTCGTCGGCCTCAGAAGGCCTTGATGATCGGGCCGATGACCCAGGCGAACAGCAGGGCGGCGACGATGGTGTCGGCGTCGGTCGCCGAGAGGCTCGGGAAGCCGAGGGTCTGGAACGTGCCCACCAGCAGCGCCGGCAGCAGCGTGATGAAGAATCCGTGCACCAGGCCGCCGATGATCGCGCCGCGACGGCCGCCCACGGCGTTGCCGAAGATGCCCGCGGTGCCGCCCGCGAAGAAGTTCGTGAGCATGCCCGGGACGATCACGGCGAAGCCCGCGAGCGGGAGCACGAACATCGCGATGACCGTGCCGATCGTGGTGGTGAGGAAGCCGATGATCACGGCGTTCGGGGCGTAGGGGAACAGCACCGGCGCGTCGAGCGCGGGCTTCGAGTTCGGCACGAGCTTCATCGAGATGCCGCGGAAGGCGGGGACGATCTCGCCGAGCAGCAGGCGCACGCCGGCCATCAGCACGTACACGCCCACCACGAACTGCATGGCCTGCAGGAACGCGTAGACCAGGAAGTTCGTGTCCCCGGCGGCGTCGGCCGAGGCGGCCGGGCCCGCGAACAGCGCGGTGATCAGGAACAGCGGGATCATCACGACAGCGAGGGACATGTAGGTGTCCTGCAGGAACTCGAAGGCCCGCGGGAGCTTGAGGTCCTCGGTGGTCTTCCGATCGGGCCTGCGATCGCGCACCAGGTAGGCGACGCCCGCCTCGACCATGTAGCCGATGGTGCAGAAGTGCCCGAGGGCGATCGCGTCGTTCCCGGTGACCTTGCGGATGATGGGCTGGGCGATCGCGGGCATCGCCACGCAGAAGATGCCTCCGACCACGCTGCAGGCGATGATCAGCCACACTCCGGACAGGCCCATGGCCGATCCGAACACCACAGTCATCGTGGCCATCCACAGCAGCGCCTGACCCGTGAGGAAGATGTACTTCCAGGGCGTGAAGCGGGCGAGCAGCACGTTCACGATGAAGATGCCCAGGAAGGCGATCGCGATCGGCCCGCCCAGCTTGAGGTCGTTCGTCGCGAACCCATTGACCGCCTCGATCGACGGGACGATGCCGGTGAGGTTGAACGCCGCCTCGAACTGCGTGCCGAAGTAGGTAAGGGTCGCGACCAGCACCGCGGAGCCGGCCGCGAGGACCATGAATCCCAGCAGCGTCTTGAAGGTGCCCGAGACGATCGAGCCGACGTCCTTGCGCTGCAGGATCAGGCCGATCATCGCGATCAGGGCGATGACGATCCCGGCCTGCGTGAAGATGTTGGAGATGATCCAGTCGAGGACGCCCATCTCAGGCCTCACGACCCTCGAGCGCGGGGATCAGCTTCTGGGTGATCTCGTCCTTGTCCACGATGTTGTGCAGGTAGACGAGGGTGATCGACGGGTCGATGTCGTACTTCTCGATCTGCGGGCGGAAGCTCTCCGCCGAGACGATCACGTCGGTCTTGATGCCGCCGACCGAGGAGACGGACTCGTGCTCGGTATTCGCGCGGATCTTGTGCGAGGCCAGGACCTCCTCGGCCTCCATCTGGCAGGCGAGGCTGCTGCCCAGTCCTGCGCCGCAGATGAAATAGATCGTGGGGGTGTTCGCCATGGTGGGTCTGCTCCTTTGCAAGGGCCCGGTGGTCGGGCAGGTTCTGGTGTCGGGGACGCCGGTCAGTCGACGGGCGCGGGGGTGAGAGCGCCGCGGAAGTCCGCGGGGGAGTGCGCCGCGACGAGCCGGTCGACGGCCGACGGGTGCCGGATGATCTGCACGAATCCCTTGAGCGCCTCGAGGTGCGAGGTCGCGTCGGCCGCGGCCAGGCACAGCACGAGGCGGACGGGGTCGTTCTCCTCGTGGGAGAAGGCGACGCCGCCCGGAATGGTGAGGGCGCTCATCGCCGTGCGGGCGACCGAGCCGTCGGGCTGGGCGTGCGCGAGCGCGACGCCCGGGGCCAGCACGATGTACGGGCCGAAGCGGTCGACGACCTCGATCATCCGTTCCACGTAGCCCCCGCCGATCGACCCGGAGGCCAGCAGCGGCGCCGCCGCCTCACGGATCGCGTCCTGCCAGGACGCCGGCGATGCCCCGAGGACCACGTGGTCCTCGGTGATCAGCTGGGGAAGCGATGTCGGCACGATGCGACCTCTCTGTCGGGTGGAACGTCCCGATCAGCATGCGAGGCGCGGGGGAGCGGGGGCCAACAAATGTTCTTCCGCGTGGGGCGGGGGTGGCGGAAGGGCGGCCGAGTGCGCTGCGCAAGTGGCGCTGGGTTGAGGCCGGGATGTGGTCGCGTCGAACCTCGGTGTCTCCGTCCACAACTGGTTGGGAAATTCCCAATCCGGGCATAGGGTCGAGGCATGACGACGATCGGGAGCCGCGTCCGCGCCGCGATGAGCGACGCAGGGATGCAGCAGAAGCAGCTCGCTCAGAGCGTCGGGATGACTCCCGACGCTCTCTCCCGCGCGCTCAGCGACCAGCGGGGCTTCGCGGCTGTGGAGCTCGCCGCCATCGCCTCTGAACTCGATGCCGACATCCATGAGCTCATCACCGGCGAACCCGACCCGCATCGATTGGTGCTGTCGGCCAGGCACGCCTTCGATCATGACACCGGGCTGCGCAGCGTCGACGGACTCACGGAGGACGAGGCTCTGCTGGATGACGTGCGCCTGGCGTACGCGCAGGTGGACGCGGCCCCATCCAGTTCCGACCTTCCGGCGGAGGAGGAGAAGGTCCGGCTGCTCCTGCATCCGGATTTCGTGCGGACCTTCATCGCCCGCCTCGCGGAGGTGGGGGTCGACGTGGTGAGGATCGGGGGACTGAGCACTGCGTATTCACTCCATGCGGGTGGAAGGCCCGTGATCCTCCTGGCGGAGACCGGGAACTGGTTCTACGAGAACTGGTCGCTCGCGCACGAGCTCGGCCACCTGGCTCTCGGACACGAGGGGGTCGTCCCGGGTGCTCCCGGGTATGAGGCGGACGAGCGGGCTGCGAATGCTTTCGCAGCCGAGCTCCTGCTCCCTGAGAAGGACATGCGGGAGATCGCGTGGGAGCGACTCGACGTCCACTCGGTCGCAGAGTTCGTCTGGGACCGGGGTATCTCGACGGATGCGCTGCGTCGCAGGCTGAACGCCCTCGGCCTCGAGCCGACGGACGAGGTGGCCGACGCGCTCACGTGGAGCACGCAGAAGCTGTTGCGTCGGCATTGGACGGGTGCGAAGGTCGGCGACCCGATCTCCGTGCGCATGTCGGAAGCCGGCGAACGGCGCTTCCCGGCATGGTTGCAGGAGGCCCACCTCGAGCAGATCTCTCAGGGGAGAGTCGGCAAGGGCACGCTCGCGTGGATGCTGGGCGTCCCTGCGGAGTCCCTCGAGGTGGATGAACCGGAGCGGGTCTCCGAGCTCTCGGACGACGCGCTCGACGCCCTGCTCGGGTGAGCGCTCGATGATCTCAGCGCCCGAGGACCCGCTGCTCTTCTTCCACGACACCTCCGTGCTCGTGAACTTCCATCGTCCCGGGCTGATCCCCGCACTGGGCGAGCTGCTCGGGACGAACGTGCGCTGGACCGGCACCATCCTCACCGAGTGCGAGCGCAAGCAGGAGCAGCTCGGGCTCCCGGGCCTCGTCGATGCCGCGGCGCAGCTGCTGGGTGATCCGCTGTACCCCGAGAACGGCGAGCACGCTTCGATCCGGCAGCTGCGGCTCCAGATGTCCTCTCCCGGAGACCACCCCCAGCAGCATCTCGGGGAGGCGGAGTCGATCACCCTCATCCAGAAGCGGATGCTCCGAGCAGTGTTCGTGACCGACGACCGTGCGGCGACGCACTGGGCGCGACCCGTCGAGTGCGTCGGCACCTGGAAGCTGCTCCGATTCGCCCACCGCCGGAACATCGTCAGTCGGAGCGACGCGGTCAGGCTGTGGCAGGACTTCGTCAGCGCCGGCGGAACGCCCCCGCATGAGATCGGGACGCAGCAGCGGTTCGAGAACAGCCTGATGTGAAGCGGAGGCGTGAGTCTTCGGCCCGCCGCCTACCCTGACGTGATGATCGGCCTGCTCTGTCTCGACCTCGGCACCTCATCCGCGAAGACCGCGCTGTTCGACCTCGAGGGACGCCGGCTCGCCGGCGCGAGCGCCCCCTATCCCACACTGAGCACGTCGGACGGCGGCGTGGAGCAGGAACCCGAGGACTGGATCCGTGCCGCCCGCACGGTCATCGCGCGGTCGACACCGCCGGGGGTCGACATCGAGGCGCTCTGCCTCACCGGCCAGATGCAGGACCTGATCCTCGAAGGGGACCATGGTGCCGCGCGCCCGGCGATCATTTACTCCGATCAGCGTGCCGCACGAGAAGCCCGGGAGATCCGGGAGGACCTCGCCCACAAGAGCATCGATTGGGACGCGCACTGCGGGAACCGACAGGATGCGACGAGCTGCGCCGCGATGTTCCGCCGTCTCGCGCGCACCGACCCGGACGCCATCGACCGCACTCGAGCCCTCACCTTCGGGCCGGCCGGGCACCTCGCCCACCGGCTCGGTGCGGGCGCCTGGTGCGACCCGACCACCGCCTCTGCGCTGGGCCTTCTCGATGCCGCCGCTCGCGCGTGGTCACCCGACGTCGTTCGCGCTGCTGGTATCGATCCAGGCCTTCTGCCCACGCTCACGAGCGGCCCTGGCCAGGTCGTCGGCAGCACGAACGCCGATGCCCGCGAGCTGATCGGTCTCGACGCGGGCGTGCCGATCGTGCTCGCCCCGGGCGACGCCGGCACCGCGACCATCGGCGTCACGGGACTGGACACCGATCGCGACCACGTCTCCCTGGGCACGAGCGGGTGGATCGCCGGCATCCACCGTCACGAGGAAGGACCGGATACCACGGGAGGCTCCCCGGATGGACCCTCGCAGCACGAGGCGTCACACCACTTGGCCCTCGGCGATGGTCAGCTGCGGATCTCCGCAGTCCTGAGCGCCGGCGCGGCCGCAGCCTGGGCACGTGAGGCATTCCTGCGAGGGATGGGCTCATTCATCGCCGATCAGCGTCTCGAGCACCGCGCACACGAGCACGGTCGAGGTCCGACGGGCCTGCTGTTCGTGCCCGCGCTCGCAGGGGAGCGCTACCCGGTGAGGGACGACGGCATGCGTGCGGCGCTGATGGGCCTCGACGCTCGGATGGACGCCGTCGACCTCTACGCCGGCGTCCTCGAAGGCGTTGCGTTCGCCCTCTCCCACGCCCTGAAGGACACCTCTTCCCGCATGGAAACCGGCGCTCAGAAGTCCGTGGATACCACGGCTCCGATGACGGTCGTGGGCGGGGGAGCGGCCTCGGCGCCGTGGCGTCGGATCCTCGCCGATGTCTTCGACCGCCCCATCCACCTCCCGCGAGGCGCTGGGGCGTCCTCGGAAGCCGAGGCGCAGCTCGAGGCCACCCTGATCGGCGCGGCGATCGCCGGGGCCGAAGCCGTCCGCCTCGACCACCGCATCACGCCGCTCGCCGAGCGCGAGGGCGAGGTGCTGTTCCCGGACTCGTCGGCCGCCGCGGCGTACGCCGAACTGCGCCCGGCTCACCGTGCGCTCTACGATGCGGCCGCGAGGATCGGCACGATGGGCCGGTAGCGGCTCCCTGGCGGGCTGCCCCTTGTTCGCCCGGTCGGCCAGGCGGAGTGCATCGGCAGATGTCATTCCCGCTCCACGACCACCCGCACATCCCACGCCCCGAGCTCCAGCTCGCTGCCTGCGGCGAACTCCTCACCGCTCACGGCATCCGTCACGGCGGCGGGGAGGGCGAACGAGCTCGGCTCCCACGACCAGTTGTGCAGGAAGCGCACGCGCTCGCCGGCTCCATTGCGCGCGGAGAACACGGTCTGGGACCCGGTAGCCGGACGCCACGCGGCACGGTCCCCGCAGCCTTCGCCGTCCCCACGGCCCTCACCGTCCCCGCCATCGCCCACCCGCACGGCCCACTCCATGAGCGCGGCCGCAAGACCCTGATCGGGCACGGTGCCGACGTACGTGATCCGCCCGTCTCCGGCCTCCCGCGTGGTCACGGCGGGCCAGCGGCCGAAGTGCGGGTGCGCGTACTGGGCGAGCACCTGCGTCGCCTTGTCGGTCACCTGCACGCCGTCGGCCCAGCGCGTGCCTGACGCGCCCGCCGTCAAGGAGAACGAGACGTCCTCGGCTCCGTCGCCCGGCTCGAGCGCGACCGGCCCGCGCAGGTTCGAGTATTCGTCGTACCAGACGCCCGCGGCCTCATCGAGCAACCCCGGCTTGCGCTCCAGGCGCGCCCGCGCCTCCTCGTCCTCGTAGCCGGTGCGCACCCCGAGCACCAGGTGCCCTCCGGCCTCCGCGTACTCCCGCAGCCAGACGAGGTCCTCATCGGAGGCGATCGTGAACGCCGCGGCGACCAGCACGGGCCGGCGCTGCGCGAACTTCGCCGGGGACTGCTCGCGCAGTTGCGCGATGTGCACGGCGTTCGCCTGCAGCCCGGCATCGACCACACCCCGCGAGAACGCCTCGTAGACGGTCTGGAACGAGCGGCGGTCCGGACTGCCGTCCGCCTTCGCGAACGCCGGATACTCGGCGAGCGACCACTTCGAGGGGTTGTCGAACAGCAGCGCGACGTCGGCGTCCGGCTCCAATCCCGTGACGCTCGCGCCGGCACGGCGCAGCTCCTCGCCGATCTGCGCGAGCTCACGGTAGACCCGTCCCGGCTCCTGGGAGTGGGGCAGGATCCCGCCCCAGTAGGTCTCGGCGCCGGCGTGCAGGGTGTGCCAGTGCCAGTACTCGATCATCGCGGCGCCGCGCGAGATCAGCGCCCAGGCGGCCTGGCGCCACTGCCCGTCGAACGCCGGCTCGTTCATCCACGGGAAACCGATGGCCTGTGCGTTCGTCTCGGTGACGAGGAACGGCGCCTGCTTCGTGCCGTACATGCGATCCGCGTGCGTGATGAGCGACCACACGCCCGTGGTCGTCCAGAACTGGGCGTCCTGGTCGCGGTTCGGCATCGCGAAGGAGTCCTGCATCCGGTAGTACGGGTTCCCTGCGGTGACGTCGAGCGAGCGGGCCACCTTCTCCTCGTCCAGCGTGGGACGGTCGTAGGAGATGCAGGTGGTGACGAACTGGTCCTCGCGGGCGTACTCGCGGACCACCTCCGCCTGCCAGCCGATGAAATCGGTGGTCAGCTGGGCCTGGAACCGGCGCCAGGCCAGCGTGTACTGCGGCTGCACGTTCGCGTCCGGGCGCCACAGGTCCGCCCAGTCGCTCAGACGGTGCGACCAGTAGGTGAGCCCCCAGGCCCGATTGAGCTCCTCGACCGAGCCGTAGCTGCGACGCAAGTGGTCCACGAACTTCTGGAACACCTGGTCGTTCGCGAAGACCTCATTGCCCGGCTCGTTGTCGACCTGGAAGCCGATCACGGCCGGGTGGTCCGCGTAGCGGGCGATGATCCGGCGGATCACGCGCTCGGCGTGGAAGAGGAACGCGGGGTGGGCGAAGTTGATCTCCTGGCGGGCGCCCCAGCCCATCCGCTGCCCCGAGGTGCGCTCGACGTTGATCTCGGGCACCTGGCGCACCAGCCACATGGGCGCCGCGTAGGTGGGGGTGCCGAGCACGACGGAGATGCCGTTCTCGTGGGCCCCGTCCAGCACCGGCGCGAGCCATTCGAGGTCGAAGACGCCGTCCTCGGGCTCCCAGGTGGACCACACGGACTCGCCCACGCGGATCACGGTGAAGCCGGCCTCGCGCATCTGGCGCATGTCGGTCTCCAGGCGCGGGGAGGGCTGGTACTCGTGGTAGTACGCGGCGCCGAAGAGCACGTGGTCGGGCTGCTGGAACATGGGGCGGTCCTTTCGGGGGAGGGGCTCGGGTGCGGGCCGGCGCAGGGCGCGGCGAGAGGCAGTGCTGGGCGGGAAGGGCGGAACGGGTTCGAATCCCGTTGGGGGCGTCTGTTGATGCGGTCGAGTCACGAGCGGAGCGAGGTGTCGGCCGACGACCCGGCCGTGCCGGGCCGTCGGCCGGATCTCACCCCTTCACGGCTCCGGCGACGAGGCCCTCGAGCAGCTGCCTGCGCAGCAGGATGAAGACGAGGATCGTCGGGATGGAGGCGAGCACGGCGCCGGCGAGGACCAGGTCGTAGCTGCGGTTCTCCGAGGCGTAGAGGATGTTCAGTCCCAGCGGCAGCGTGTACTGGCTGGTGTTGGAGATGATCACCAGCGGCCACATGAAGCTGTTGTAGCTCTGCAGGAAGCTCCACACCCCGAGCGCTCCGAGCGAGGGACGCAGCAGCGGCAGCACGACACGCCGGAAGGTGCCGAACTCGCTGCTGCCGTCGATCCGCGCCGACTCGAGGAGCTCGTCGGGGATCGCCTGCACGATGAACTGCTGCATCATGAAGATCCCGAAGGCGGGCGCCACCCAGGGGACGATCAGCGCGAACCACGGGTTCGCCAGACCGCTCTTGACCACCAGGATGAATAGCGGGATCAGGATGACGGCGAAGGGGATCGACAGCGAGCTGAACATGACCGCGAAGAGGATCCGCTTGCCTCGGAAGCGGAACTTCGCGAAGCCGTATCCGGCCATGGCGCACACGAACACGGAGACCACGGTCGCGATCGCCGCGGTGCCGATGCTGATCGCGAACCACGACCAGAACGGCTGGGTCGTGAGCAGATTCCGGTAGTTCTCGAGCGTCGCCGGGCTCGGGATCAGCGATGGCGGGGTCGCGAAGATGTCACCGCGCTGTTTGAACGATCCGCTCAGCGCCCACACCAGCGGCAGGATGAACACCACCAGCAGGGCGCAGAGCGTCAGGTAGAGCAGTCCCCGGCGCACGCGGAAGCGGCGCGGCGACTTCTGGCGCTCGGCCCGACGACCGGGCGGGGCAGTCGGTGCGGGGGATGCGGATGCGGCGTCGATGGTGCTCATGAGTCCCTCCCGATGCCCAGGAGACGGTTCAGTCCCTGGCTGACAGCGAAGACGATGATGAAGAGGACGACGCCCGCCGCGGCCGCGTAGCCGAACTGCTGGCGCTCGAAGGCGGCGCGGTAGATGAACATGGCGACCGAGATCGTCGCCTCGCCGGGGCCGCCCTTGGTCAGCAGGTACGGCTCGTCGAACAGCTGGGCCGCACCGATGAACGAGGTGACGATGACGAACGCCGAGATGGGCTTGATGCCCGGGACGGTGACTGCGAGGAAGGTGCGCACGCGGCCCGCGCCGTCGAGCGCTGCGGCCTCGTACTGCTCGGCCGGCACGTTCTGCAGCGCGGCGAGGAAGAAGATCGTCAGATAGCCGACGGTCCTCCACAGCAGCACGAAGCCGATCGCGCCCTTCGCGAGCGTCGGATCGCCCAGCCAGTCCACGTGCGGCAGTCCGAACAGGGCATCCAGTGAGGCGTTCAGCAGGCCGTAGTCGCGGTCGAAGATCAGGCTGTAGATCAGCGCGATGACGATAGGCGAGAGCACCATCGGCACGAAGAACGCGACGCGGAACAGGTCCCGCATCCGCAGACCCTTGGCGTTCAGCCCCTGGGCGATCAGCAGCGCGCAGGGGACCACGATGATCACTGCGACCAGCGTGTAGACGAGGGAGTTCGCGAGCGCCGTCGCGAAGCTCGAGTCGGTCGCGAGGTTCGCGTAGTTCGAGAGGCCGATGAATCGGGGCATGCCCAGCCCCACCCATTCGGTGAGGCTGAGGACGAGCGCCGCCAGGATCGGGATGATCATGAACAGCACGTAGAGCACGTAGAAGGGTGCGATGAAGGCGTACGGCGCGGCGCCCCCGCGCAGGGAGCCGGTGCGCCGACCCGCCGAGCCGCGGCGGGAGGACGGTACGGGGGCCGCAGAGCCGCCGCGTGCGGCCGGGGCGTCGGTGTTGGAGATGTCGGTGGTGGTCATCGGTCAGCCCTTCGCTTGCCCGCGGAAGTCTTCGGTGGCATCGGCGAGCGCCTGAGCAGGACTGACGGTGCCCTTGAAGGCGCGCAGCACGTGGCCCGACAGCACTGTGTTCATGATCGAGATGTCGGCGCTCTGGTGGACGTCCGGGACGTCGTCGACGATGTCCCGGAAGGTCTCGAACAGCTTCTGCCCGCCGAAGTACTCGCTCTCCAGGGTCAGCAGTTCGGGTGCGTCATAGACCGAGCGCAGCGTGGGCAGGTAGCCCAGGTCCTTGTAGCGCGCGATCTGCTGGTCGGGGTCCAAGTAGCCCTTCACGACGAGGTTCCGGGCGGCGGCCGTCGCCGGCTTGTCGGTGAGCGCCGCGAAGCCGGTGCCTCCGCCGACGCCGGTGCGGTGCCCTCCGCCCGCGAAGACGGGCAGGGCGGCCACGCGCCACTTCCCGGACTGCTCGGGCACGTTGGGCTGGATGCCGTAGCTCGAGTACCAGGACGGCATGTTCACGGCCAGGATCTTCCCGGCTTTCAGGCCGCTCTGGATGCTGGGGCCGTACATGTCGGCGACGGTCGTGAGGAACCCGCTCTGCACACCGTCGACGAGGAAGGCGAGGGTCTCCTCGGCCTCGGGGCTCTGCAGGGTCGGCGCGCCATCGGCGTCGAAGAGGTCGCCGCCGCGCTGCAGCAGGTGGATGTGGAAGCACTGCACGGTGCCGCCCGGGTCGTTGACGGCGAAGGCCCCGAGCGACAGGCCCTTCTTCTCCGCAAGCGTGCGGCCGACGTCCGCGAAGTCCTCCCACGTGCCGAAGTCGGCGTCGATGCCCAGGCGCTCGAACTCGTCGGCGCGGTGGTAGAGCACCGTGACCGGGGTGTCGGAGTCCAGGGCGTAGAGCGCACCGTCCTTGCTGAAGGGGGTGAGACGGGCGGAGATGAGGTCGTCGGTGAACGGTTCGACGTCATGCGTGAGGTCGACCAGCAGCTCCGGCGCGATCTCGCCGCGCAGCATGCGGGAGAACGCTCCGATCTCGAGCCCCGCGACGTCAGGTGTGCCGGTGCCGGCCACGGCCTGCGCGATGAGCTTCGTGACGAGGTCCGCGGCGGCGATCTTGGTGACGCGGAGGTCGTAGTCGAAGGGAGAGCCCTTCTCCGCGACGGGGACGGCGCCCTCGAAGAATTTGATGTAGCCGTCGTCGTGGGTCCAGAAGTCCAGAGCGACGGTTCCCGAGGTGATCTCCGTGGTGTCGCCGCTCCCGCAGGCGCTAAGAGCGCCGGTCAGGGCGGTGCCCGCGGCCACGGCGGCAGGGATTCTCAGCAGCTCGCGGCGGGTGGGCCGTAGGTGCCCGGGTGGGGGAGCCGAGGCGGCGGGACGAGGTCCGCGGGTGCCGCGGAGCAATGGGTGGGGACGAGGCATGGTGCACTCCTGACTACGCTGTCAATCGTGGGTACAGAGAACTGCCGAGGTGGTGGGTGCGATGTGCGCGGGCGGTCGGCTGCCTCGCGGAAGCCGACGGCCCGGGGTGGGCTACCTGTGGTCGGGAGCCTGTGACGGGCGCGGAGGCGCCGTGGTGGCGCGTTCGACGAAGGTGATCGGCACGAGGTGCGCGGGGCTGGTCCGGACGCCGCCGTCGATGGCGCGGATGAGCTGGTTCATGCCGTCATGGGCGGCGAGGGTGAACTGCTGGCGCAGGGTGGTCAGAGGGGTTGCGAGGAACTCGGCGACGTCGATGTCGTCGAAGCCGACGATGCTCACGTCCTCGGGGACGTGCAGCCCGGCTGCCTGGATCGCGGCGATCGCACCGACGGCCATCTGGTCGTTCGCGACGAAGACAGCTGTCGGCGGATCATCGCTGTCGAGCAGGCGCTGCATCGCCTCGTACCCGCTGCGGGGCGACCAGTCGCCGGTGGCGGGCTCGGGCACACGGAGACCCCGGTGCCGAAGGACCGACTCCCAGCCCTCGCGGCGCAGCTGACTGGAGATCCAGCCCTCGGGGCCGGCGAGGTGGTGGACGGTCTCGTGGCCGAGGGTCACGAGGTGCTCGGCGGCGACGCGACCGCCGTCCTCCTCGTCCGTGCCCACCACGAGCTCGTCGGGGCGGGAGGTGAGCCCGCGAGCGCCCAGGGTGAGCACGGCGACGTCCCCCCGGATCCGCAGGGGAGCGCCGTCGAGGTGCATCGGCTCGGAGAGCACGATGCCTTCAACGCCCTCGCTGAGCAGTGTGTCGACTGCGGCCTGGATCTCCGTGCGCGAGGTCGAGTCGGTGCGGTGGACGCTCAGCGAATAGTGACCCGCGCGGGCCACGGACTCGAGGGCCGCGAGTGCCGAGGTGGGGCCGTGGAACGAGGTTCCGAGTGCGACGACGCCGATGCGCCGGGTGCGCCGGGTGACCAGCGAGCGCGCGGCGGCGTTCGGGCGGAACTCCAGCGCGTCGATCGCGCACTGCACCCGCTCGCGGACCTCCGGGCGCACGTGAGGCTCGCCGTTCACGACCCGGGAGACCGTCTTCTGGGAGACACCGGCGTGGGCGGCGACGTCCATCATCGAGACGGCGCGCCGCGCGGAGCGGTCGGTCCGGCTGTCGGACTCTGTCGTCACGACGCCTCCTCGTTCTCGGCCTCGTCGCGGATCTGACGGCGAGCGTAATGAGGGGCTGACTGCGTAGTCAAGAGGTAGTGGATCGCGACCGCGCGGCCGCGCCGCTCCCCTCAGGGGATCTCGACGACGCACCGGGGCACCTGCTCGGGACCCTGTGCACCGAGCAGGGTGCTCTGGGCGGGCGGACGACCGCCGCGCCCGACCCCGCCCACCCTCACCCGACCCCGCACGGCCGGCCAGCACGGCCAAGGACGACCTCGCTCAGACCTGCGTCTCCCGCACGGTCCACGCGGACCGCACGTCCTGGATCAGCCCGCGGCCGCGGCCGCGGCCGGCCCCCGGGCCGCGACCAGCCCCGTGACCCCGTCCGCGCTGCTGCTGATCGAGGATGCTGGTCCGATCGCGCACACCGCATCGGTCCGCCCATCCGCGCCACGCGCCGACCAGCGACTCGACACGCTCCGGGAACTCCGCGGAGAGGTCGTGGCGCTCGGTGCGGTCAACCCGGAGGTCGTAGAGCTCCCAGTCGCTGCCGAAAGCGCGTACCGCCTTCCATCGGCCCCAGCGGACGGCGGCGTTCCCCTCGTGCTCGAAGAACAGGGGGTGGGGCTCCTCCGTGCTCTTCTCGCCCTTCCATCCCGCGAGCAGGGACGAGCCCTCCAGCGGCGGGCTCTCGGGATGCGAGGTCCGATCCGCTGCGCCGATGCCCGCCGCCTCGAGCAGCGTGGGGACGATGTCGGTCAGTTGGGCCGGGGTGCGGTCCCAGCCGGCGGCGACACCCCCGCGCGGCCATCGGGCGAGCAGCGGCGTCGCGATGCCCCCTTCATGGACCCAGTGCTTGTACTCGCGGAACGGAGTGTTCGACACGTTCGCCCACGCGCGACCGTAGCTGGCGAACGTCGCGGGCGGACCGGGGACGACGGAGGGATCGTTCCCCTTGCGCACCCTCTCCCCGGCCGCGGTGCGCACGGGCACGTTGTACGGGACGGGATCCATCTCGTCGGCCCATCCGGGGGCGATCTCCTCGGCGCATCCTCCGTTGTCCGAGAGGAACAGGACCATCGTGTCCTCCGACTGCTGCGTGGCCTCCAGAGCGTCGAGGACCCTGCCGATGGCGGCGTCCATCGCACCGACCTGGGCGGCATACACCTCCATCCGCCGCGCCTGCCAGGCGTGGTGGGCGGTCTCCTCCCAGGCCGGCACGTCCTCGTCCCGCTCGGTCAGCTCCGTGGCCGACTCGAGGACGCCGAGCTCGCCCATGCGCTCGAGGCGTCGGGCGCGTGCGACGTCCCAGCCGTCGTCGTACATCCCGCGGCACGCGGCGACCTGCTCGGGACGCGCATGCAGGGGCCAGTGCGGCGCGGTGAACGCCAGATACAGGAAGAAGGGCCGAGGATCCTTCGCTGCGTCGCGGACCTCGGCCTCGGCACGCTCGCCGAGATGCTCGGTGAGCGAGAAGTCCGGGTCGAAGGTCTCGATCGGCTCCTCATCCTCGACCATCGTCACGGGATCGAAATAGCTGGTGGCACCTCCGAGCGGCCCGTGATGCCTCTCGAACCCGCGACGCGTCGGCCATGCGGGGCCCGGTTCCCGCACATTCCCGGCGAGATGCCATTTGCCGACGCAGGACGTCCTGTAGCCGGCGTCGCCGAGCATGTCCGCGATGGTCGCGCAGCGCGGGTCCAGGTCTCCTGGATACCCGGCGGGGAGCGTGCTCCCGGTGAGGATCCCGATCCCGGTCTGATGGGGATGCAGGCCGGTGAGCAGCGACGCGCGCGACGGCGAGCACCGTGCCGTGTTGTAGAAGCTGGTCATCCTGGTCCCCTCGGCCCCGAGGCGGTCCAGATGAGGTGTGCGGATCTCCCCGCCGAAGCAGCCGATGTCGGAGAACCCCATGTCGTCGGCGAGGATCAGGATGATGTTGGGTCCTCGTGCAGGACCCTCGGGCTGCGTCGTCGACGTCATGAGGACTCCTTGTCCGCCCGCGCCTGTTCGAGCTCGTCGCGGATCCGGTTCCCGCCAGCCTTCTTCCACGCGGCCACCCCGTCGTCCCATGCGGACACCGGCTTGCGGCCCTGGAGGATGTCGTTGGTGAGGTCGTCGATGCGTCCCGTGATGCTGCCGCCGATCCGGGTGTCGGTCTCCGAGTAGAGCCCGAGGGTGGGGTCCGCGACGCCGTACCCGACGACGATCTTCTGCGCGTCGTGCCAGCTCTGCGTGGAGCTCTTCTTGCCCGGGACGTAGACGGGCCACGGAGAGTCCGCGAGGTAGCGGAATCCCAGCGGCGTCTCGGTGACGCCCCGGTTGGTCGCCACCGGATCCGAGCCCTTCAGGTCGTAGTCGACGCCCTCGACCCCGTAGTTGCGGAACAGGTACTCCTCCGTGCCGAAAGGAGCCGCCAGGAAGTCCAGCACCCTCAACAGGGTCGGGATCCGATCTCCGGCATCCTTGCGGATGCTCGAGATGCCGTAGGTCGGGTTGCCGAGCCAGGCGCATGCCATCCCGGGGTCGCCGTGGAATCCCGGCGTGCGCAGGGCGTCCATCCTGAAGCTGTCGCCGACGGACTGGATCTGTTCGAAGTTCGGCCAGGCGGAGAGGGTGTCCATCATGAAGTAGTTGCGGCCCGCGACGAACCAGTTCTTGCGGTCGGTCGCCTGGGAGGAGAACGCATCGGGGCTGACGACGCCTGCCTCGACCATCTTCCGGGTCGCCTCGAGCGCCTCCTTCTGCTGCTCGGCCTCGAGGCTGCGTGTCAGCCGCCCGCCCTTCTCCGACCAGGTGTTGGGGATCCCGAGCATCTGACGCACCGCGTCGAGGGGTGCGGCCCCCAGGGCCCACACGTTGGACCGCGGCGTCGTGAGCTCCTTGCACAGGGCGAGGAACTCGTCGAAGGAGGCGGGGTCCTCCGTGATGCCCTTCTCCTTGAGCAGATCCGTCCTCTTGTAGAGGATCGAGGAGCTCATGATCCCCCGGGGGACCGGGATCCCCATGATCTTGCCGTTGTACGCGCTCTGCTGCCACGTGTCCGTCGGGATGTTGGCGAGGAAGGGGTAGTCCTTCACCGCGGACCCCGAGAGGTGCGGCGTGAGATCGGCGGCGGTGGCCTCGAGGAACTTCGGGAGCTCCTGCATCCCGCCCGCGACGACGAACAGCTCGGGGAGGGAATCGCCGGCGACGACGGTGGCGAACTTCTGGTCCCAGTCCGGCGCCGGCACGATGTTCATCTTCAGGTCGGAGCCGAGACGCTCGTTCAGCGCCTGCCAGAACGCGTTCCGCGAGACGCCGGGAGGGACGGGGGAGTCCGTGCGCACGAGGGAGCCGATGACATCTCCGTCTCCCGGGACGCCGGACGTGGCGACGGTGGGGGACGACGGGTACTCGAAGTACCCGTCCATGAGCCCGGTCTTCGGATCGCCGGGCAGGTCCGGCGAGACCCCCTGGTAGGGGACGTGCTCCGGCAGCTTCACGGGCGCGTTCGCGTACTTCACCGGGATGCCGCCCCGGCCCTCGTTGCTGCAGGCGGCGAGCAGCGCGGCGGCGCCCGCACCGCCTGCGGCGAGGAGCGCGCGGCGGGTGGGGTCGAATCGTGAGGACATGATCAGCCTTTCACCGCGCCCGTCAGCACGCCCTTGGAGAAGTGCCGCTGCAGGAACGGGTAGACGATGAGGATCGGCACGATGGAGATGACGAGGATGGCCATCTGGATGGTCTCCTGCGGCGGGGCCGCCTCCACGGCGGTGCCGAGCTCGGAGGTGCCCATCTGCGCGCCGTTGACGACGTAGGTGCGCAGCACCATCTGCAGCGGCCACTTCGCGGCGTCGTTGATGTAGAGCAGCGCGTTGAAGAACGCGTTCCAGTAGTTCACGCCGTAGAACAGCCCGATCACGGCCAGTGCGGCCCGGGAGAGCGGGATTCCGATGCGGCGGAAGATCTGCCATTCGCTGGCGCCGTCGACCTTCGCGGCGTCGAGGATCTCGTCGGGCAGGCTGACGAAGAAGCTCCGCACCACGATCACGTTGAACCCGCTGACCACCGTCGGGATGATCAGCGACCAGTAGGTGTCGATCAGACCGAACTGGCGCACGGCCAGGTAGGTCGGGATCAGGCCGGGGGAGAACAGCAGGCTGAACAGCACGAGCAGCAGCATCGGGCGGTTCGCGACGGTGCCGCGGCGGGAGAGGGCCCAGGCGAGCATCGCGGTGATCAGCAGGCTGAGGAACGTGCCGACCGCGGTGATGCCGATCGAGACCAGCAGGGCTCGGGAGACCACTCCGCCCGAGAGGATCGAGCGGTAGGCGGTCAGGTCGATCTCGCGCGGGAACAGCACGAACCCGCCGGAGTTCGTGACCTGATCCGCGGGGGCGATGGAGGTCGCGACGATGCCGATGAACGGGACGATCACCAGTGCGCAGGCGATGACCAGGACGATCGTCTTCGTCGACTTCTCGACGGGCCCGGCGGCGTTGAGGTTCGCCCGCCGCCGGCGGGCATCGGCTGCGGTGGACAGCTCCGGCCCGGACGCGCCGGGGGCGGTGCCCTGAGGGTTCTGGGTCGTGGTGCTCATGCCCTGTAGACCCCTTCCTCGCCCATGGCATGGGCGATCTTGTTCGCGGCGAGGACGAGGATCAGTCCGATCACGCTCTTGACCAGGCCGACGGCGGCCGCGGTTCCCCATTGGCCGCCGGCGATGCCTTCGTTGAACACGTAGGTGTCGAGCACCTCGCTGGCGTCGATCCCGACGGCCTGCTGCTGCAGGATGATCTGCTCGAAGCCGACGCTGAGGGAGTTGCCCAGCTGGAGGATGAACAGCAGGATCACGATGGGGCGCAGGCCCGGCAGAGTGACGTTGAGAGTCTGCTGGAAGCGCGAGGCGCCGTCGACGGCCGCCGCTTCGTACAGCGACTTGTCGATCCCTGCGAGCACGGCGATGAACAGGATCGCCGCCCAGCCGGTGTCCTTCCAGATGACCTGAGAGGTCAGCAGCACCTTGAACAGGTCGGCGTTGCCGATCACGTCGAAGGTGGGCAGGCCGTTGGAGCGGAGCAGGTTGTTGACCATGCCGGAGCCGCCCAGCATCTGCTGGAACACCGCGACCACGATCACCCAGGACAGGAAGTGCGGCAGGTACAGCACCGACATGACGCCCTGGCGGAGCTTCTCGGACATCAGGCTGTTGACCATCAGCGCCAGCACGATCGGCACCGGGAAGATCATCACCGACTGGATCAGGGTCAGGACCAGCGTGTTCCGCAGCGCGTTGAGGAACGCCGGGTCGCCGGTGACGAGGATGCGGAAGTTGTCCAGGCCGTTCCACAGGCTCTCGTCGGTCCCCAGGTAGGGCTGGAAGTCCTGGAAGGCGATGACGTTCCCCAGCAGCGGGAAGTACTGGAACCCGATCAGCAGGACCATGCCCGGCAGCGCCAGCAGCAGCACGGTGCGGTCGCGCAGGATGCGCCGCAGCAGCGAGGGTCGTGGGCGCCTCGCCGGCGGCGGCGAGGCGGTTGTCGGTGGTGACTGCATGTCGGTGACGGCCATCGTGGGCGTCCTCCTTCAGTGACTTCGTCGTCGGGGTCCCGGACCCGGTGCTCCCGTGGGCGGACGGGGTGCTTCCCCGCCCGTGCAGTGGGGCGGCTCCCACAGCTGCATGGGGCGTCCAGCGCGGATCGTCGATCGGGCGGGTGGAGCGATTCGGACGATGGACATGGCGACCGTCCGGTCGGGCGACTGCGTTAATTCCTACGTGGGAATTTTGGAGGGGCAGGCGGGTTGCCGTCGGTTGTCGCGACCGTCGAACGGGTCTGCCGGTGCGGCGCGTTCCTGCCCTGCGGCGCTCCGGGCCGTCGGCCGGCCCTCCTGTCCGTGCCGCCCCGCGGTCCTGTCCGTCAGAAGGGCGCCAGCCGCTCCCGCGACCGATCCTCCGTCGCCACCAGCACGTCCACCAGGAACGCCTGCATCTCCGCCCGCGTCTCCCGTGCAGCCGTCTCGTCCCACAGGTTGTGCAGCTCGTCCGGATCCGCGGCCAGGTCGTAGAGCTCCCCGGTGCGTTCCCGGTCGGTCGAGGGGCGCCCGTGGTGCACGACGATCTTCCATGTGCCCCGTCGGACCATCGTGGTCTGCACGGGCGGGTCGTAGGCCCAGCAGCCGTCGCGGTACTCCGAGAGCACCCAGTCGCGATCATCGAACGGCTCGGCGTCGCCCGACCACAGCCCTGCGAGGTCGCGCCCCTGCGCCCGCGGCAGCCCGGTCGATCCCGCGGCCGAGAGCACCGTGCGGGTGAGGTCGATCCACTCGACGAGCTCGTCGGCGACCATGCCTTCGGGGACCTGCCCGGGCCAGCGCATGAGCAGCGGGACCTTCACCGAGCAGTCGAACATCATCGGCCCCTTGAGCAGCATGCGATGGTCGCCCAGCATCTCCCCGTGGTCGCTCGTGAAGATCACCAGGGTGTCGTCCGCGAGCCCTTCGCGCTCGAGGGCGTCGAGGATCCGCCCCACCTCCTCGTCGACGAGGGAGACCATCGCGAAGTACTGGGCCTTGATCTCCTGGAGGTCCTCGGGAGTGTAGTCGTCGAACCCCGGCATGTGCCCGGCGTAGGACTTCGCGGACTCCTGGGTATAGATGGGCGGCTTGGTCGCGAGCTCGTCCTCGATCGTGACGGGCGCGGGCAGGGCCGACGCGTCGTAGAGGTCCCGGAAGCGCTGGGGCGCCTCGAACCCGTGATGGGGGTCGAAGAAGTTCGAGATGAAGCAGAAGGGACGATCCTTCTGCCGCGAGTGACCGAGGAACTCGATGGTCTCCTCGGCGACCCAGTGCGAATAGTGCGCCTCCTGCGGCAGGGAGTCGATGGACCTCTCGCGCTTCACGACGGCGCTCTCGTACAGCTCGGGGTGCGTGCGCCGCAGCCAGTGGTGGTACTCGTTCCCGGCCGAGCGCAGATACGGGTCGTGCGCCCAGCGGAACACGCGCAGGCCGTCGTCCAGACGCGGCTCGATCCTGCCGTCGAAGGCCGATCCGAGATGCAGCTTCCCTGCGAGGCCGCAGTCGTAGCCTTCGTCCGCGAGGGTCTTGGTGAACAGCTGCTCGCCGGGGTCCATGTCCACGCCGTTCGCCCACAGGCTGTGATGGCGCGGGTACCGGCCCGTCATCAGGCTCCCGCGGGAGGGCGCGCAGATCGGCGACTGCGTGTAGCAGTTCGTGAACCGCGCGCCCTGCGCCGCCAGACGATCGAGGTGCGGGGTGCGGATGTGCTCGTTGCCCGCGGCGCCGAGCGCGTCGTAGCGCTGCTGGTCGGTGCACAGGAACAGGATGTTGGGACGGGGCATGGTTCCTCCGGGGCTGTCGTTCCGGGCCTCTCCGGACATCGGATCCGGCGGGAGGCGAGGGAGAGTGGGGCGCGGTCTTCTCGCGCAGGAGCGGGGTGATGCGGCTCAGTTCTTCACGGCACCGGCGATCCCTTCGACGAAATAGCGCTGCAGGAGCAGGAACAGCAGCACGATCGGCACGAGGGAGATCGACGCGGCGGCAGCCAGCCCCGCCCAGTCCGTGGAATTGGTCCCCTGGAAAGCCATCATGCCGACGGCGAGCGTGCGGTTCTGGGGCGTGCTGAAGGTGAACACCAGCGGCAGGAAGAAGTTGTTCCAGCTCGAGAGGAACGTCAGCACCACCACCGTGGCCGTCACCGGGCCCGACAGCGGCAGCATGATCCGGAAGAAGACGCGCAGGAAGCCGGCCCCGTCCATCACCGCCGCCTCCTCGAGCTCCTTCGGGACCCGCGAGAAGAAGCCGACGTACAGCAGCACCGCGGCGACGTTCCCGCCGCCCGCGATCGCGAGCACCAGGCCGGTCCGCGTGTTCAGCAGTCCGAGCAGGTCGCTGAGCTCCACGACCGGCACCACGAACAGTCCGGTGGGGATGAACATGGTCGCCACCAGCACCGCGAGGACGGCCCTGCGCCCCAGGAACCTGAAGCGTGCGATCACGTAGCCCGCCATCGCGCACCGCACCACGACCAGCACGATGCTGCCGGCGGTGATCAGCACCGTGTTGAGCATGTACCCGGAGAAGTTCGCATCGCGCCATGCGCGCAGGTAGTTCTCCGGGTGCCAGGAGTCGGGAAGCAGCCCCAGGCCGCCCGAGAAGATGTCGAGAGAATCCTTGAACGAGGCCGCCAGCACCCACAGCAGTGGGTAGATCCACAGCAGGCCCAGACCTCCCAGGACGAGGGTCTGCGCCCATCTCCCGATACGCCGCTTCCCGCGGCCGCGGGTTCTCGGATCCGATATCGGTCGGCCGTGGCTGCGTCCTGGCTCTCGACGGGCGGCCAGGTCCCGCGAGGGCTCCCGTGTCTGAGCGGTGGTCATCTCTGCTCCTGTCGTCGCTGTGCCAGTCGCATCACGAGCGTGAGCACCACCATCAGCAGGACCGTCAGGACGCCGAAGGCGACCCCGATGGCCGATGCGTAGCCCAGATCCGGTCTGGCCGCGCCGAACGCCGTGTCGTAGATGTAGACCTCGGTGGCCAGGGTGGAGAAGAACGGGCCGCCGCCCGTCATCGTGACCACCAGGTCGAAGATCTGCATCGTCTCGATGATGGTGAGGACCACGATGATCACCGCGAAGGGACGCAGCAGCGGCAGGGTCACGTGACGAAGCCGCGCTGCGGGCCCCGCTCCGTCGGTCTCGGCGGCTTCGAGGAGCTCTCGCGGAACGGTCTGCAGGGCGGCGAGCCAGTAGATCAGCGTGACGCCCAACCACTTCCAGACGTGCACGCCCATGACCGCCCACAGGGAGGTCCGCGAACTGCCGAGGAAATCGACAGGACCGGCGCCGAAGATCGAGAGCACCTCGTTGATCGGGCCCGCCGACGGGTCCAGCACGAAACCCATGACGATGCCGACGATCGCCGTGGTCGCGACGACCGGCACGAAGAACGCGGTGCGCAGAAGACCCGCGAGCGGCAGCCGAGGATTGTTGAGCACGAGTGCGAGGAGGAGCCCCGCTCCCACCCTCAGGGGCACCGTCACCACGATGATCAGCAGGGTGATCCACAGGGACTTCCAGAACAGCGGATCCGTCAGCAGGCGCCGATAGTTCTCGAGACCGGTGAAGGAGCGCTCGAGGCCCAGTCCGCGCCACTCGAGCGTCGAGTACACCAGGCTCGAGACGCTCGGCCACACCGTGTACATCCCGAAGAGCACCACCGTCGGCGCGAGGAACACGTAGATCCAGAGGGAGGGCCTGCGCCGCCTCGGGACCGTGCGCGCGGCGGCGGGAGCCGCTCCCGCGGCTTCCGGCTCAGTAGTCCGTGACATCGAAGTCATCGCCGCTCCTGTACTCCTCGAAGATCCAGTCGTCCACGGAGACGTCTCCGCCGGCGCCGTTCACCACGTCGATCGCCCGGTCGCGCTCCGCCGACAGACGATCGTTGAAGCGCGTGAGCTCCTTCCCCAGGTCATCGATATCGCCGCCCAGATACCCCTGGGTGATGTCACCGAGGTCGGGCCGGATGTCGTTCATCTCCGCGATCACGGACCCCACGGCGGGGTTCCGCACCACGGGGCTGGGTGCCGTGCGCACGTTCTTCTCGAGCAGCCGCACAGCGCGCGAGTACAGAGCGGGGACCTCGGCCCTGTCCAGGGCGTGCGGGTCCGCCGGCGGCTGATCCATGTTCTCGGCGAGCGCCACGGCGAACTCCGGTCGGGTCAGCAGCGAGAACAGCTCCCCGACCTCCTCGCGGCGGTGCGACGTCCCCGCGCACCAGAACTGGCCGTCGGCGGGCGGCCGCGCTGTGAGTCCGCGCCCGTCGGGTGAGGGCGGGCCCGACACGCGCACGCCTTTCATGAACTCGCCGAACTGACCGTTCAGGACGCCTGCGTTCCAGGGGCCGTCGAAGAAGATCGCGGCCTCGCCCGACGCCCAGCGCACGCGCGCCTCCCGTGCGTCCAGAGACGTGGACGCGGGCAGCATGAAGCCGTCCGTGATCAGGGAGTGCAGGAAGGTGAACGCTTCGAGGAAGGCCTCGCTCGCGAAGGGGAACTCCCCGGTCCTCGCGTCGGTGATCCCGTTTCCGCTGGATCCGACCATCGCCAGGGTCTGACCAGCGGACTGCGCGAGGTCCACGAGATGCTCCTGCATCCGATCCGAGTGGGCCAGTGGTGCCACCCACGGATGCTCCGTTCCGGAGGCCACGAGGTCGCGGCAGAGCGTCCGGAACCCGTCCCATGTGCTCGGCAGATCCTCCGGTTCGTGGCCGGCTTTCTCCAGCAGACTGGAGTTCGCCCACGTCAGGGTGGAATTCTGGCGGTGGCTGAAGATCGGGACGGTGAAGGTCTTCCCGTCGAACGTGTGCACTCCCTCGAACAGCGAGCCCTCGAGCCGGCGGCGGGCCTCATCGCTGAGCTCCACGGGAGCGACCGTGCCGCGATCGACCAGGGACGCGGAGGGCGCGCCGAAGAGGTTCGTGAACACGTCGGGGAGCTGGTCGCTGCCTTCGGCCAGCTGCAGCGCCTGCCCCATGCTGTCGGGGTTGTACACGGTCCGCTCGACCGCGACGCCGGCGTTTCCCTCGAACTCGTCGAAGAGCCCGGTCAGTGCGGACTTCAGCGGGTCGAAGTGATCCCACCACTGCAGGGAGCCCGCATCGCCATGCGCGACGCCGCCACGTGTCGAGGATCGTGCGCAGCCGCTCGCCGTCAGGGCGACGCCGGCGGCGAACAGCGCGAGCGCGTCCCGTCGGGGAATCCTCTCCATCGCAGCTCCTCCGCCCGGTACATCGGTGTACTGCGAGGACGGTATGCGGTGCACAACGGGACGTCAATGCTCGAAGCGGAGAAAAGTAGCTGGCAGAAGCGCTATGTGCCACGCTCGCGTACGACGTATGTGTCAGTATTCGTGCAACAATGCTGTACCGGAACAGAAGACGGAAAGGGAAGGGATGGGACGGGGACCTGCGAAACCGCTTGGGCTGCGGTCGGGCGACGAAGAGGTGCTCTTGTCCGCCGTGAGGAGGGCGGCGCCGGCCGTCGCGCGGCGGGCAGGAATCCTGCTGCTCGCGGCGCGGGGATTCTCGAATACTGAGATCGCGACGATGGAGTCGACCAGTCGAGGAACCGTCATCCGGTGGAGGCAGAGGTACGAGTCGGAAGGGGTGGACTGCCTCGGAGATCGTCCACGGGGAGGCCGCCCGCCCGTGGCTGACCCGCAGAACATCATCCTGCGCACGCTGGAGCCGCCCCCGTCCTCGCCGGCGGCGAGGAGTCCCCGGTGGACCACGCGGTCGCTCGGGGTAGAACTGGGCATCAGCGCCTCGTCGGTCTCGAGGGCCTGGAGCCTCTACGGCGTGAGCCCGGCGCGCGGCGGAGGGGTGCAGCTGTCGAGCCGTCCGGGACTCTCGGTCACCGACGGGACCATCGTCGGGCTGGTCCTCGATCCGCCACGGGCCGTGCTCGCCTTCGCGCCGGGCGCCACGGAGCACGGAGCGACGCGACCATCCGCCTCTGCGCCGACGCGGCCGACGGCACTCTCCCGCGCGGTGCGCGAGCACGCGGAACGCCTAGTGGACCCCTCGGTGAGCGGGTCAAACGCTGCCCGCGAGGCCGAGCGCGCCCCGTCGGATGATCTCGAAGTGCAGGGCGCCCTCGAGGCGTTCGTGAGATCCGGGGTGCACCTCGTCTGCTGCGGCATCACGCCGTCGACCGATGACATGGACGGCGACGTGATCGCCGCGGTGGACACCTTCTCGCAGTGGCTCCGGGTGCTGGACGTGCTCGCCCTGGTGTCGCACCGATCCCGGTCCGGGGCGGCTCTGGGGCGGGCCGTGAGTGCGGTGCGCACCGCCAGGTCGCGCGATGGCGTCCTGATCTGGTCGGACCTCGATGCCGAGGGCGGGATGGCGGCGGAGGGCCGCGTTCTGCGGGACGATGCGGGGCGACCCTCGAGCGAGGTCCCGGACAGCCCGTCCGGGCGCGCGCCGCATCGTGCGGACCGAGGAGACGGCGCGCCGACCTCGCCACGCGGCGAGAGGGCTCTCGCGGGCGGGACCGGGCACGGAGACGACCGCGTCGGGCGGCGCCCGATCATGAGCGACGTCGCCGCTCGAGCAGGCGTGTCGGTGAAGACCGTGTCCAACGTCCTCACCGGGGCGAAGCATGTCTCCGCCGCGACGCGCACGCGCGTGGAAGAGGCGGTCGGCGCGCTCGACTACCAGGTGCATCCGGCAGCGCGCCAGCTGCGCACCGGCAGACCCCATGCGTTCGTCCTGGCGCTGCCCGAGCTCAGGCTCAGTTACTTCGCACAGCTGGCAGAGCAGGTCATCGCCACGGCGGCCGCCCGAGGCCTCGGGATCCTCGTCCAGACCACGGGCGGACGGCGCGAGCGCGAGCTCGGGGCGATCGACATGGCCCGTCACCAGGCCGACGGACTGATCATCGCGGCGCACGGTCTCCGGGAGGACGACATCCGTCGGGCCTCGTCGACGGTCCCGTTCGTGCTCCTGGGGGAGGGAGTGCCCCAGCACCGGGTCGCCCAGATCACGATCAGCAATTCGGACGCGGCGAGCACCGCCATGCAGCACCTGCTCCGCACGGGACGACGCCGGATCGTCCTGCTCGGCCTCGCCCATCGCGCCGTCGCCGAGGCGCGGGTCCGCGGCTGTCGCCGCGCTGCCACCATGCACGGTGTGCAGATCGACCCGACGCTCCTCGCGCCGGCCCCGCGCTGGGATCGCGAGAGCGGAGAGCGAGCGATCCATGAGCTGCTCGACCAGGGCGCGCGCTTCGATGCGGTCATCGGGTTCAACGACGAGCTGGCGCTCGGCGCGCAGCGGGCCCTGCTCTCCCGTGGACACGATGTGCCTGGCGACGTGGCCCTCATCGGCTTCGACAACTCGGAGGACGCGCGCTACAGCACGCCCAGCCTCTCCTCCGTCGCTCCAGCGTTCGACGCCATCGCCGACGCCGCTCTGGAATTGGTGACGGGGCACGGCCAGCGCACCCCGGAAGAGCGTGCCGGCGAGCCGGCTCGCCAGCACACCACCGCCCCTCACCGGCTCGTGGTGCGCGAGTCGACTGCGGAGGTCAGGGGGCGCTCACACGGCGGCGAACCGCGATGAACCGGGGCTCCTGGGCCCGACCCGCCTCCACCGCGTCGCCGCCCGCGCCCACCGCACGCTCGCCCCGGCGGGTCGCGGTGCCACCGTTGACAGCCTTGACTAACAGACGTAACTTTACGGCTGTTGGTACTCAACGCGTCGCCGAACATCGAGCAGGACCGCGCTCGAGCTCGACATGGCCACGGCCCTCGTGAAGCCGGATCACGGCCCCGGCGATGTCATGACCCGAGGGGAGCCCGTCGTGGTCCTCACGGGCTGCCCCTTCCACGTGCACAGACACCTGCACCGTCTCCCGGATCCCATCGGGACCTCCGATCCCGTCCGCACCATCGACAACGCCCCACCGACATGATCGCCGCAGCCGCGGCATGGACTCAGCCGTCGCCGCACCCGTCAACGGAAAGGCCCCACCCATGACCACGGAGCACTACGACACGATCATCGTCGGCGCCGGAACCGCCGGCTGCGTCCTGGCCTCGAGGCTCAGCGAGGACGAGCGTCATTCGGTCCTGCTCCTGGAGGCCGCGGAGGCCGTGTCGGACGAAGGGACGCAGACGCCCGGATCGGCATTCTTCGCGCTGACGCCTGACCGCCTCTACGCGAACGAGACGACCCCTCAGCCGGGGCTGGGCGGACGCGCCAGCGCCATCCCGTCGGGGCGAGGCCTCGGCGGGAGCGGGTCGGTGAACCTGCTCGCCTGGTTCGAAGGGCATCCCGAGGACTACGACGCCTGGGCGGCCGCGGGAGCGACGGACTGGAGCTGGCGCGAGGTGGAGCCGGTGTTCCGGCGCCTCCGAGAAGCTGATGCCGACACGTCGGATCGCGCCGGAGGGATGCGCACGGAGAAGGCGCCCGACATCGAGCAGTCCCTGCTGGCATTCGTCGCAGCGGGGGCGAAGCAGGGTCTTCCCCTCACCGAGGACTTCAATGCCGACCAGCGCGTCGGGGCAGGCCTCGTGACCGCGAACACCGAGAACGGAGTCCGGAGCGGCCCCGTCGACGGCTATCTCGCGGCGGCGCGCCACCGGGAGAACCTCGAGATCCGACAGGGCGTCCGCGTCGACAGGATCGTGCACGACGCCGACCTCGCACGTGGGGTGGTCCTCTCGGACGGCACCGAGATCGCTGCCGACCGCATCGTGCTGTGCGCTGGTGCTCTCCGGAGCCCTCACCTGCTGATGCTCTCCGGCATCGGTCCCGCGGATCATCTCCGTGAGCGGGGGATCGAGCCCGAGCTGGACCTTCCTGGAGTGGGCCGGAACCTTCACGATCACCCGCTCGTCATCCTGGCGTGGGAGATGCTCAAGGGGTACACGCTTCTGGACAGCGACACTCCCGCGAATCGCGCCGTCTACGAAACGCTCCGACGGGGCCCTCTTGCCTCCCTGCCGACCGTCGGCATGATGGTTCCCGGCCCAGCAGGAGGCGCCGCGGAATGGCAGCTGCTCCCGTACCTTCTCGGACTCGATGAATCGATGACCCCTCATGCGACGCCTGCGCTGAGCGTGACTCTCGGACTGCTGACTCCGCGGAGCCGCGGATCTGTCACTCTCGCCTCGAACGACCCGGCAGCTGCTCCGCAGATCGATCCCCGCTATCTGTCCGATCCGAGCGATCTCGAGCGGCTGGTCGAGGGGGTGAGGTTCGTCGAGCGCCTGATGGCGAGCCCGGCGATGGCGGACTTCACCGGTGAGCGCTTGAACCCCGGTCCGTCCGATGACATCGAGGACTGGGTGGTCCGCACCATGGGCACCCAATGGCACCCTGCGGGCACATGCCGTCTCGGCACCGATCCCGGCACGGTCGTCGACCCGACTCTCCGTGTGCACGGCGTGAAGAACCTGTTCGTCGCTGACGCGTCCGTGATCCCCACGGCGACCCGCGGAAATCTCCAGGCGCCCGTGGTGATGATCGCCGAAAGGGCCGCCGAGTTCATCCAGTGATCCACCCGAGGCGGCCGTTCCGAGAATCGGTGACGGATCCCGCTCGGCCGCACCCATCGGGCCGAAACCGACGCGGCGGGCTGCTCAGTTCCCCGCCGCGTCCAGCAGCCAGTGGTACCTCAGGCGCAGCGCCCGCTCCGTGCTCGCGGCCGCCGCGGCCACGGCGAGGGCGATGTTCAGCCACAGCGGGAGGACGACGAGGGGGTCGACGGGTCCGATCCGCTCCGCGATCGGCGGGATGCGCAGCACCGGCACCGCGATCTGCTGCAGCAGCAGGGCGACGCCCACCAGCAGCGCCACGGTCGAGACCGCGCCGACCAGGCGGCTCAGGCCGGGGCGTCGCCGCTCGAAGCGGGCGCGTCGGCCCTCCGCCGAGCGTGGATCGGGGACGAGCTGATGCTCGGCGCCGTCGTCGGTGACGAGGTGGCAGCGCTTGAGCCCGAACTGGCTGACCGCGACCTCGATCGCACCGCCCTCGACGGGGAACACGGCGGGCGCGCGGGCGACCGCGTGCTGGCGTCCGTCCCGGAACAGGTGCACTTTCACGTAGCCGTTGTCGTCGGTCTTCCACTGGCGCACGTCCACCGTGTATCGCACGGGGCGGCGGCCCTGATCCTCGAGGTCGAGATGGAACAGCGACCGCCCCAGCAGCTGCCACCAGCGGAACCGCTTGAGGGGACTGCCGTCCCCCGGATCGATCCGCTTCACCGCGCGTCGGCGACGCCACTGCTCGAACATCGGGGTGCCTCCTCGGCACTCGGGTGCGGGCCGGCTCGCCCATCGGCCGGACATGACGCGAAACTAGCACGCTGTACTAGTACGCTGTATCAGCAGAAAGTATGGGGCGGGCCGACGGCAGGGCCGAGAGGAAGGGCGGACGATGAGCGAGGGCGGGGGAGCAGTGGACGACCAGCAGGAGCCGAGCACGCGGGATAGGATCCTCGCGGCGGCCGCCGCGATCCTCGGCGAGGACGGTGCGACGGCGCGTCTCAGCGTCCGCGCGGTCGCCGCCCGGGCAGGCGTGAGCGTGGGCTCCCTCCGCCACCACTTCCCGACCCAGCAGGATCTGCGGGACGAGGTCATGCGGCGCGTCCTGGACTGGATGATGCCGCGCAGCAGCATCGGAGACCGCTCGGTGCCCCCTCGGGAGCGCCTCGTGCAGTGCCTGCTCGACGTGCTGGACCTCAGCGGCACGGGCGCGCAGGCCCGCGAGGCGATGACGACGATGACCAGCACCTTCATCACTGCGGAGCAGACTGCGTCCGTGCGGGAGGCCTACCTGGCGGCCCAGCGCGACGGTCAGCGCCGCACGGAGGGCTGGCTGCGCGCGCTCGCCGAGGAATGCGAGATCCCCGCCGACGACATCCCGCGCCGAGCGCGCTTCCTCGGCACGGTGCTCGACGGGCTCTCCCTGGAGCGCGCGATGCCCGCCGTCGACTCCCTCACGCAGGTCGAGTCCGAGGTGCTCTTCGCGGCCGCCGACGTCGCCCTCGCCCCTGTGGACCGCGACGGGTGAGGGGCGCCTCGTTCACCTGTCCTGGTGCCCGTGCCCCCACTCGTGCAGCGCCGCGAACACCGTGTCCAGGCTCCGAGCGTGCTCGGTGATGCTGTAGGTGACCTGCGGCGGAGTCGTGGGGACGACAAGGCGCGCTACGAGCCCTTCGGCCACGAGCCGCTTCAGCTCCTCCGACAGCACCTTCTGCGAGATGCCGTCGACCCGGCGCTGCAGGTCCGCGTAGCGCCGCTCGCTCTGCAGCAGCTCGAAGAGGATGAGCATCGTCCACTTGCCGCCGATCATGCCGATCGTGGTGCGCACGCTCTGCCCGCAGTAGTCCTCGCCGGGTGCTCCTGAATCGTCCATGTCCTACCTCGAGGTCGGTGCCTGAGAAGAAAGTGCCGTCTTCCGCGTTCCGCGTCCTCCGCGCAGTCTGGTGCACACAGCATCCGACCGCCAGGAGGCATCATGCCGATCGTCCATCTCGACATCGTCCCCGAGCTCATGTTCGGAGACCGCCAGGAGCAGTACCAGAAGATCGCTGCGGGGATCACCGACACCATCGTCACCAGCACCGGCGCGCCCGCGGAGTCCGTGCACGTGCTGATCCGCGAGGTCTCCGATGCGAAGTACTCCGTGGGCGGCGAGCTGCTGCGGGACAGGATGCAGCACGGCTGATCGCGCCGCCCGCCTCACGCCCGGTACCGCTCCGGGCGGTGGTTCAGCGCGAGCACCACGTTGAGGATCATCCCGCCGACGGCGGAGAGCAGCACCCGCGGCACATCGAGCACCAGCAGGGACAGCAGGATCACCGCGACGTCCATGGCCATCTGCACGTAGCCGGCGCGCAGCCCCGCGCGCTCCTGCAGGATCAGCGCGAGGATGTTGAAGCCTCCCAGGCTGGCCCGGTGCCGGAAGATGATGAGCAGGCCGACGCCCACCAGCAGGTTCCCGCCGATCACTGCGTAGACGAGCGGCACGTGCCCGAGCGCGAGGAACCGTGGGTGCACGAGGCTGAACAGCGAGATCAGCCCCACGCAGATGACGGTCCGCACCGTGAACGACCAGCCCTTCTTCCACAGGGCGAGCACGAAGAACGGCAGGTTCACGGCCGCGAAGAGCACCGCGAACGGGACCGGCAGGGCATGGGTCAGCAGCAGCGCGAGCCCCGCCGTGCCGCCGGTGACGGCGCCCGCGCACTGCAGCAGGTAGAGACCGAGCGAGGCGAGGAACGTGCCGGTGATGACGCCGAGCACGTCCTCCGTCGGCCGATGGGGGATGACGACGTCGATCGGCGGAGGAGCGACCGGGGCCGCGTCGGCGCCGTCGCTCTCCGCGGATCCTGAGGAGTCGGTGGTGCGGGGCATGGCGTCACCCTAGGCGGCGCGCGGTCAGCGCTCGGCGCTTCCCCGGTCCCGCCGTACGGTCGCCCGGAACCGCCGGTCCGTCGGCGGATGGGTCCCGCTCTGCAGCCGCCCGCTCCTCAGGCGCCGGTGCCCGTTCCTCGCCCGCCGTCGTGCACGCATCCGGCGCACCCGGACCCGGCATCCGGGGGATCATGGAGCCATGGTCGAGGACTCGAGTGCTGCCGCAGCGCACCAGCACGCGCACGCCGAGGGGCACGAGCACGTGAGCGTCGGACCCGCGGCGCTCGAGGGCGAGCACGCGGTGCGCGCGACGGCCGAGCTGCTGGAAGGCGGCCAGGACCTCGACGAGCTCGCGCGCCGGCTCTCGGTCCTGGCCGATCCCCGCAGACTGCGGATCCTCTTCGCCGTGCACGCCCACCCCGGGATCCGCAGCTCCGACGTCGCCCGGGTGACGGGGGCGCTGGACTCCACGACCTCCCACGCCCTCACGCTCCTGCGCACGGCCGGGTGGGTGCGCACGGAGCAGCGCGGCCGCGAGGTGCGCTATCACCTCGCGGACCCCCTGGGCCATCGCATCCTCCACGAGCTCGGCTCCGACCACCTGCCCGGGGTCGAGCACCGCTCCTGATCGGGCCCGGCGACAGGGCCATGCCACCAGACGGCAACCGCTCGACCTCGCCGTTACTTGCAAGGATCTGCAACCATGACCCGCATCGAGGCGCCGCACCCCGCGCCGACGCCGCCGCGCACAGCACAGGGGGACCTCGCGTCGGCCCCCGGGGCGCCCGTGCACGACCCGCTCGGCCTCGCCCGACGCGAGCGTCGGGCGGTCCTGTGGACCGTCGCGCTCGCCGCGGCACTGCTGCTCAGCATCGTGGTCAGCCTCGGGATCGGCCCCGTCGCCATCCCACCCCTGCGCGCCGCGAGGATCGTGCTCGCTCACCTCGGCCTCCCCGTCGACGCGCACGCCACCGCCGCGCAGGACTCGATCATCTGGGCGGTGCGGACTCCGCGCGTCGTGCTCGGCGCGGGCGTCGGCGCCTGCCTCGCCGTGTCCGGGGCGGCGCTGCAGGCCATGGTGCGCAACATGCTGGCCGACCCGTACGTGCTCGGCATCTCCGGCGGCGCCTCGGCGGGCGCCGCCGCCGCGATCCTCTTCGGGGCGGGAGGGATGCTCGGAGCGGCCGCCCAGCCCGTGCTCGCCTTCGCCGGGGCCATGCTCGCCGCCCTCGCGGTCCTCGTCCTGGCCCGCGCCCACGGGGCGGTGACCTCGCTGCGGATGCTGCTGGCCGGCATCGCCGTCGGCTACGTGCTCTCCGCGGTGACGAACCTGCTGATCTTCACCTCCGACTCCGCGGAGGGCTCGCGGTCGGTGATGTTCTGGATGCTCGGCTCGCTCGCCCTGGGCCACTGGGACGTCTTCCTGGCGCTGGTCCTGGCCGCGGGGCTGCTGGGCACGCTCGCGCTCACCGTGCTCGGTCCGGTCCTCGACGCGCTCGCCGCGGGGGACGAGACAGCCTGGTCGCTCGGCATCCACCCCGACCGCTCCCGCGTGGGCCTCCTCGTCGTGGTGTCCCTGTGCACCGGGGCGGCGGTGAGCGCGGCTGGGGCGATCGGCTTCGTGGGCCTGGTCATCCCGCACCTCGCACGACGCCTGGTGGGCAGCGTGCACCGCCGCATGCTGCCCGTCGCCGCCCTGCTCGGCGCCCTCTTCCTGATCTGGGCCGACGCCCTCGCCCGGATCGCGCTCGCCCCGCGCGAGCTGCCCATCGGCGTCCTCACCGCCCTGGTGGGCGCCCCCTTCCTGGTGGTGCTCGTGCGCCGCCTGCACACGAGAGGCCTCTGATGGACCGCCGCACCGCCCTGCTCGCCCCTCTCGTGCTCGGCGCGCTCGGCACCGCCGCGCTCTCCGGCTGCGACGACGGCTTCGCGACGTCCGCCGCCGGGCCGTCCGACGGGGAGGGCACGACCCGGTACCCGCTCGAGTTCACCGACTGCGAGGCGACCCTCACCTTCGACGCCGCCCCCGAGCGCGTGGTGCTGCTCGAGACGGCACCGGTCACGATCCTCGACGGCATCGGCGTGCTGGACACCGTGGTGGCCAAGGCCGGCGTCTTCTCCCCGGCCTACTACCGGGCCCAGCACTTCGGGGACCTCGCCGAGAGAGTCGCCGCCATCGACGTCCTCTCCGATGACATCAACGGCGCGGGCCACCTCCAGATCAACCAGGAGGTGGTGATCGCCCGGTCGCCGGACCTCGTGCTCGGCCTTCCCGACGGCGTGACCCGCGAGGGCCTCTCGTCGGGCGGCGCGCAGGTGCTCGTCCAGAACGTGTACTGCGACGGCGCCGGCCCCGCCGACTGGGACGACCTGTTCGACGAGGTGCGGCAGTACGGCAGGATCTTCGACCGGCAGCAGGCCGCCGACCAGCTCGTCTCCGCACTCGACGAGCGCCTGGACACGGTGCGCGACGGGGCCTCCTCGCGGAAGCGGATGACGGCCGCGGTCCTCTACCCGACGGTGGGGGGCGGGCCGCTGTACACCTACGGGGCGGCCTCCATGGCCACGCCCCAGCTGGACGCCGTGGGCCTGGACAACGTCTTCGCCTCCTCGTCCGAGCGCGTGTTCGAGGTCAGCAGCGAGGCGCTGATCGACGCCGACCCCGACCACCTGATCGTCCTCCACCAGGACGAGGGCGACGGCTCCGACGTGCTCACGGAGCTGGAGCGCACCGCCGGGACCGCAGACCTCGCCGCCGTGCAGGACGGGCGCGTGCGCGCCCAGCTCTTCAACTTCACCGAGCCCGCCTCGCCGCTCGTGGTCGACGGCGCCGAGCAGCTCGCTCACTGGCTCTCGGAGCTCCACGCATGAGCCCTGATCCTGAGCACCCGGCCGTGCTGAGCGCGCGCGGCATCCACCACTCCTTCGCCTCCGCGCGCGTGCTGGACGGCGTGGACCTGGCGGTGCGGCGCGGCGAGGTGGTGGGCCTCGTGGGCCCCAACGGCAGCGGGAAGACGACGCTGCTGCGCGTGCTCACCGCCGCCCTGCGCCCGGCCAGCGGCGAGGTGCTGCTGCACGGCAGGCCGGTGCGGTCCTTCAGCGGACGGGAGAGGGCGCGCCGTCTCGCGGTGGTCGTGCAGGAGAACGGCGGCGAGCTGCCGATGACCGTCGCCGACGTGGTGCTCCTGGGGCGCGCGCCCCACCGGGGGCTGCGCCACCGGCCGGGTCGCGACCGGGAGATCGCCCGACGGGCCCTCGAGCAGGTGGGCGCTCTCGCGCTCGCTCGCCGGGACATGGCGACCCTCTCGGGTGGCGAGCGCCAGCGCGTGCTCATCGCCCGGGCGCTCACCCAGCAGCCGGAGATGCTCCTGCTCGACGAGCCCACGAACCACCTGGACGTCGGCTACCAGCACGAGGTGCTGCACATCGTGCGGCAGCTGGGGCTGGCGACGATCGTCGTCCTGCACGATCTGAACCTCGCGGCCCGCTACTGCGACCGGGTCGCCGTGCTCCACGACGGCCGTCTGCTCGCCGAGGGGACGCCGGCCGAGGCCCTGCGCGCCCCGCAGCTGCAGGAGGTCTACGGCGTCGGCGCGGAGGAGCGCCGGGCCGACGACGGCACCGCCCAGTTCCTCTTCCACCACCGGAGCACCACATGAGCGTCCAGCACCCCATGACCGTCCAGGACCGCATGGCCTTCCAGGATCGGTTGACGCTCCAGGACCGGATGACCGCGTACTGGTCGCGATGGGCCGACGAGTACGACGACCAGCAGACCGCGCGCCTGCGATCCGCGGATGCCCGACGGACCTGGCGGGACGTCTGGGAGCGCGCGCTCGCGCCCGATCCGGGCGACGATCCCACGGCTGCACACCGACCGGACGCGCTCGACGTGCTCGACGTGGGCACGGGCAGCGGGAACGCCGCGATCCAGGTGGCCGGGCTCGGGCACCGGGTGACGGGCATCGACCTCGCCCCGGGCATGCTCGAGCGCGCCCGCGCGAAGGCGTCCGGCGTGCGCTTCCTGCCCGGGGACGCCATCGCCCCGCCGTTCCCCGAGGGCGCCTTCGACGCGATCATCTGCCGCTACGTGCTGTGGACCCTGCGGGATGCGCAGCGCGCCCTCGCCGCGTGGCACCGTCTGCTGCGACCCGGCGGGATCCTCGCCGCCGTGGACTCCGCTTGGTTCCCCGAGGACGGGGAGCTGGGTGACGGCCTCGAGGGAGCACGCGGCGAGGACTTCCGGGACGCCTACGGGGCGGGCGTGATCAGCGAGCTTCCCCTGGCCGCGGGCAGGGAGACGGAGGTGCGGGCGGCCCTGGAGGCCGGCGGCTTCGCGCACGTGACGGCGACCCCGCTGTACGAAGTGCTGGAGCTGGACCGACGTCAGGGCGTCGCTCCCGGGCACCGCCCTCAGCTGCAGATGCTCTACCGGGCCGTGCGGGCGTAGACGGCGCCGCGCCGCGCGGTCAGAACGTGGTGGCCACGCCCTCCACCACCGTGCCCGAGCCGTCGACCACGGGCACCAGGCGCCACTTGTCGAAGGCCGTGCACGGGTGCGAGAGGCCCAGCGTCACGACCTGCCCCACGGCGAGAGGCGCCGCACCCTCAACACCCGCCGTGCCCGCGGCGCCCCACCGCACGAACGTGTGCTGGTCGTTCAGTGCCGTCACCTCGAAGGCACCCGGCTCGACCGCCCGCTCCTGGCCGCCGAGCTCGTCGGCCACCGCGAGCACCGTCGGCAGTCCCTCGTCGAAGGGCACATCGCGCTTGCCGGCGTCGAGCAGGCCCAGCCCGGGTTCGGGCTGGGACACCACACGCGCATAGGCGCGCATGGCGGGGCGCAGGGCCTCCTCCGGGGCGACGCCGCGGGTCGCGTCCAGCGGGGAGATGCCGCGGTAGAACCCGCTGTCGTGCACGATGTACGCGCCCGAGCGCAGGATCGCCCGCACGTCCTGGAGGCCCGCGAACGCCTCGGCCACGAGGTCGAAGTACGCGCTGCCCCCGGCGGTCACCCACGGGGTGCCGTCGACGAGTGGCCGCACCTGCTCGACGAGTGCGGCGAGGCGACGGCAGTACGCGCCGACCGTCGCGAGCGACCCCGGGGAGCGGTCGTGCGCGAGCGCGCCCTCGTAGCCGGCGACGCCGCGCAGGGCGAGCACGGGCGAGGCCGCGATGCGCTCGGCGATCGCGACCGCCTCGTCCTCACGGCGCGCGCCCGTGCGCCCGCCGTCGGCCCCGAGCTCGACGAGCACCCCGAGCCGGGCGTCGGCCGGGAGCGACTGCTCCATGAGCCCGACCGCCGCGAGCGAGTCCGCCCAGCACACGACCTCCTGCTCCGTGTGCGCGGCGAGGTGCGCCGCGAGCTGCCGCAGCTGCCCCGGATCCAGGCACATGTTCGCGATCTGCACCGTGGGGATCCCGGCGCGCAGGGCCACGCTCGCCTGCCAGGGCGTGGCGGCCGTGATCCCGGTGGCGCCCGCGGCGAGCTGGCGATGCCAGAGCGTGGGCGCCATCGTCGTCTTGCCGTGCGGCATCAGCTCCAGCCCGCGCGCGCTCGTCCACGCGGCCATCGTGGCGAGGTTGTGGTCCATCGCCTCGCGGTCCAGGACGAACAGCGGCGTCGAGAACTCCGCGAGCGGCGCGTCGAGGTCGGCGACATCGCGGCCGACGAGCACCGCGGGGAAGGACTTGTCGTCGGCGGTGACGGTGCGCGTGGTCGGGGGAGTGGGCTGCGTCGTCGTCATGGTCTCCATCGTCCTCGGTCTCGTGGTGGGTCGGTCAGTTCTCGATGATCCGTGCGAGCCGGGGGAGCTCGTCCGCATCGGCCAGGGCGCTGCCGACGGCCACGACTCGGGCTCCCGCGGCGAGCATGTCCGGGGCGTTCCGCGCGTGCATGCCGCCGGTCGCGACGAAGCGCACGCGCGGGAACGGGCCGCGCATCGCCGTGAACCACTCGGCGCCCAGCACGGAGGCGGGGAACGCCTTCAGCCAGGTCAGCCCGGACTTCTGGGCGATCTGCACCTCGGATGCCGTGGCGACGCCCGGCAGCGAGGGCATGCCCGCCGCCTCGCTCGCGCGGACCACGTCGAGGTCCAGGCCCGGGCTCACGGTGAACGCCGCACCCGCTCGCGCCGAGGCCTGCACGGTCTCCGTGTCGACGACGGTGCCGGCGCCCACGGCCTTCCCGCGCTCGCGCCCCGCTTCGACCACGGCGGCGAGGGCCTCCTCGTCGGCCGGACCCTGGATCGGGACCTCGACCATGTCGATGCCCAGGTCCCAGGCGGTGCGGGCCAGTTCGAGGCTGCGCTCGGTCCCCATGCCCCGCAGGATCGCCATCAGGGGCGCCGCCTGGAAGGCCTCGTTGAACCATCCGCCGCTGTCGCTCGGGGTGCTCACGCCGTCGCCTCCTGGATGTCGCGTGCTGAGCCGTCGCGATCGGCGTGATCGCCGTGCTCGGGGATGTCCTGGGTGCTCGAGAGCGCCCGCGCCGCCCACTGGTGCCCGCGCCCGAGGCGCGAGCGTGCGGACGCGCCCTCGAGAAGGCCGTCGAGCCAGCCGGCGGCGAAGGCATCGCCCGCGCCGACGGCCTCCACGACCTCCACGCGCGGGGTCGGGGCGGCCGTGCGGCCGTCCGCCGAGAACTCGACGGCTTCCACGTCGGCGTCCTTCACCACGAGGTGCGGCACCTCGGGCAGCAGCTCCCGCACGGCGTCCGCGGTGCGCGCTCCCCACAGGGTCTCGGCCTCGTCCCGGCCCACGAACACGATGTCGGCCCGGCGCGCCTCGGCGAGGATTGTGCGCGCGGCCTCGTCGGTCGACGCCCACAGGGCTGGCCGATGGTTCACGTCGAAGCTCACCAGCGCGCCGGCCTCGTGCGCGCGGTCGATGGCCGCGGAGACCAGCGCCCGGCAGCTCTCCGACAGGGCGGGCGTGATGCCGGTCAGGTGCACGATCCGCGCCTGCGCCGCGTCGATCCCGGCGAGATCCTCCGGGCCCAGGCGGGAGGCGGCCGAGCCCCTCCGGTAGTAGGAGACCCCGGCGCCCGGATCCTTCACGTACAGGCCCGTCGGTGCGCCCGCATCGAGGCGAACCCGCGCCACGGACACACCGCTGGCCTCGATGAACGCCCGGACGCGGCGGCCCAGGGGGTCATCGCCCAGGGCGCTGAACCATTCGACCCGGCGTCCGGCCGCGGCGAGGTGGCAGGCGACGTTGGACTCCGCGCCGCCCGTGCCGACGTGGAAGTCGCGGGCGGACTCCAGCGGCTCCGGCCGCGCGGGCGTCACCAGCGCCATCGTCTCCCCGATCGCGAGCAGATCCAGGGGTCGGGATCCGCCTCCTGAGTGTTCCCGCGTCGGGTTCGCCGCGCCGACGTCGCTCGTCATCCCGCGCCCTCCCGTCGTCCTCAGGCCTTCACGCGGGCGACGACGTCGATCTCCACGAGGATGTTCGCGAGCTGCGAGCCGACGGTCGTGCGCACGGGGTACGGCTCGGTGAAGAACTCGGCGTAGGCCTCGTTGAACTCGGCGAAGTCGGCGAGGTCCGCGAGGTGCACGGTGGTCTTCAGGACGGCGTCCATGTCCACGCCGTGCTCGGTGAGGACGGAGCGGACGTTGCGCAGCACCTGTCGGGTCTGCTCGGCGACGGAGTCGGCGACGGCGTTGCCGTTCGCGCGGTCCTGCGGGCCGAAGCCGGCGGTGAACAGCAGGTCGCCGCTGACGATGCCCTGGCTGTAGGGGCCCGCGGGCTGCGGCGCGCTCTCGCTGACGATGGCGGTCTTCTCGATCTTCTGGGTGCTCTCGGTGCTCATGGTGCTCCTTCGGTGGGTGTCCGGTGATGGTGTCAGGGACGGGCGTCCAACGGGGGTTCACCGCGGCCGCCGGGGGCGCAGGCGCGGATGCCTCCGCCGGGGGTGACGCCGGTCAGCCTGCCGTCCGCGAGGACGGGGCGGCCGCCGACGATCACGTCGTCGATCCCCTCGGCGAGCTGCAGCGGCGCGGCGTAGGTCGCCGCGTCCCGCACGCCGTCGGGGTCGACGAGGGCCAGATCGGCGATCGCACCGGGCCGGATGCGGCCGCGATCGCCCAGGTGGAAGCGGTCCACGGCCGCGGTCGACAGGTGCGTCGCGGCCTGCGACCAGCTCAGGTAGCCGTGCTCGCGCACATAGGTGGCGAGGTAGGAGGCGAAGGTCCCGCGGGCGCGGGGATGCGGGTGCGCGCCGATGAAGATGCCATCCGACCCGCCCATGTGCGCCGGGTGCGCGAGCAGCCGTCCCAGGTCCTCGACGGGCCGCTGATGGTGCGCGGCCATGATGGCGTTCGCGTCCAGGCGGGAGGCGACCAGCACGTCCAGGGCCGCATCGACGGCGTCGGTGCCGCGGCGCTGCGCGATCTGGGCCAGGGTGAGGCCCGGCGCCCACGCGAGCTCCGGGGCGGAGGTGTGCGCGAGGGTGATCAGCTCGGGCCACTCCTCGCCGAGGCTCGGGTTCTTCGCGACGCGCGGGAACCACTCGCGGCGCAGGCGCTCCCGCTGCGCAGGGTCCTGCAGCAGCGGCACGAGGTCGTCGGCCCGCATCGCGTTCAGCTCCGGCGGCAGCATGGTCATCGCGAGGATCGAGCAGCCGCGCGTGTACGGGTAGGCGTCGAAGCTCCCGACGACGCCCTGGGCGGTGAGCCAGTCCATGAGCCGTGCGGCCTCGTCGGCCGGGGTGTGGAAGTGCGAGATGTGCACCGGGACGCCGGCGGCGGCGCCGATGCGCCCGGCCTCCTCGACGCCCACCCGCGCGTTGTCCTCGTAGCCGCCGCGCATGTGCGTCACGTACGGCAGGCCCGTGGGCGCGAGCGGCGCGCACAGCGCAGCCATCTCGGCGGCGTCCGCGAAGATCCCCGGCGCGTAGTCCAGCCCGGTGGACAGGCCCACGGCCCCGTCGGCCACGCCCTCTGTCACCAGGGCCACCATGCGCTCGAGCTGCGCGGCCGACGGAGCGTCCTGCGCCGGTCCCATCACCTCGTGGCGCACCGTCCCGGCCGGCACCAGGTAGGCCACGCCCAGGGGGATGCGGCCGTCGTAGCTCGCCAGCAGGTCGGCGACGCGGGCGCCGGGGGAGCGGTTGCCGGAAGAGCGGGTTCCGGGAGAGGCGGACCCCTCCCCGCCCGTCGGCCCCGGGTCGCCGCCGCGGGCCGCGGTTCCTGCCCGTGCCGGGTACCCCGGATGCGCGCCGTTGATCGGTGCGAAGTACTCCGAGGCAAAGGCGCCGTCGCCCGGGGCGAAGGAGACGCCGTCCTGCCCGCCGATGACGGCGGTGATGCCCTGGCGCAGCAGCGCGAGCTGCACGTCCTCGTCGAAGACGGCGGCGTCGGCGTGGGAGTGCGCGTCGACGAAGCCGGGCATCACGAGGCGTCCGTCGGCCTCGATCACGTGCGTCCCGGGGAGGTCGGCGCTCGCGTGTCCCGCGCCCGGCGCGGCGACCTCGACGATGCGCTCGCCGTCCACGAGCAGGTCGGCGCGCACGGGCGCGGTGCCGTCACCGGGGACGACGCGCCCTCCGCGGATCAGCAGCCGGCCCATGTCAGGTCGTCTCCAGGGCGTGGAGCCGGCCGGCGTCGGCCGTATCGGGGCGGATCGAGGCGGCGGCGGTGGCGATCGCTCCGATCAGGCAGATGACGACGACGTAGACGATGACCGGCCAGATCTCGCCGCTCGCCCAGCCCACGAGCGCGGTCGCGATGAAGGGGGCGAGCCCGCCGCCGAGCGTGTTGGAGAGCTGGTAGCCGACGTTCACGCCGGTGGTGCGCTCCTCGACGTCGAACATCTCGGTGAGCAGGGTCGAGAGCGTCCCCTGCATCATGACGCCGGGGATCACGAACCCCACGATCATGCCGAGCCAGATGAGCGCGGGCACGTGCGTCCCGTACAGCAGGAACGCCGGCCAGACGAGCAGGGCGAAGCCGATGCAGCCGGCGATGTAGACGCGGCGGCGGCCCACCCGGTCCGAGAGCGCCCCGTAGGCGGGGGCGACGAAGAACTGCAGCACACCCACGATCATCGTCCCCAGGAAGCCCACCTGGGGCGGGACGCCGCCGGAGACCATGTACGAGAGCCCGTACGTGAGCACGATGTAGCCCGCGATGGACTGCGGGAGCCCGATGAGGATGCCCAGGATCGTGTTCCGGGGGTGGCGCAGCACCTCGACGATGGGGGAGCGGCGCCGGATCCTGCCCAGCTCGATCTCCTGGGTGTGGGTCGTGAACTCCTCGGACTCCTGCAGCTGGCGCCGCAGCAGCACCGCGCAGACGGAGAGCACCAGGGAGAAGACGAAGGGGATCCGCCAGCCCCAGGTCATGAAGAACGAGTCCGGCCCCAGACCCAGGCCCGCCATCATGCCCGCGGAGAGCACGTTCGCGACCCCGGCTCCGCTGATGAGGAAGGCGCCGAACAGGCCGCGCCGGCCGACGGGCGCGTGCTCGACGACCATCGTCGCCGCGCCCCCCATCTCCCCGCCCACGAACAGGCCCTGGAGCATCCGCATCACCAGCAGCAGCACGGGCGCCGCGAGGCCGATCATGTGGTCGGGAGGGATGAATCCGATCGCAGCCGTGGACAGGCCCATGCCGATCACCGTGACCAGCAGCGTGACCTTGCGGCCCATGCGGTCGCCGATGTAGCCGAACACGACGCCGCCGAGGGGACGGAACAGGAAGCCGACGGCGAAGGTCGCGAAGGACTCGAGCTGGGCGACGAAGGGGTCGTTGCCCGAGAAGAACACCTGCGGGAACACCGCGGCGGCCGCGAGTCCGTACAGGTAGTAGTCGAAGTACTCCATCAGGGTGCCGACGGCGCCGCCGGCGATGGTGCGCGCCTGCCTGCGGCGCGGGCGCCCGGGCCCGGTGGTGCCGGGGCCGGCCCCGGCAGGGCTGTGCGCGGCCCGGGACTCCGGGGATCGCTGAGGGGTCGAGGCGCTCATGAGCGCCTCGCGGCGGGGGTCGTCGTCATGGCTCGTGTCCTCCTCGACGTGGCCTGCGGATGGGGCGCGCCCTCACCTCGAGAGGGCGGGGAGCGCGGCAGAAGCGGGGTGATCGGAGCCGGTCGAGCGCCGATGCGGTGCGAGACTACCCAAATGTGTACTGAAATTCTAGGAGCCTGACAGAATGTCTGTGCACCCGGGTGCGATGATGGCGGTGCATCGACGAACGGAGAGTGCCGTGACGACGACCTCAGCTGCGCAGACGGACATGCGCTTCGCCGACATCGACGAGGCCCATCGCGCTCTCGCGCCGGTCATGGAGGCGATCGCCGCCGTCGGCGGGCCGCACTGCGAGGTGGTCCTGCACGACCTCTCGGCGGGCGACCTCGAGCATTCGATCCACGCGATCCTCCACGGCGAGGTCAGCGGCCGAAGGGTCGGCGGCCCCTCCACCAACCTCGGCGCGGAGGTGCTGCACGACCAGAGCCGCGATCACAACGCCTTCGGGTATCGCGCCCGCACGGCCGACGGGCGCGAGCTGATCAGCTCCTCGGTCTACTACCGCGACCACGAGGGCCGCATCATCGCGGCGCTGTGCATCAACCGCGACCTCACCCCGGTGCAGGGCGCGGTGGACGCGCTCACCGCGCTGCTCCCCGCCGCCACAGAGGACGCCGCCTCCGAGCCCCAGGAGCTCGTGGTCCCGAACGTCTCGGACGTCCTGGACGACATGATCGCCGAGGCCGTCGCCGCCGTCGGCAAGCCCGCACCGGCCATGACGAAGGCCGATCGCATCGAGGTGCTGCGACTGCTCGAGGGCAGGGGCGCCTTCCACATCAAGCGCGCCGCCGAGCGGGTCTCCGCGCGGCTCGGCGTCTCGCGGGTGACGACGTACGGGTACCTGGACGAGGTGCGGCGGGGCTGAGCGGCTCCGGTAGCGTCCCTGCCACCGGGCCGCGCTCTCCGCTCGGTCTCCCATGGCGCCCCCGACGAAGACGGTGATCCCCCGATGAGCATCCTCTCCACCTTCGACCTGACCGGCCGCACGGCGATCGTCACCGGCGGCTATCGCGGCCTCGGGCTCGCCTTCGCGCGCGGTCTCGCCGAGGCCGGGGCCGACGTCGTCATCGGCGCCCGCGACGGCGCCGCCTCCCAGGAGGCGGCGCGCGACCTCGCAGAGGAGACCGGTCGGCGCACCCGTGGCATCGCCCTGGACGTCACCGATCCGGCGTCGTGCGAGGCGGCCGTCGCCGCCGCAGTGGAGCTCGGCGGGGGTCTCGACGTGCTCGTGAACAACGCCGGCGCCTGCTTCCACGCACCAGCGCTCGACGTCACCGCGCAGGAGCTGCGCACGGTGCTCGACACGAACGTGGGCGGAGTCTTCGAGATGAGCCGCGCCGCAGCGCGCGCCATGATCCCCGCAGGTCGCGGCTCGATCGTGAACATCGGATCCATGTCCGGAGACATCGTCAACCGCCCCCAGCTGCAGCCGATCTACAACGCCTCCAAGGCCGCCGTCCACCACCTCACGAAGTCGCTCGCGATGGAGTGGGCGGAGCACGGCATCCGCGTGAACGCCGTCGCCCCGGGCTACGTGAAGACCGAGATGGCGCCCGTCGACGACCCGTCCCTGCGCCAGCGCTGGATCGACGACGCCCCCATGAAGCGCTACGCCATGCCCGAGGAGATCGCCCCGGCGGTGCTCTTTTTCGCCTCCGACGCCTCGAGCTTCGCGACGGGCTCCGTGCTCACCGTCGACGGGGGATACACGGTGGTGTGAGTGCGGGAATCCCGGGCGGTCAAGCGACGCCCCGGGTGTTCTCTGCATGCCGTTCGCGGATCCGGCACCGGCGCACTGGCCCGGTGTCGTGCGCCCTCTGATCTCTCGTGTCCCTTGGGCGTAATCGTGCCATTTTGCCAGTTCAGGGGCTTGACGTGTCGTCCCGGGCATTGATCGTTGGGCGCCTCGATGCATTCCGGTCGAGCGCGGACCAACGCGTCCCGTGGATCAGTACTCGTTGCCACAATTACATGTTGCATGTAATCTTCCGGCTCAAGGAGGGCGATGATGACTCAGCCGACACTGGACACGGGATCGATCAGCCGAGGCGATGCGCTGGTGGACCAGGCCTACACGGTCATTCGCGGCGCGATCCTCGACCGGGCGCTCGAACCTGGGGCCCGATTGTCCGTACCGGAGCTCGCGCGTCAACTCGACATCAGCCGGAGCCCGGTCCGTGAGGCGATCGCCCGCATCGAGTACGAGGGGCTCGCGAAGAGCGTGTCCCACCGCGGAGCGGTCGTCGTGGAGATCGGGTTCGACGAGCTGATCGGGATCTACGACCTGCGTGAAGTCCTCGAGGGACTGGCCGCACGGCTCGCGGCCCGATCGTCGGATCCGCAGCTCGCGGAGGCGCTGGAGACGAACTGGAACTCTCACCACGATGCCGTCGAGAGCGGTGACGTGGAGCGACACATGGAGCTCGACGCCGCATTCCACAGACTCGTGCGGGAGGCCAGCGGCAACCGTCGACTGGCGGACAGCCTGCGCAGGCTGCAGGGCCAGATCCGGGTCGCCATGAACACGACGGTCGCCCGCCGCGGCGGCATGCACGCCGCACTCGCCGAGCACCGTTCCCTCATCGATGCGATCACGGCGGGCGATCCGGAAGAAGCAGAATCCGTGGCCCGCCATCACATCGTTCGATTGCGCGAGAGCCTGCACGACGCGGCTCTCGCGGACAACCAGGACCTCGACGAAAGGCACGAATCATGACCACCACCGCTGTGATCGGACTTGGAACCATGGGAGGGCGTATCGCCCGCACCATTTCGGCCGGTGGCCACGAGGTGAGGGGCTTCGACCCCTTCGAAGGGGCTCGCAAGGCTGCTGCCGACTCGGGCATCGACGTCTTTGAGACCGCGGAGGCCGCGCTCCAGGATGCGGAGCTCGTGGTGCTTTCGGTTCCGCGTCCCGAACACGTCCTCGAGACGGCCCGGGGACCGCTCTCCACCGCTCACGGTGCGGTGGTCGCCGATATGTCGACCATCGATCCCGGCACAGCCCGCGAGGCAGCGGGGATCCTTGCGGACCAGGACGTCGTCTACGTCGACGCTCCAGTCCTCGGACGCCCAGACAAGATCGGTCATTGGACCCTTCCCACGGGCGGGCCGGAAGATGCCGCTGAGCTGGCGCGCTCCGTCCTCGAGGGAACGGTGGCCACGAAGGTCATCCGGGTCGGCGACGTCGGTGCCGGGCACGCCGTCAAGGTCCTGAACAACCTGATGTTCGGTGCGATCAATACGATCACCGCTGAGGTCCTCACCACCTGCGAGGCTGCGGGCGTGGACCCGAAGGTCTTCGTCTCGACGGTCGCCGACTCAGGCGCTGCCACGGTGTCGAACCTGTTCCGCGAGATCGCCCCGAAGATGATCGCGGGCGACTTCGACCCCGCGTTCGCGCTGGGGCTGCTGGCCAAGGACAACAAGCTCGCGATCGATCTCGCTCGCTCGGTCGGAGCTCCGACCCATCTCGCGGAGGTCATCGACCGCGTGAACTCCGCGGCCATGGACCAGGGCCTCGCGAATGAGGACACGGGAGTTGTCCGGAAGCTCTACAGCACGCAGGTCGGAAACGTCTGATGAGCGGACTGCCCATCGAGCGCATCGTCGCGCGGGTCCTGGAATGTCCACTCGAGGACCAGGTTCCGATGTCCTTCTCGCAGCTGAGCGCTCGCCGCACATTCCTCGTTGAGGTGCACGCGGGCGGCGCGATCGGGATCGGCGAGAGCTGGATCAACTACCCGAACTGGGGAGCGACCGAAAGGCTGGCGACCCTGCTCGAAGGCGTCGCGCCCCTGGCACTGGGGCGCGACGCAGAAGACCCGGGCGACGTGCTCGACACTCTCATCACCGCGCTCGACGGCGTGGGGCGTCAGTGGGGTGCCCGCGGCCCGATCTGGCAGGCGATCAGCGGCCTCGACATCGCCCTGTGGGACCTGAAGGGACGCTTGGCGGGCGTACCGCTCGCCGCGCTGATCGGGCCGAGGCGCGAGTCCGTCCCCGCGTATGCGAGCGGCGTGGGCCCCACGAAGGTCCGTGAGCTGACCGAACGCGCCGCGGAGATGGGGCTCGGCGCGGTGAAGACGAAGGTGGGCTTCGGCGCGGACACCGATCGCGCCACGATCGCAGCCGTGCGCGAGACCGCACCCGATATGCGGGTCTTCGCCGATGCCAACCAGGCGTGGACTTTCGAGGAGGCCGTCGAGAACGCGACCTGGCTCCGGGATGCCGGCGTCGAGTGGCTCGAGGAGCCCGTCTCCGGAGATTCCCCCCAGGATCTGGTCGCTCTGCACGAGGCCACCGACATGCCGCTCTCGGGCGGCGAGAACGTGTACGGACTCGAGAACCTCGTTCGCTATGCGGGCACAGAGGGTCTGATCCATGTCCAGCCTGACGTCGCGAAGTCCGGAGGGCTCACCATCCCGCTTCGACTGGCCGAGCGCCTCCCTGGAACGGGGTGTGCGCTGAGCCCTCACTGGTACGCCGGGGCCATCGGCCTGCGGGCCTCGATCACGCTCGCGACAACGGTCGAACAGGCCGGATGGATCGAACTCGACGTACGCGACAACCCGCTTCGCGACGCGCTCGTCACCGATGGCTTCCCTCTCTCGGATGGAGCCATCAGCCTTCCCAGCGCCCACGGGCTCGTCGGTGATCTCGACCCCGACGCCGTGGACCGATTCCAAGTCCAGACCGACGAACGGAGACTCCCATGACCGACAACCGCATTCCTGCCGCCCGGATCGCCGGGCGAATCGTCGAGGGCGGTGACGTCCACGACGTGATCGATCCTTCGACCGGCGCGGCGATCGCCAGCGTCGGATGGACGGGCGCCGCCGACGTCGAGAAGGCAGTCAGCGCCGGCGCGCAGGCCTTCCAGCTCTGGTCCGCGACCGCGGCCCGTGAGCGTGCCGCAGCGCTGCGTGCCATCGCCTCCGATCTGCGTGCACAGACGACGGACATCGCTCCCTTGCTCGCAGCCGAGTCGGGAAAGCTCCTCGGCGAGGCGGAGGGTGAGGTCGAGTTCTCCGCCAAGTACTTCGACTGGTTCGCCGACGCTGCTGTGATCGCAGAGGAGGAGACGGGGCGCACCACTGCGAACCGTCGTTTCCGGGTGCGTCGTCATCCCGTCGGTGTCGTCGCCGCGGTCGGAACATGGAACTTCCCCCTTTCGATTCCCGCCCGCAAGATCGCCGCCTCGATCGCGGCCGGCTGTCCGACGGTGCTCAAGCCGAGCGAACGGACGCCGATCTCAGCAGACGCACTCGTGCGGATCTGTGAGAGGCATCTGCCGCGAGGAGTCATCGGGCAGGTCATCGGCGAGGGGATCGAGCTCACGAACGCCCTCATCGATGATCCCCGCGTGGCTGCTGTGACCTTCACGGGCTCCACGCCGATCGGGAAGGTGATCGCCGAGCGCGCTGCACGCACACTGACCCGTGCATGCCTGGAGCTCGGTGGCAGGGCACCCTTCATCGTGCGTGAAGACGCTGACGTGGCCGACGCCGTGGAGCACCTGATGGTCGCGAAACTGCGCAACAACGGGGAGTCGTGCATCGCGGCGAACACGCTGTTCGTGCACGCCTCGCTCGCCGAAGAATTCCGAGATGCTCTCGCTGCACGCCTTGCCGGAGTGCGCCCTGGGCGCCAGGAGGAACCCGACGCCGACTTCGGCCCCCTCATCGACACGAGAGCGGTGGAGAGGCTGCGTGCGCTCGTGGCGCAGGCGGAGCGCGCAGGGAAACGAGTGGTCCGAGGTCCGGAGGGCCCCGATTCCGGGGCCTTCATGCCTGCCGTCCTGGTCGAGGATGCGCGGGACTCCGAGCTGTATGCCCAGGAGATCTTCGGGCCCGTCCTCGCCATGGACATCTATGAGGACGAGGACGCCCTCGTCAGTGAGATTAACGGATGGGGCGTCGGGCTCGCTGGTTACGTGTGCGGGCGTGACATCGCCGCAGCGCAGGAACTCGCCGAGCGACTCCGCATCGGCATCGTCGGCATCAACAACGGTGCCCCGAACACTCCCGAGGTCCCCTTCGGCGGGTTCGGCGACTCGGGCGTCGGGCGTGAGGGCGGATTAGTCGGCTACGACGAGTTCACCGAACTGCAGACCATCTCGGCGGCGCGCTGAGCACACCTTTCAGGAGAGGGACCACCATGGACAGAGTCGTCCTGCGCACGAAGCGCGATGTGATCACGTTCGTCAACGACCACCCGACCGGAAGCTCGCGCGGAAGGATCATCGCTCTCATTGCGCTGGGGTCGATATTCATCGACGCCTACGACTTCACGTCCCTCGCCATCGGGCTGGACACCATGAAGGCGGAGCTGAACCCAACTCCCTTCCAGGTGGGCACCACCACCTCCGCCATGGCGGTGGGCGCCCTGCTGGGGGCGATCTTCGGGGGATACCTCGTCGACAAGCTGGGCAGGTACAAGCTGCTCATCCTCGATCTGGTGCTCTTCGTGGTGGCCGCGCTCGGTTCGGCCCTGTCACCCTCGATCGGGATTCTGATCCTCTGGCGTTTCCTGCTCGGGGTGGGCGTCGGCCTCGACATGCCGGCCGCGCTGAGCCTGGTCGCAGAATTCACGCGCAACAAGGACAAGGGAAAGTTCGTCAACCTCTGGCAGCCCATGTGGTACCTCGCGACCATTACGTCGGCGGCCTTCGTGCTGCCCCTGGTGTTCCTCGGAATGGGGGATCACATGTGGCGTTGGGCCGTGGGTTTCGGCGCGGTGCCGGCCTTGATCGTGCTCGCCCTGCGATTCCTCTTCGCCGACGAGAGCCCCATGTGGGCGGCGCACAATCTCGGCATGGGCGAGGCAGTGAAGATCCTGCGCAAGAACTTCCCCGGTACCGAGTTCGAAATCGAGGAGGGCGAGGAGGAGAAGGAAGCCGACACACGCCTCGGGCGCATATTCGAGAGCGGATACAGAGTGCGCTCCCTCGTCGTCGCCGTGGTGAGCGGCTTCCAAGCGGTCCAGTACTTCGCGGTGGGGTTCTACCTGCCCGTCATCGTCGGCCTCATCTTCGGACTCGATGTCACGTCAATCGTGCTCGGTACGATCCTGCTGAATCTCTTCGGGCTGGTGGGTGGAGGGATCCAACCGTTCCTCACCCACCGCTATGGAGGGCGCGCCCTCACCCTCATCGGCTGCGCCATCTGCGTGGTCGCACTCATCGCAGTGGGTATGGTCGACGTCGCATCGGCCCCGTATCTCGCGGCCATGCTCGTCGGGGCGTTCATCTTCGGCCACTCCTTCGGACCCGGGTCCCAGGGGAAGACGATGGCGACGCTCTCGTACCCGACCGATCTGCGCGGCACAGGAACCGGGTGGGCGGAAGCATGCAGCCGCGTCGGATCGATCGGCGGGTTCTACGTCTTCCCGCTGGTGGTCGCGGCCGTGGGGCTCTCGCACACCATGATCATCCTGGCCGTCGTTCCACTGATCATTTTCATCACTGTGCTCGTGGCCCGATGGGACCCGAAGGACGTGGACATCGAGGGCGGTTCGATCCGTCCCGTGCGCGTCGAGAAGGGGAAGCAGGTCCTGCCTCGGTGAGTTCGCCTCTGCGGATGTGCAGTGCGGTGAACTTCGACGATGGTGTTCCTCGAGTGGACTCCGTGCCACGCACAACGGGTGGCCCGGGGTGCCGTCGTGGATGCGTGGGAGTGCAACGTGCGGCGTGCGAAGCAGCCCCTTACCCCAGATACAGCTGGCCCGGTGCGTCGAACATGGTCTCCGCCATCGCCAGGGACGCGGCGCCGACGGCGCCGACGTGGCCTCCGATCGCGGTTCCCCGCACATCGACCGCGTGGTCGTTCTTCGCCACGTAGTGCTCGTTCACCAGGCTTGGAGCGATCCGCAGGCAGGCGGCCTCGAATGCCGGCCACTGCGGACCGCCGAACACGATGCTGTCCAGGTCCAGCAGGTTGGCCAGCTGCATGCCGACCCGAGCGAAGCCGCGCGCGGCGTCCTCGAGGATCTTCCGGGCCACGGGGTCGCCGCGATGCTCCGAGCGCTCCGCGAGTCGGGACAGTGCGGCTTCCACGGAGCGTGCGTCGTCGAGTTCGGTCCCCTTCTCCAGGGCGCCCTGCTCCACCGCGGTCCCCACGATCCGTGACGGGAGAGAGGAGACAGCCACGCAGCCGCGGCCCCCGCATTCGCACGGCGGCCCATCCGGGTCCGCGGTGAGGTGTCCGATATTGCCCAGATGGGAGAGGCGTCCGGCAGCGTTCCCTGCTCCGCGCAGCGGCTGTCCGTCCAGCACGATCCCGGCTGACACGCCGCTCCCCAGGTAGAGGAAGGCCAGATTCTCCGCATCGCGCGGTGTTCGCCAGATCTCGCCGATCGCTGCGGCGGTGCTGTCCTTCTCGACCACCACCGGCAGGCGCTGGCGCCGCGCGATCTCCTCGCGGAGCTCGACCGTCCCCCACCCAGGAAGCAGGGGAGGGCCGACGACCGATCCGTGCTCGACGTCGAGCGGACCAGGGGTCGCCACACCGAGTCCGGCGACCTCCTCATGCGGGACCGCGGCCTCCTCGAGCAGAGCTCGCACCTGCTCGTCGACCAATTCGAGCACGTGCTCGGGCCCAGGTGCCTGCGGTGTGGGCACGGTCAGCGCATGGACGTCATCGCCGGTGAGGTCGAGCAGCACCAGGGAGAGGCTCGCCGGATCGATGTGGAGTCCGATCGAGTACCGGCCGGTGGGAACGACCTCGTAGACGATGCGTGGAGCGCCCATCCCTGAGCGCACGCGCCCTGACTCCCGGATCAGTCCCGCAGTCACCAGGCGCTGGCAGATGTTCGAGAGCGTCTGCGGTGTCAGTCCCGTGCGCTGCACGAGCTCGCTGCGACTGGTGCCGGGAGAGCGTCGGATCAGGTCGAGGACCAGGACCTGGTTGTACCCGGCGACGCGGGGAAGGTTCGTCCCGCGGCGCCCCGGTCGCTCCATCGCCGGCTGCGGGTACTGCATTGCCATGGGCCGATGGTACGTCGGCCGTTGACTTATTCAAATTGATCATGTCTACTGGCGAATGCCGAGGCTCGACGTGGAGACCTCAGGAGGAGACCTGGTCATGAGACGACGGACGATGCTGGCCGCCGGATTGGCGGCGCTCCCATTGGCCGGCTGCGCCGGCGGGAGAGGGGAAGGCCGACGCGTCTTCCGCCAGTTCGATCCTGCGGATCAGGCGACAGGACTCGCGAAGGCGGTCAAGGCATGGAACGCAGAGCATCCGGATTACACCGTCACCATGGAGACGCTGTCGCCGAACAATCCGCAGCAGTTCGCGCGCGAGGCCAATGCCGGTTCGGGCCCTGACATCGCTCAGCTGGCGTTCACCGATGTGTCCTTCATGGCGGAGCCCCGCATCCTCACGCCGCTCGATCGGCTCATGTCCAGCGAGCCGGCGGAAGGACAGGAAGATCTCCTGGCCACAGACATGACGACGTACGACCGCCAGACCTGGGCGATCCCCTGGACCGCGGACACGATGGCTCTCGTCTACAGGCCCGATGTGCTGGAGAAGGCGGGAGTGGCAGACACTCCCGAGGACTGGGAGGAACTGGCGGAGGTCTCAGCGCGCATCACCAAGGACTCCGGGGGCGATGTCAGTGGTTTCGTGTTCCCGGCGGCCGCCCAGTACTCGAGCGCCCAGTGGTTCCCCATCAACTATTACCTCTGGGCACACGGCTCCCAACTGATCAGGGCCGACGGAGAATCGTGGGAGGTGGCAGTCGACGAGCAGCAGCTCACCGACGCGATGACCTACTTCAACACCTTCTTCACCGAGCGCATCACTCCGGCGGCGATGCAGGCGGTCACCGATTACGGCGACCCGAGCATCGTAGGCGCTCTCGGCGAGGGCAGCTGCGCGATGACGTTCATGCCGCCGACGGCATTCCGTGCCGCACGGGAGAGCATCGACGCCGAGCTGATGACGGCCCCCATGCCGTGCGGCCTCGTCGACGGCGCGACACATCTCGGCGGCCGAGCGCTCGGCATCAACGCGAACTGCGAGGAGCCGGAAGCGGCCTGGGCGTTCGTCTCCCACCTGCTGACCCCGGAGACCTTCGAGCTGTACCCGCAGTACCCGGCGTCGGCCGCGACCCTCGATCGGGTGGACGTGGACCCGTCGGAGCGAGGATTCACGAAGCAGCTCCCGCACTCCGAATCCTTCGCCCGCTACGCGGACGCGCCGATCACGATCGCTTCGCTCCAAGAACAGGTGAACCAGCAGTTCTCCGCCGTCTACTCCGGTCAATCGGAGCCCGAGGACGCGTCGCACAAGCTCCTCGACGCCCTCGCCCGCGGGCTCGAGGAGTGATCGACGTGATCGCATCCCGCCTCCGCTCGGCGCAGCCGTACCTGCTCAGTGCCCCCGCTCTGCTCGTGATCGGACTGCTGTTCCTCATCCCGTCCGTCTACAACGTGGTCCTCGCCTTCCAGCACCTCACGCCCTACCAGTCGCCGGGCGAGGCCGAAGCTGCGGGCCTCGAGAACTTCACCGACCTGTGGAGCAGCGGAGACCTGCCGCACGCCGCACTCAACACCGTTCTCTGGCTGACAGCGGCGACCGTGGTCCTGCGCCTCGGCATCGGGCTGGGGCTGGCCCTCGCTCTGGAGTCCCCGATCCTGAGGCGGTGGCGGCTCCGCGGCGTCTCCCGCACGATCATCCTCATCCCGTGGATGGTCCCCCAGGTCGTCGCGATCGCAGCGTGGCGGTGGATCCTCGACGGGAGCACGGGCGTGCTGAACCAGGCGCTCACCGGGCTCGGGCTCATCGATCAGGGCGTCCCCTTCCTCGCGCAGACCAGCACCGTGTGGTGGTCGATCATCGCGATCATCGTCTGGCGCGAGCTCCCGTTCGTGGTCATGGTGCTCGTGGCCGGACTGCAATCGATCCCGGCGGAGCAGTACGAGGCCGCCGCGGTCGATGGCGCTGGTCGATGGGCGTCCTGGCGCAGCGTCACCGTTCCGCACCTGCGTCCCGTGCTGACCGTCGTGGTGCTGGTGACCGTGATCCAGACCTTCAACAATTTCGTGTACGTCTGGCTCACCACGGGCGGCGGACCGGGGAATGCGACCGCCGTGCTGGCCACCGAGCTGTACAGCGCCGCGTTCTTCGACAACGACCTCGGCGCGGGCGCGGCGATCGGATTGCTGATGACGGCGATCATGGCGATCTTCGCCGTCGTCTACCTGCGTGTCACCTCCACGAAGGGGGATTCCCGATGACGACGGCACGTTCCGACCGGATGACCGTGGCCCGGTCCCGGCCCGCACCACGGCGAGCATCGCGTGAGAACAGGCGTCCGCGGGACCTCGTGTTCCTCGTGCCGTTCGCCGTCGTCCTCCTGGTGATCCTCTTCCCCGTGATCTGGATGCTCTACAGCTCTCTGCGCCCGGTGCAAGCCATCTCGCAGGGCATCACCTGGCGCAACGTCTTCTCGGGACTCAGCCTGGACTCGTACGCGCGCCTGTTCGAGCAGACGGGATTCGGGCGCTACCTGCCCAACAGCATCATCGTGTGCGTCAGCGGGACCGTCATCACGGTGGCGATCGCGACGCTCGCCGGGTTCGCGCTCTCGCGCTTCGCGTTCCGGGGGAGGCCGGCCGTGATGCTGGTGCTGGTCGCCACGCAGCTGCTCCCCTTCGTCGTGCTGATCACCCCGGTCTACCTCCTCTTCGCCGAGCTGAGGCTGCTGAACTCCTTCGCCGGGCTGATCATCGTCTACGTCGCGATCACCACCCCGCTCGCCACGCTCCTCATGACCGGATTCCTGAACGCCGTGCCGCAGACGCTCGATGAGGCGGCGAGGATCGACGGGGCCTCGACGCTCACGGTCATCGTGCGCGTGATCGCGCCGCTGGTCTGGCCCGGGATCGTCACGGTCGGGGTCACCACATTCATCGCCATGTGGGATGAGTTCCTGTTCGCGCAGGTGTTCCTGACCAGCGACTCCCTGAAGACCGTTCAGGTGGGCATCGCGGGGCTCTTCGGCGAGTACGGCACGGACTGGGGAGTCGTCATGGCCGCCTCCGTGGTCGCCGCTCTGCCCACCGTGGTCCTGTTCTCCCTGCTGCAGCGTCGGCTCGTCGCCGGCATGACCGCGGGAGCCGTGAAGGAGTGAAGATGACAGAGCCGAGCCGCCCCAACATCGTGATCGTGTTCGCCGACGACCTCGGCTGGGGTGACCTCGGCTGCTTCGGGGCCGAGGACATACCCACCCCGCACCTCGACGCCCTCTGCGCGGCCGGGGTCCGGCTTCCCCAGTGGTACGCGAACTCCCCGGTGTGCTCGCCCTCGCGGGCCGCGCTGATGACCGGGCGATACCCCGCCCACGCCGGTGTGGAATCCATCCTCGGCGGCACCCGGCGCACGCCCGGGCTGCCCCATCAGCCCACCCTCGCCTCGCACCTGCGTGAGCGCGGGTATCGGACGGGCCTGTTCGGCAAGTGGCACCTGGGGGCCGACCCCGCCTACGCGCCCGCTCGTTTCGGGTTCGACGAGACCTTCGGCTTCCGCGCCGGCTGCGTCGACTACTACTCGCACATCTTCTACTGGGGAGACCACAACCCGGTGCACGACCTCTGGGACGGGGACGACGAGGTGTGGCGCAACGGCGAGTACCTCACCACGGTCATCGGGGACCGCGCCGCAGAGTTCATCACTCGTACCGCGCCCGAATCGCCCTTCTTCTGCTACGTCCCCTTCAATGCGCCGCACTACCCGATGCACGCGCCCGACGAGCACATGCGGCGCGTCGATCACCTGCCTCCCGGGCGACGGGAGAGCGCGGCGATGATCGCCGCGATGGACGATGCCGTCGGCGAGATCCTCGCGGCCCTCGATCGCAGCGGCGTCCGGGACGACACGATCGTGCTGTTCTCCTCCGACAACGGGCCCTCCCGCGAGAGCCGCAACTGGCTGGACGGCGAGGAGATCTCCTACACGGGCGGCTCCGCCGGCGGGCTCCGCGGCTCGAAGGGATCCGTGTTCGAAGGGGGGATCCGCGTGCCCGGCATCGTCTCCTGGCCCGCGCAGCTCCGCTCCGGCGCCGAGTACGACCAGGTGGGAACGATGATGGACCTGCTGCCGACGCTCCTGCACGCCGTGGACGGCGAGGAGCCGGAGCTGCCCGAGGTCGACGGGATCTCACTGCTCGATGCGCTGCGGGCCGAAGGTGGAATCGCGGGCGGAGGTGAGGGCGACGTCCCATCGGCGGGCGAGTCCGCCGAGCGTGCCGTCGTGTGGGAGTACCAGGGCCAGTACGCGGTGCGGCGAGGTCGCTTCAAGCTCGTCCACGATGCTCGCGAGGGCATGGACCCGCCCGCTGCAGTGAGCGCTGCACTCTTCGACCTCGAGACCGACCCGCAGGAGTCGACGGACGTCTCCGGGCAGGCGCCCCGGATCGTGGCCGACCTCGAACGCGTGCTCAGCAGCTATCAGGAGGCCGCCGTGCAGTGGGAGCAATCCCGCCGCGACGGCTGAGGGCGACACGCCTCCCGGGCCGCGCCCGCGTCCCGGGGCCTCTCCTCACGCGGCCGAGCGCCGCGCCCTGCGGTCGGCCTGCAGGTCCGGGTCCGCCACCGGGGCGGCGGCGATCAGGCGCCGGGTGTACTCCTGGGTCGGATCGTGGAGCACCCGGGCGCTGTCGTCCGTCTCCACGAGGGCCCCGGAGCGCATGACCGCCACGCGTCCGCACAGCTGGTCGACGACCGCGAGGTCGTGCGTGATGAACAGGCACCCGAAGCCCAGGGACTCCTGCAGCTCGCGGAAGACGTCGAGGACCTGCGCCTGCACGGAGACGTCGAGGGCGCTCGTGGGTTCGTCCGCGATGAGCAGGGCGGGATCGAGGGCGAGTGCTCGGGCGATCGCGACCCTCTGGCACTGGCCGCCGGAGAGCTGGTGCGGCCGGCGGTGGCGCCAGGAGTCGTCGAGGCCGACGCCCGCGAGCAGTCGCGAGGTGCGCTCCTCGAGCTGCTCCCCGGAGAGCCCGAGGATCTTCACGAGGGGCTCGGTGACGGTCCGCTCCACGGTGTACCGGGGGTTCAGGGAGGAGCGCGGGCTCTGGAACACGACGCCCACGCGCCGGCGCATCGCGCGGCGTTCGACGCGGCCCGCGGTGACCACATCGCGGCCCTCGACGAGGATCGAGCCCTGGGCGACCGGCACGAGCCCGACGATCGCGCGGCCGATGGTGGTCTTCCCGCTCCCGGACTCGCCGACCAGGCCCAGGATCTCGCCGGGCGCGACATCCAGGCCGACCCCGTCGACCGCCCGCGACCGGCGAGCGCCGCGCCCGTAGTCGACGCAGAGGTCGCGGATCGAGAGCGCTGCGTCAGGATCGCCCGCCGACCCCGCGCGGCCCGCGCCCTCGTGTGAGTCCCCGGTCGCGCCCTGGGACGGGCCCTCGGTCGTCCCCGGGTCCTCGCCCCCGGGCTCGCGATGCGGAGCCGGCTCCCGCCCGGGCCGTTCGTCGATCTCGAGGCGCGGCACGGCCTCCAGCAGCGTGCGCGTGTACTCCTCGCGCGGGGATCCCAGCACCTGGCGCACGGGCCCCTGCTCGACGACCTTCCCGTCCTTGAGCACGACCACCGCGTCGGCGAGGTCGGCCACGACGCCCATGTCGTGGGTGATGAGCAGCACCGCCGTGCCCGTGGACTCCCGCAGGCGGCGCAGCACGTCGAGGACCTCCGCCTGCACGGTGACGTCCAGGGCGGTGGTCGGCTCGTCGGCGATCAGCAGGTCCGGACGGGAGGCGAGCGCCATCGCGATCATCACGCGCTGGCACTGCCCGCCGGAGAGCTGGTGCGGGTACCTGCGCAGCGCGCCCTCCGGGTCCGGGATGTCGACCTCGCGCAGGAGCTCGAGGCTGCGCTCGCGCACCTCGCGGCGGCTGGTCCCGGGGGCGGCGCGTCGCACCACCTCGGCCAGCTGGAAGCCGATGCTGAAGACCGGGTCGAGCGAGGCCGTGGGGTCCTGGAAGATCATCGAGACCCGTCGGCCCCGCAGCTCGGGCAGAGGACTGGGACCGTCGCCGAGCACCTCCACCAAGCGATCGTCGGCGCCGCGCACGCGGATCGAGCCGGTGATCCGGGCGTCCTCGGGAGCGATGCCGAGGATCGACATCGCGGTCATGGATTTGCCCGAGCCGGACTCGCCGACCACGGCCACGACCTCCGCCTGATGGACCTCGAAGGACGCCCCGTCGACCGCGAGGACCTCGTCCTCGTCGGTCTCGAAGCGCACCCGGAGATCCGCGATCTCCAGGACCGCCGCGGAGTCCTCGTCGCCGTGCTCCGACGCGTCCGGCCTCGTGCTCATGGTCAGTCCTCTTCCTCGTGGGTGGTCGGGGAGCGGTTCTTCCGGTTCCCGCTGCGGCGCTCGGCCTTGAACGCCTCCCACTCCGCGAGCATCGCCCGGTGATGCCCCTGGAGCCAGGTCATGTAGTCGCGCCCGTTCTCCAGGCGCTCGCGGACGGGGGCGTCCGCCGGGTCGTCGGGATCGGTGGTCGCGAGGCCGTGGGCGATCACGTCGCGCTGGCGGTCGAGGTAGCGGCGCTCGGTCGCGAGCCAGCTGCCCCAGACGTCCGTCTCGGTGCGGAAGTAGTGGCGGCGGTCCCCGGGGATCACGTGCCGCTTGACGAAGCCCGACTCCACCAGGCGCCGGGTGGCCATGGAGATCGCCCCCGAGCTCGCCTGCAGGCCCTGCGCGAGCTGCGCCGAGGAGGTGTGGTCGGCCTGGGTCATCATCAGATAGCCGAGCACGCGGCCGTCGGTGAGGGGGAGCCCTGCGGCGTGGTTCATCATCACGGCGAGGTCTTCGACGAAGCCCTGGCGATCGGCGTCGAGGTACACGTCGTGCTCGGCAGGCTCCTGCGCGTCCTCGGTGCTCCTGCGCGGATCGCTGCGGTCCTCGGGCATGCTCTCTCCTCCATCCGTCCGGGGTCGTCGGCCGTGCGGGGGAGTGCCGCGGGCCGTGCTCCGGATCTTCTCATTCCGCCCGCCCTCATCCGTGGGCCGGTTCGAGCAGGGTCCGCAGGGTCTCCCCGAGCGTGGTCACGGTCAGCACCGTGACCACCAGGAACAGGGAGGGGAAGACCAGCATGTGCGGGGCGGAGAGGAACTGCCCGGTCGCCGCGGAGAGCTGGAGCCCCCACGAGATCGCCGGGGCCTGGAGGCCGATGCCCAGGTAGGTGAGGGAGGACTCGGCGACGATCACGCTGCCCACGGTGATGGTGGCGAGCACCAGCAGCGGCGAGAGCGAGGAGGGCAGCACGTACCGGGTGGCGATCCACCAGGGCGAGAGCCCCATCGTGCGTCCCGCGGAGACGAACTCGGAGCGCGCGACGGCGCGGACCGAGCCGCGCACGAGCCGCGCCATCGTCGGCCATCCGAACAGGGCGAGCACGAGGGAGACCGTGAGCACCGAGCGCGTGCCCACGGTGTTCAGCACGACCACCGCGCCCAGCAGGAACGGGAAGCCGAGGAACACGTCGGTCAGGCGCGAGAGCACCGAATCGACCCAGCCCCCGCTCATGCCCGCGACGGTCCCGACCACGATCGCGACGATCCCCGCGAGCGCGGTGGTGAGGGCGGCGACGCCGATCGAGGTGCGTGTCCCGTAGATGACCTGGGCGTAGACGTCGCAGCCCTGGACGTCGAAGCCGAAGGGGTGGCCGGAGGTCGGCGAGGCGCCGCTGCGGGTGAGGTCGCAGAAGCGGGGGTCGCCGTGCCCGAAGAGCCCCGCGAACGGGGCCGGGGCGATCGCGATCAGCAGGATGAGCGCGAGCAGGACCGCGGGGACGATCACCCCGGGCCGGCGCAGGGCGGGGGAGAGCACCCGGTGGCGCACGGGGGCGTCGGCGGCGCGGACGAAGCTGGTCATGACGTCGTCCCCCTGGTGCGGATCCGCGGGTCGAGCAGTGCGTGGAGGCCGTCCACGAGCAGGCTGGTGAGCAGGAAGACGAGGATCAGGGCGGTCGAGATGCCGACGATCGTGGCGCCCTCGTGGGAGCGGATCCCCTGGAACAGCAGGTTGCCGATGCCGGGCACGTTGAAGATCCCCTCCACGATGACGGTCCCGCCCATGAGCAGTCCGAGGTCCGTGGCCAGGTACGTCACCGGCGGGATCAGCGAGTTGCGCAGCACGTGCACGCCGATGATCCGTCGGCGCGAGAGGCCGCTCGCCGTGGCCGCGCGGATGTGGTCGGTCGCGAGGGTCTCGATCACCGAGGCCCGGGTGAGGCGGGAGACGGAGGCGAGCCCGAACAGGGCGATGACCAGCGCGGGCAGCAGGAAGGAGACGGGCCAGCCCTGGGCGGTGCCGGCGACGGGGAACCAGTGCAGGCGCACCGCGAACACGAGCTGGAGCGAGACGCCGAGCACGAACACGGGGATCGCGGCGACCGTGATCGTCGAGATCAGCACCGCCCGGTCGACGGCCTTCCCGCGGCGCAGCGCGGCCGCGACGCCCAGGGCGATGCCCGCCACGACCTCGATCACCCAGGCGGTGAGCGCGAGGACGATCGTCACCGGCCAGCGCTGGGCCATCTGCTCGCCGACGGGCACGCCGTTGAAGTCGGTGCCGAAGTCGCCGTGGAGGAGGCCGCCCAGGTAGCGCAGGTAGCGCTGCCAGAGCGGCTCGTCCAGGTGGTAGCGGGCCTGCAGGGTGTGCACGGTCGCGTCGCTCAGCGGACGGTCACCGCCGAGCGCGCGGATCGGATCGCCGGGCAGCGCGAAGGTCATCACGTAGATGAGGAAGGTGACGCCCAGGAAGACGATCACCAGCGTCCCGATCCGGCGCGCTGCGACCAGCAGCGCGCCTCTCATGACGCGCCGCCGTCGCCGGGGACGGGGAGATCGGCCGACGGCGCGTCCCGCGTCGGCCGCGTCGCGGCCACGTGCGCGGCGCCCGCGAGCACCGCCCCGAGCTGCACGCCGACGAGGGTGCGCATCGGGATGGGCGTCGCCTCGGTGGCGGCGTCGGCCAGCCACTCCTCGTACAGGGCGGCCATCCGCTCGCGCAGCGCGCGCAGGGGAGCGGGGGCGATGCCCGCCCGGGTCTCGGCCTCGATCGCCTGCAGCAGCATCCCGCCGTAGCGGAGGCGGAAGCAGCGCACCAGGTCCTCGCAGGCGAACTGCTCGGCGACGGTCGCCCGCCGCTCGGCCGGCTCGAGCGGCGCCCGGCGGCGGTCGGTCTCCGCGATCGCCCCGAGCATCGGGACGAACGCCCGGGAGGCCTCGAGGTACGGGGTCTCCAGGCTCAGGTGCCGTTCCGCCTCGTCGAGGATCTGCTGCAGGGCCTCACCGGAGGCGCCCATCGTCTCGGCGGTGCGCAGCACCAGGTCCCGGTAGGGCTCGGAGGTGGGCGTCTCGTCGCCGGCGTCGGGGTGGGTCCAGTAGGGGAGCTCCGCCACCAGGCACAGCGCGTCGTGGCGCGCGCCCCAGGAGGCCGAGGAGGAGCCGCGGATCTGCGGCGCCGGATCGAGGCCGATCGACTCGAGGTACTCGTAGTACGTGGAGATGTGGTCCATGGCGAACACCGCGGTCGCGAGCGTGCGCAGGTGCGGCGACTCGGGCTCGCCGGTGTCGAGGGACAGGCCGAGCGCGTCGGGGATCGCGTGGAGGTCCGCGATCAGCTCCGGCTCGTCGTGGGAGAGGTAGTAGTAGACCCCGCCCATCTCCCCGTTGTGCAGGGTGACCAGCAGGTCGGGGCGCACGTCGTCGATGAGCCGCATGAGCGCGAGCGTCTCGGGGAGGACCGTGTCGAAGTAGGCGTCCCTGTAGTCGGTGGGGAAGGTCCACTCGACCTGGCTGTCCGGGGCCGGGCGGTAGAAGTGCCGCGAGTAGTGGGAGCGGTCGAAGGGATCGGCGAACCAGCCCTCGTTCAGCCGCATGCCGTCGGGGTCGATGGTGGGCACGATGTGCCACGTGGTCGCGAGCGCCTCCGCGGGGCCGTCGTCCTCGAGCATCATCTCGGCGAGGTGCAGGGCGGTCCACGAGCCGATGGGCTCGTTGGGGTGGACGCCGCCCGCGATCACCGCCTGGTGGGGTCCGTCGCCGACGACGAACTCGTGGATCGGCTCGCCCAGCCGGCTGGTCCCGATGCGACGCCGGCGAACGCGATCCGTGCTGCGCGCGAGGGCCTCGAAGCTCTCGTGCAGCTCGTCGACGGTGGGGAATCCGCTGTGGTCGGGGAGGGCGCGCACGAGATCCAGGATCTGCGGTGCGCGCAGGGGCGCTCCCTCGTGCGGGTCGGTGGCCGGGTGGGACATGCATGTTTCCTCTCGTCGGACGGCCGACGGCCCGTGGGCGGCCTCGGCGGTGGTGTCGGGGCCCGGGCTGCGACGCGGGGTCGCCGGGGTCATCGGACGGTCACCTCCGCGATCGCGACGTCGCCCCGGACATCGGGGAGGTCGGTGATCTTCTCGCTGGTCACGTAGGAGTACTTGTCGAAGAAGGTGGGGACGACGGGGAAGTCCTCGAAGGCCGCGTCCTGGACCTCGGCGTAGTAGTCGGCAGCCTCGTCCTCGTCGGCCGCGGCGCTCGCGCGGGCGAGCAGGGCGTCCACGTCGTCGTCCTGGTAGTAGCCGGTGCAGGGCGCGCAGCCGCCGGTGGGGGTGAGCAGGGCCCGCAGGGTGCCCTGCTGGCTGGGGTAGAGCGCTCCCCAGTGGCCGAAGTGGGGTCCGTCGACCGTCTTCTCGACGAGCTCCGTGTTGAAGGAGGCGAAGTCCGTGGTGGGCTTCGCGACGGTCTCGACGCCGAGGTTCTGGCGGATCTGGTTCGCGTACCCCTGGTAAAGGGCGTCGAGGCCCGCGCCTCCCGGGTAGACCAGGGTGATCGTGCCGTCGAAGCCGCCGGCCTCGTCCAGCAGCGCCTTCGCGTCCTCGGGATGGAACTCGCAGTGCTTCCCGCAGACTCCCTCCTTCGCCCCGATCATGCTGGGCGGCGTGAGGGAGGTGGCCGGCTCGTACAGCCCGCCGAAGAACGCCCTGTTGACGGCGTCGCGGTCGATCGACATGGAGATGGCCTCGCGCACGCGGGGGTCGTCGTACCGCTCGTCCCAGAGGGGGAAGCCGAGGTAGTCGATGCCCGCGGCGTCGAAGGTGTGCAGGCGGTCGCCGAAGTCCGCGGACGCGCTGGTCATCTTCTCCGGGGGCAGGGTCAGCACGTCGGCGCTGCCGGAGAGCACGTCGGTGTAGGCGGTGTTCTGGTCCTGGTAGCTGCGGAAGGTGACGCGCTGCGTCCGGGGCTCCTCGCCCCGGTACCCGTCCCAGGTCTGCACGGTGAACTCGCCGCCGGGCTTCCATGCCTCGGTCATCGCGTAGGGGCCGTTGCCGACGGGCTTGCGGTCGTAGGCGTCGAGGTCGTCGTAGGCGGCCTCGGGCATCGGGAAGAACGCGGTCTGCGAAGAAGTCAGCTGGAGAGGGAAGGAGCTGTCCGCACCCGTGAGCGTCACCGTGAAGGTGTTCTTCCCCGTGACGCGCAGTCCGCTCATCGTCTTCGTCGTCGGCTTCCCGGACTCGGGGTTGAGGTCCGCGTACCCCTTGATGCCGGCGAGCTGGCCGGAGTCCTCCCAGGCGTGGGGGCCGTAGGCGACGAAGTTCCAGGCCTTCACGTAGCTCTCGGCCGTGACGGGCTCACCGTTCTGGAAGGTCCAGTCGTCGCGCAGGGTGATGGTCCAGGTGACGTTGTCGTCGCTGGTGACGCTCTTCGCGGCGACGCCGTGCACCGTGCCGTCGTCGTCGACGGACACGAGCGGGGAGAACAGCGCCCGCATCTGGTCGTAGGCGACGGTCTGCCGGCCGGGGGTGAGGTGGTCGGGCTCGCCGGTCGCGAACACGAAGCCGTCGGGGTCGCTGTGCTGCGGCGTGCCCACGGAGCACCCGGTGATCAGCGTGAGCGTCGCGGCCCAGGCGATGAGCGTGAGCGCTGCTCCTCTGCGCATGGTTCCTCCGGTGGGTCGTCCTCGACCGCCGCTCGGGGGCGACGTGGGTCGACCGTATGGGAGCACTTCTTTCAAGTCTCAGTGAATAGTGAAAGTTTATAGAATCGTGATCTGCTGGAGCGGCGGGGGCGAGCACCTCGTGGGAACGTGTCGGTCATGCGCCACACACCCTCGTACCTGCTGACGGATCCCGACGAGGTGCGCCGCCTGATCCGCGGCAACCCCTGGGCGACGATCGTCTCGCCCGCCTCGGGGCTGGTCGCCTCCCACTACCCCTTCCTGCTCGAGGAGCCGGCCGAGGGCGAGGACCCGGGGGACGGGATCAGTCTCGTCAGCCACGTCGGCCGGCCGGACGAGGAGGCCCATGAGCTGGGCCGCCACGAGGTGCTCGTGATCATCCAGGGCCCCCACGGATACGTCTCGCCTGGCTGGTACCCGCCCGATCAGTTCATCCCGACGTGGAACCACGTGACCGCCCACCTCTGGGGCACGCCCGAGATCCTCTCGGACGAGGAGAACTTCGCCGTGCTCTTCCGGCTCGTCGACCACTTCGAGCAGCGCATGCCCCACCCCGTCTCCCTGCAGATCGACGAGGAGCGGGCGAGGGGCATCGCACGCGGGACCGTCGGGATCCGCGTGCGGGTCCGGCGCTTCGACGCCCGCGCCAAGCTCAGCCAGGACAAGGGCCCCGCGGTGATCGAGTCCGTGATCTCCGCGCTGCGCGCGCCCGGGCCCTACGAGAACCCGGCGCTCGCCGCCGAGATGGTCCGCGAGCACGGGGAGCCGAACCCGCAGCGGTCGGCCCCGCAGGATCCGTCCGCGGATCGGGGTGAGGACTGATGGCGACGCCGACGCCCACGCCGGTGCCGCCGGCGACGCTGCTGCAGGAGGTGCGTCGCATCGGGGCCGACGCGGCGCCCGTGGACCTCCGCATCGTCCAGGGGGCCATCGAGGAGATCGCACCGGCCGGCGGGCTCGCGGCGCGCGCCGACGACGAGGTCGTCGCGGCAGGCGGCGCCTGGGTGGGCCCCGGCCTCTGGGACCACCACACGCACATGGACCAGTGGTCCCTCGCGCGGCGCCGCATCGACGTCTCCGCGTGCGCGAGCGCGGCCGAGCTCGCCCGCACCATGGCCGCCGCGGCGGGGACCGGCGACCGCGACCGGGACCCGGTGCTCATCGGGCACGGCTTCCGCGACGGGGTGTGGCCCGATCGCGCGGAGCGGGCCCTCCTGGACGCCGCCGTGCCCGACCGGCCGGCGGTCGCGATCAGCCACGATCTGCACACGGTCTGGGCGAACGGACCCGCCCTGGACCTGCTCGCGCGCGGGCTCGGCAGGCCCCTCCCAGGGGACGGGGTGCTGCGGGAGGCCGATGCCTTCGACGCCACCGGGCAGCTGTCCCGGGTGCCCGAGGAGACCCTGGACGGCTGGGTCCGCGAGGCCGTCCGGGACGCCGCGCAGCGCGGCGTGGTCGGCGTCGTCGACCTGGAGATGGGCTTCGGCATCGAGTCCTGGCAGCGCCGCATGGCTGCCGGCGCCGATGCTCTGCGCGTGCGCTCCGGGATCTATCCGCGCGAGCTGGAGCGCGCGCTGCGCGACGGACTGCGGACGGGCGAGTCCGTCGAGGGCACCGCGGGACTGCTCACCGTCGGGCCCTTCAAGCTGGTCCTGGACGGGTCGCTCGGCACCCGCACGGCATGGGTCGAGGACGCCTACGACGCCGACGGCACGGACCACGGACTGCGCGCGCTGTCTGCCGAGGAGGCGCTCGCCCTCACCCGCAGGGCGCACGACGGCGGCCTCGTCCCCGCGCTGCACGCGATCGGCGATCGTGCGGTGGCCCTCGCGCTCGACATCTTCGAGGAGACGGGGGCGCGGGGGAGCATCGAGCACGCGCAGCTCGTGAGCGAGAAGGACCTGCCCCGCTTCGCGGAGCTGGGCGTCGAGGCGAGCGTCCAGCCGGAGCACGCGATGGACGACCGCGATGTCGCCGACCGCCACTGGAGCGGACGCACGGGACGCGCCTTCGCCTTCGGCTCGCTCGTGCGGGCGGGCGCGCGGCTCCGCCTGGGGTCCGACGCCCCCGTCGCCCCGCTCGACCCCTGGATCTCGATGGCGGCGGCGGTGACGAGGGAGCGCGACGGCCGCGAGGCCTGGCATCCCGAGCAGCGGATCCCGCGGGAGATCGCCTGGAGCGCGTCGACCGACGGCCGCAGATCGATCGGCGTCGGGGACACGGCTGACCTCGTGCTCACCGCCGAGGATCCCCTCGCGGTGCCGGAATCGGCGCTGCGGGACATGGAGGTGCTGGGGACGATCCGCGCAGGCGCCTGGACGCACCGCGCGCTCTGAGCCGCGCGGCCGCCCCGGATGTCCGCGGGCGGCCCACGGGTGAGATGCTCGGGAGGACCGGATCCGCACCCGGCGCCAGAGGAGACCCCGCACCATGACCCGACCCCGCCTGGGACTGTTCACCCGACTCCTCGAGGAGGCGAGCCCCGCCGACCGCTACCGCTTCGCGCTCGAGCAGATCAGCCGGGCCGACGAGCTCGGCTTCGCCTCCGCCTGGGTCGCCCAGCACCACTTCGGCGAGCACGAGGGCGGCCTGCCCTCGCCTTTCGTGCTGCTCGCCGCCGCGGCGCAGCGCACGCGCGACATCGCACTGGCCACCGGGGTGCTCACCCTCCCGATCGACGGTCCTCTGCGCGCGGCCGAGGACGCCTCCGTGCTCGACGCCCTGAGCGGCGGGCGCGTGCAGCTCGGGATCGCCGCCGGCGGCACGCCCTCGTCGTTCCCCGCCTTCGGCCGCGACCCCGCCCGGCGCCGGGAGATCTTCGCCGAGCACCTGGGCGTGCTGCGGGACGCGCTCGCCGGTCGCGGGGTCCGCGGGACCGAGTCGAGGATCTACCCGCCCGCCGGGGACCTCGGCCGGCGCATCTGGCAGGCGACGTTCTCCGCCGACGGCGGCCGACGCGCCGGCGAGGCCGGCGACGGGCTGATGCTCTCGCGCACCCAGGTGCGCCCCGAGGACGCCCTCGACCTGCCCCTGCACGAGCTCCAGCTGCCCATCATCGAGGCCTACCGCAGCGCGCTCCCCGCGGGGGCGGTCCCGCGGGTCCTCGCCTCGCGCACGGCTCTGGTCGTCGATCCCGAGGATCGCGACCGCGCGCTGGCCCTCGCGGAGCCCGGGCTGCGCGCGCTCGCCGCGGGCCAGAGCGGGTTCGACGCCGCCGGAGCGAGCATCGAGCAGCTCGTCGCCGTCACCGACACGCACGTGGGGACCGTCGACGAGGTCTGCGAGACGCTCGCGGCCGACGAGACGCTGCCCGCGGCGACCGACGTCTCGTTCCAGGTGCACTCGATCGCCGCGCCCCACGAGATGACCCTGCGCAGCCTCGAGCTGCTGGCCACGGAGGTCGCCCCGCGCCTCGGCCTCGCCACCGGATGGGAGGCGGCCGCGTCCCTGCGCGCCGGGACCGTGGGCGCCGGATCCTGAGCCCGTGGCCGTCGGTCACGATTCCCCTGGCCCCGTCGGTCACGATTCCCCTGGCCCCGGCGGCCGGGACGGCGTTCTCAGCGGTGGTGGCGGCCCCGGCCCTTCTTCTTTCCCTTCCGCGGATGCGGATCCCCGTGTGCGGGGGAGCAGGCGCGCAGGGTGATCGCCGACTCCTGCAGGACGAAGGGGTGGACGGGCCGCTTGCGCGCGGGGATCGGATCCTCCGGGTTCACGAAGTCCACCACGTACTCGTCGTTCCGTGAGAAGCGCAGCGACGGGTCGCGGAAGGAGTACCCGTCCGGCAGGTCCACCGTCGCCACGGTGCCCCGGGAGTCTCCTTCGATGCCCTCTGCCGGGAGCACCGTGAGGGTCGCCTTCCTGCGTCGGGTCAGCGCGGTGGGCACACGGCCGCCGCTCAGCGCCTCTCCGCGCGGGACCGCCGTCAGGTACATCGCGTAGGTCCCCTCGGGCAGGGCGGCGACCGCATCCGCGTCGTCGGCGGAGGCCACGCGCAGATGCACCTCGTTCCGGCCGCCCGGCGCCCCGGTGTTGACGAACAGGGGGCTGTCGTTGACGGACACCTCCACCGCGTGGTCCTTGGTGTCGGTGGTGACGCCGGCGACGAGGTCGGCGTGATCGCCCTGGCGGATGGCCACGTCCTCGACGCCGGAGAGCGCGGGCATCGAGGAGCGGTAGGCGGCGTCCTGGGCCGCCTGCTCCTTCGTCTGCGAGAAGCGCACCCAGTCGACCTCGAACCGGGCGCCGTCCTCGGCGAGGTGGTCACCGGCGTCGCCCGCCCAGTTGCCGCCGGTCGCGAGGTTGATCTGCAGGTAGGCGGGGCGTGCGAGCCCCGCGCGGGCGGCGTCGCGCCGCGCCTGGTCCGCCGGGTCCTCGGAGACGAAGTGCAGGGTCTTGTAGACGACCCCGTCCAGGAGCCATGCGAGCTTGTCGGGCGTCCGGTTGACGCCGAAGACATGGAAATCCTCGTGCAGGTCCTCCGTGGTCGTGGTCTTCCCACCCAGCGCGTAGGGGGCATAGGTGCCGTCCCCGTCGGCGTCGCCTTCCGAGTACCAGAAGTGCGGGGTCCCGTAGACGGTGCTGTTGCTGGTGCCTGCGCTCGCCGTCTCGCCCTGCGCTGCGCGCTCGGCGGTGGGGGCGCCGATCATCTCCGCGATGTCGATCTCTCCCGTCGAGGGCCAGCCGTACCCCTGGGAGGGGTCGATCCGGCCGTCGATCGGGAAGTCGTGGCCCAGGGTCCAGATCGCGGGGAACGCGCCCTTGCCCTTCGGCAGTCGCGCCCGGATCTCGAGGCGGCCGTAGAGGAAGTCCCGCCCGGCGTGGGTGCGCACGCTGCCCGAGTTGTACTTGACCAGGCGCGCCGCCGAGCCCAGCCGCTCGGTGTTGCGGTACTGGTCCGCCGCGGGCCGATCGGTCACGGCGAGGATCAGGCGACCGCCCTCGATGCGTACGTTGTCCGTGCTGCTCGAGTAGTGCTGCTGCTCGTTGCCGCGGATGTTGCCGAGCTCGTACTCCCACGTCGTGGGGTCGAGGCGGGAGCCGTCGAAGTTCTCCTCCCAGGTCAGGGAGAAATCGGCGTGCCCGGAGTCGTCGGTGGGGCCGCCGGCCGCGTGGGCGGCGTCGGGGCGCAGGAACGAGGGGGCGATCCCGGCGGCGGCCGTGCCGGCGGCCGCGAGGCCGAGCAGGGTGCGGCGTCGCAGGGCGGGGCCCGTGAGAGTTCGTGTGGACGAGTCGGAAGGGCGGGATGACGTCATCGTCGTGCTCCTGGATCAGGATGGTGTGCCCGGACGGGGTGCGCTCACGCTAGAGAGGGGACGCAAAAGTGTCAATACTCGTGACGCTTTTGGTGTGTGGTGAGGGTCTGGCTCGTCCCCTCACCCCGACCGATCCAGCGTCCGCCGGATCGTCTCCTGCACCCGGCGGGCCATCCCGGGCCCGTCCACGGCCCGGCGCCCCGCGACCTGGATCGGGATGAACCCGGGCCACTGATCGCTGAATCCCAGCAGCTGCGCGACGTCGGCAGCCGGGGCCACGCGTACCCCGGCGACCTGCTCGTAGTCCTCGAGGAACCACATGGCGGCATCGGCCGAGAAGAGCACGGCGAGGTTCAGCCGGCAGTGGCCCACGTCCAGACCGCGGTCGGCGAGGCCCGCCGTCGGCCAGTCGACCACGGCACGGATCCGAGGCCGCTCCGCGCCCTCCCACAGCACGTTGAAGTGCTGGAAGTCGCCGTGGGAGAGCACTGCGGTCGACGGATCAGGGGTGCGCGAGGCGAGCTCGTGCGCATCCCGGGCGAGACCGGCGTCGTCGAGGGCGACGAGCCACGGGTGCTGCGCATAGGGCATGTACTCGCAGGTCTTGAGCGCGGGCGGCGGCACGGCATGGATGCGCACGAGCATCTCCGCGAGCCGCCGCACCCATTCCCGCAGATCCGGGGGATCGAGCTCCACCCGGCCCGGGAGGAACGTGGTCACGGTCGTCGGCAGGCCCGATCCGCTGCCGTCGGGATCCGCGGCGAGCAGCCGGGGGATCGAGAGCCCCGAGGCGGCCAGCGCCTCGAGCCCGGTCACCTCGCGCCGCACCCGGTCCTGCTCCTCCGACCCCGTGCGGCGCCAGCGGCGGACGACGAGATCGTCGCCGCCGTCGGCTCGCCGCAACTGGAGCATCTGACCGGTGATCCCGCCGACCAGGGGACGCACGAGCTCGACCTCTCCGAAGAGCGGGTGGAGCCAGCGGCGCAGCTCCGGGTCGAGATCGTACTCAGCGCCTTCAGCGCCCTCGACGCCCTCGACGCCCTCGGCGCTCACGCCGTGCACGCGCCCGTCGAGACGGTCTCCGTCTCGCCGTCGAGCTGCGCGATGACGGGCAGCAGCTCGGCGTTGGTCATCGCGTAGGCGACGTCGTCGTCGGACTCACCGCGCGCGAAGACCACCCCCGCGACGCCGCCGTCCGAGTCCAGCAGCGGACCGCCCGAGTTGCCGGGCTCGACCTCCGCGTCCAGCACGTAGATGTCACGGCGCACACTGCCCTCGCCGTGCGCGTCGTGCACCTCGGCGCTGCCCGAGGCGCGCACTGTCGCCGACGACGAGCGGAACGGCCCGCCGTGCGGATACCCCTGGATCACGGCCGAGGCGCCGTCGTCCAGCGTGTCGACGAGCTTCAGGGGCTCGGCGTCGACGTCGGCCGCGATCACGGCCAGGTCGTTCTCGACGTCGAAGTGGACCACGCGGCCCTCCCGGGCGCTCTCGCCGGGCAGCTCGACCATCGGATGCTCCACGCCGGCCACCACGTGGGCGTTGGTGACGATGCGATCGGGCGCGATCACGAAGCCGGACCCGGTGGAGATGGTGCCGCAGCCGTTCGTCGGCCCGGAGACGCGCGCGACGGACTGCGCGGCCTGCGCGAGGTCCGCCTGGTCGAGGTCGACGGGGGCCGACGTCGGGACGTCGGCCTCGCCCAGTCCCTCGGGCGGGCTCACGATGGTGGGCATGGGCAGGGCGCCGACGACCTCCGCGCGCAGCTGGGCGAGGGCGTCGTCGACGGGCTCCGGTGTGGCACGGTCGATCTGCTGCAGGACCCGCGAGGACGCGACCGTGCTGGAGACGCCAGGGATGCCCGCGGAGACAAGTCCTGCCCCGCCGAACATGACCACGACCAGGCCCAGCACGAGCCCGAGCACCCCGCCGAGGAGGCGTTCGAGGACGCGCAGGTGGATGCGGTCGGCGCCCCGACGGATCAGCCCGCCGATGCCCGAGCCGATCGCGCAGCCGACCACCAGCAGCAGGAACAGTGCGCCGAGCACGGCCGCCGTGCGCCACGGCGGATCCACCGCGCCGGAGACGTGGGGGAGTGCCCACACCGCGGCCGCGGCACCGGCCGCGAGCCCCAGCAGGGCGCCGAGCGTCGCCGCGAAGCCCGAGCGCAGTCCGGCCGCGAGCGAGGCCAGCACGATGACGACGGCGACGACATCGACGATCCAGACCATCGGTCCACCTCCTCAGCCGTGCGCGATGCCCCCATGATGCCGGGTGCGCGCGAGGAATGGCTGACCGTCGCCCCGCCCCGGTCGCCGGCCGGCCCCGGGGGCGTGGCGCATCGGACCGCGGGGGAGGGTTGTGACGCGCTTCATCATCGAAGAAGGACCAGGTCATGCAGTGATTCCGGGGGCTCTCAGCGAACTGTGAGGTCCGTCGTCGCGATCTTTGACGAAGAGCAGCAAGATTCAGCGCATGTCCTCCTCTTCCCATGCCTCGGATCGCCCTGCCCTCGATGATCACCACCGGGGCGGAGGCGCCGGACCGGGCGGCGGGCCCGCGCACGGCGACGGCCGTGAGGGTGGTTCGGACTCCCAGGTCAAGAAGCTCTCGCCCTCCGGCCTCGTCGCGGGCGGCGCCGCCGCGGCGACCGCCTCGGTGATCGGCGGACAGCTCGGCATCGCCGGGACCGTGCTCGGCGCGGCCCTGACCTCCGTGGTCTCCGCCGCCGCGCTCGCGCTCTACACGGACTCCGTGAACCGCAGCAAGCAGAAGCTCAAGCAGGTGCAGGTCAAGGCGCTGAAGCCCGGCGCACGCGCGTCCGCGTCCTCCGTCAACGATCTCCCGCACTCCTCGCGCACGAGTCGCCGCGCGGCCCAGCAGGACGCGGCGGCGGGCGTCGCCTCGCTCGGCGCCGGATCCGAGCGCGCCGAGGACGCCGAGGGTCAGGACGGCGCGAAGAAGTCCCGGGCGCCGAGGATCATCCTGCTCGCGCTCGCGATGGCCGTGATCGGCATCGCCGCGGTGTTCGGCGTCCAGCGGGTCGTCGGCACGGAGCTCTCGCCGGGCACCGGCCAGATCCAGCGCTCGGTCACCGGCACCGAGCACGTCTCCACCCGCGACGACTCCTCCTCGACCGACGACTCGACCGGGGACTCCTCGACGACCGACGACTCCGAGACGGGCGACGACTCGACCGGGGACGACACGGACGACTCCTCGGGCTGGAACCCCTTCGGCGGCGACGACTCCTCGGGCTCTGGGAGCACGGACGGGGACAGCGGCGACTCCGGGAGCTCCGGCTCCGGCAGCTCCGGCGGGTCCGGCAGCTCGGGGGACTCCGGTGACAGCGGCTCCGGGAGCAGCGGCTCGGGATCGGGCAGCGGCTCCGGGAGCGGCGGCAGTGGCTCGGGCTCAGGCTCCGGGTCGGGAAGCGGCTCGGGCTCCGGAGGCTCCGGTGCGCAGGGCGGGTCCGGCACCGGTCAGTGACGCCGGGCTCGCGTCCTGACAGCACCAGGACCTCGGCTGCGGCCGTGCACGTCGAGCCGATCTCATCCTCGGTGGCGGTGCCACCACAGCGCGGCCTGCACGCGCGACTCCACCTGCAGCTTGGTGAGCAGGTGCGTGATGTGGGTCTTCACGGTCGTCACCTCGACCACCAGATCCCGCGCGATCTGCTGGTTCGACAGTCCCCGGGCGAGCAGGCGCAGCACCTCCTCCTCGCGCCGCGTGAGTTCAGCGCCCTGTGCCGTCGGCGTCGGACGGTCCTCGGCGCTCGTCGTCGCGGCCACGGCGGACGACGGGCTCGTCAGGGCCGACGGAGCCGACGGGGCCTCCGCCGACCCGCTCCGCAGCGCAGCGACCACCGCCCGGGTGGCGGCGGGGGAGAGGACGGCGTCACCGCTGGCCACGGCGTGCACGGCCTCGAGGATCCTGCGCGGCTCCTCCGTCTTCACGAGGTACCCGTCGGCCCCGGCCGCGAGTGCGCCCAGCACATAGGAGTCGAGGTCGAAGGCGGAGATCACGAGCACCCGCGCGCCGGCCTCGCGCAGCGCCGGCGTGATCTCGATGCCGGTCGCTCCGGGCATGCGCACGTCGGTCAGCGCGACGTCCGGGCGCTGGGCCCGTGCATGCCGGACGGCGGCGTCGCCGTCGGCGGCCTGGGCGACGACCTCGGTGCTCGGGTCGGCCTCGAGCAGGGCGACGAGTCCAGCGCGCACCGCCGGGTGGTCGTCGGCCACGAGCACGCGGATCGGCGTCTCGGGCGCCACCTGGGCGAGGGGCGGTGTGGGTGCGTCGGACATCAGGGGGCCTCCGTCGTGAGCGGTGAGTGGTCCTGCGTCGGGACCCGGACCTCGACGCGCCAGGTCCACGGGTCCGACGCGTCCGGTCCGGCGCTGAGGGAACCGCCGACGGCGAGGGCGCGCGAGCGCATCGTCGTGAGACCCAGCCCGGGGGAGTCGTCTGCCCGGATACGGCCGGGGACGAATGAGTTGGTGCAGATCAGGTGGACCGCGTCGGCGTCCGCGGAGACGTCCAGCCGGCGCGGCGCCCGTCCGTGGGCGAGGGCGTTCGCGACGGCCTCGGCGCCGATCCGCAGCAGCGCGGCCCGCAGCGTCGGATCCACGCGCGCCGGATCCTCGACCGCCGGATCGACCTGTACGAGACTGCCGCCGTCGGCCCCGTCGGCCCCGTCGGCCCCGTCGGCCCCGTCGGCCCCGTCGGCCCCGTCGGCCCCGTCGGCCCCGTCGCCGCCGACGCCGCCGACCGGCGTGTGCGCCCCCGCATCGAGCCGCGCCGCGAGCGCATCCCAGCTGAGCGTCACCTCGGGCTGGACCGCGCTCTCGTCGGTGAGCATGGTGATCACCGAGCGCAGGTCCCGCAGCGCCGCCTGCGCCGACTCCCGGGTGGTGACGAGGGAGCGCTCGCGCGCGTCCGCCGAGGGCAGCTGCGTCGCGAGCCCGGCGTGCAGCGTGACCGCGCTGAGATGCCCGGACAGCACATCGTGCAGATCCTGGGCCAGACGCCGACGCTCGGTCTCCACCGCGCGCTCCGCCCGCTCGGCGGCGAGCTCCTGCTCGGCCGAGGCGAGACGCTCGGCCGTCGCCCGCGCCAGATGCAGGTGCCGCACCTCCCAGCCCCAGGCGAGGGGAGTCCCGACGACCACGACGATCAGCAGCAGCCCCACGATGATCGACGGGCCCGGCTGCGGCCAGGTGGAGGTCACCGCGATCATCGCGATCGAGATCGCCACCCCGACGCCGCTCGTCACATGCGCCAGGCGCCGGGACCCGTAGGCGAGGGGCGACCACAGCGCCTCGAAGAGCAGCACGTATCCGCCGATCGTGGAACCGCCCAGCACCTCGGCGCACGAGAGGGCGCCGGTGACGACGAGCGTCACCGCAGGCGCCCGCTGCCGCAGCGCCGTCGCCAGGGCCGCGGGCACGAGAAGCGCGATCGATGCGCCGTTCGACCACAGCGGCCCCTGCGCCAGCAGCCCCTGGGTGCCGATCCCGAGTCCGCCGATGCCGCCGAGCGTGACCACGGCGACCACGTAGATCGCCGCGACGAGCAGGTCGCGGCGCGGCAGCCACGGTGCGTGCTCGGGCTCGGATTCCATGCCCACGAGGCTAGACGGCGCGGCGGAGGCCGGCACCGGTGATCGAGGGGTCCAGCACCAAGGGATGACGCACCGGTCCCGCGGGACCGGAAACCTGGAACCCATGGATGCTCTGACCCATGCCACGGGCCCGCTCGGACTTGTGGTGCTCGCCCTTGTCGACTCGACGTCCGTGGGGACCCTCGTGATCCCCGCGATGCTGCTCGTCCTCGGCCAGGGCGGCGCACGGCGCGTGGCCGCTCGCACCGTGCTGTACCTCCTGGTCATCGGGGTCTTCTACCTCGTGCTCGGAGTGGTCCTGCTGGCCGGGCTGCTGCCGCTCATGCACTCCGCCCAGGGCCTGCTCGAGACCCCGGCCGCCGGCGTCGCCCTGGCCCTGATCGGCGCCGGGCTGCTCGCCTGGTCGTTCCGTCTCGACCCGAAGTCGATCCGCAAGCGCGGCGGGGATCCCGAGGACTCCGCGCGCCGCTGGTCGGAGCGTGTGCGGGCGGCGGCCGGGAAGCCGCGGGCCCTCGTCGGCCTCGCCCTCCTCGCCGGCGTCATCGAAGCCGCGTCGATGCTCCCGTACCTCGCGGCGATGGGGATCATCGGGCAGATGGGGCTCGGCTTCGCGAGCGGTGCGCTCGTGCTGGTCGGCTACTGCGCCGTAATGATCGTGCCGGGGCTCGTGCTCGCGGGCGTCCGCGCGCTCGCCGGGGCCCGGGCCGACCGCCTGCTCCAGCGCCTGCACGACTGGGCGATCCGCAGCGCCGCCGAGACCCTCTCCTGGGTGGTCGGGATCGTCGGCGTCATCCTCCTGCTGCGGAACCTGGGGACGGTGCTGGACGCGCTCGGCGTCGGGTGAAGCGGTGCGGCGACGCCCCTCCGCGGGTGTGAATCACGACACCCGGCCGTGAACGATCACGAGGTCGCGGACCTGCGGAAGCTCTGCGCGCCACCGATGCGGAACTCCGGGAGCTGTGTGGCGCCCCACAAATAGTCGCCGAGCGCTAATGTGGGCCCCGACTTCGCAAGGAAGAGGAGTACCCATGAGACCGCTCGTGCCACGCCGCACGGCCCTCGCCGGGGGCGCAGCAGCCCTCGCCGCGGGCCTCGCGGCATGTGCCCCCACCGGCGCAGGGAAGGTGAACGCGGAAGCGGTCATCCCTCCGTCGGACGGGCCCGTCACCCTGACATATTGGGCCTGGCTGAAGGACCTCCAGAAGGTCGCCGACAAGTTCAACGCCTCCCAGGACCGCATCACGGTCAACGCCACCTGGATCCCCGGCGGCAACGCCGGCGGCTACGCCAAGATCCTCAGTGCCGTCGCCGCGGGCGGCGGCCCGGACATCGCCCAGGTCGAGCTGCGCAGCGTCCCCGAGTTCGCCCTCGCCGGCGCGCTCACGGACCTCTCGCGCTACGGCTTCGCCGACGACGAGAAGGACTTCGACCCTGGAGCCTTCGCGCAGATCAAGGTCGGCGACTCGCTGTGGGCCGTCCCGCAGGACACCGGGCCCGGCGCGATGTTCTTTAACAAGGACGTCTTCGAGGGAGAGCTCGGACTGACCCCGCCGAAGACCTGGGACGAGTTCCGCACCGTGGCCGAGGAGGTCACCAAGGCCGGCAAGACCCTGATGACGCTCGACCCCGGCGACGGGTCCGTGCTGCCCTTCTGGGCGATGCAGAAGGGATCCGTCTGGTTCGAGCCCCAGGACGACACCTGGGTGCTGAACATGGCCGACGACCCCACCATGGAGATGGCCGACTTCTGGGACGGCATCTTCGCCGACAAGCTCGTCTCCACCGGCTACGGCGCGTTCTCGACGCCGTGGTACGCCGCGGCGGGCAAGGGCGACGTGCTCTCCTACGTCGGCGGCTCGTGGGGCGACGCCCTCATCGAGACCGTCCCCGGCGGCAAGGGCAAGTGGGCCGTGGCCGACATGCCCCGCTGGGACGACGGGTACGCCTCCGGCGGGCTCGGCGGCTCTTCGGCCGCGGTCCTGTCCACGAGCGAGCACCCGGCCGAGGCCCTCGAGTTCCTGCGCTGGATGTGCACCGACCCCGACGGCATCGACGCGATGATCGAGAACTCGGGCATCGGCTGGTCCCCGGCCGCCGACTACATCGGCAAGTCCCGCGAGAAGGCCAGCGACTTCTTCTCCGGACAGAAGTACAACGTCGACGTCATCGAGCCGATGGCCAAGGGCCAGAACCTCGACTGGACCTGGGCGCCGCTCATGCAGCGGATCATCGACCGCCTCGGCGACGGCATGCTCGACGTCGTCGGCGGCGGCAGCACCTTCACCAAGATGCTCCCGCAGGCCCAGGACGACATCGCCGAGATCATGCGCAAGATCGGCCTGAAGGTGGAGATCGCCAAATGAGAAGCAAGAGCGCTCCCTGGGTGCTGATGGCGCCCTTCCTGCTGCTGTTCCTGTTCACCATGGTGCTGCCGATCATCATCGCGATCGTCCAGTCCTTCCTCACGGTGCAGCGCACGGGGCTGGTCGGCGAGGACGGCGCCGTCAGCCGTTTCGCCGGCCTGGAGAACTACCTCGCGGCCCTGACCAACCAGAACTTCACCGACTCGATCCTGCGGATGCTGGCCTTCGGCGTCGTGCAGGTGACCGTCATGATCGTCGCCTCGACGATCCTCGCCCTGCTGCTGGAGAGCGCGAGCGCGAGGTGGCCGGGCCTGTTCCGCGCCGCCTACTTCCTGCCCTACGGCATCCCCGGCGTGATCGCGACGATCCTGTGGTCGTTCCTCTACGTCCCTGGCCTCAGCCCGATCGTGGACGCCCTGGGCTGGGTCGGCATCGACGTCGACTTCCTGGGTCCGAACATGGTGCTGTGGTCGATCGCGAACATCGTGACCTGGACCTACACCGGGTACAACATGCTCATCATCATCGCCCAGCTGAAGGCGATACCCGCTGACCTCTACGAGGCCGCGAAGATCGACGGGGCCGGACCGCTGCGCGTGGTCACCTCGATCCAGCTGCCGCTGATCCGTCCGGCGCTGATGCTCACGATCATCTTCTCGATCATCGGCACGCTGCAGCTGTTCGCCGAGCCCCAGGTGCTCTCCTCGATGAGCTCCGGCATCAACTCGGAGTACACGCCCAACCTGTCCGCCTACGCCTACGCGTTCCAGTACAACGACCTGGGCATGGCCTCGGCCGAGGCGGTCATCATCGCCCTCGCCGCGTTCATCCTCTCGGCCGCCGCGCTGGGCATCTCCAACCGTCTGGGGAGGAAGTCATGAGCACCTCGACGCAGACGCAGGGATCGTCCGCGCACTCGACCGGGGGCGCCGGCACGCCGGGCGCGACCTCGAAGCGCACGAAGACCGGCAAGGCCGCCCGCGAGTCCCGCACCGCCGGCACCAAGCCGACCACCACCATCATCGTCACCGCGATCCTGGTGATCGTCGCGCTGTACTTCCTGGTGCCCGTGTACTGGGTGATCGTCAACGCCACGAAGTCCACCGAGGACCTCTTCGGCACCAACGGCTTCTGGCTGGGCAAGAGCTTCCAGCTGTTCTCGAACCTGGGCGACGTGCTCACCGCCAACGGCGGTGCGTTCCCGCGCTGGGCGCTGAACTCGCTGCTGTACTCCGGGGTGGGCGCGGTCTTCGCGTGCTACTTCGCCGTGGCCGCCGGATACGCCCTGGCCAAGTTCGAGTTCCCGGGCCGCAACGCGATCTTCGCGTTCGTCCTGGGCGGCGTGCTGGTGCCCGGCACGGCGACCGCGCTGCCGCTGTTCCTCGTGTTCAGCAAGATCGGGCTCACCAACACCTACTGGTCGGTGCTGATCCCCTCGCTGCTGAGCCCCTTCGGCCTGTTCCTCGCCCGCATCTACGCGAGCGCGGCCATCCCCGACGAGGTCCTCGAGGCCGCCCGCATGGACGGTGCGAGCGAGATGCGGATCTTCCACACCATCGTGCTGCGCCAGCTGGTGCCGGCGATCGTGACGATCCTGCTGTTCCAGTTCGTCGCGATCTGGAACAACTACTTCCTGCCGCTGGTCATGCTGGCCGACGAGAAGCTGTACCCGATCACCCTGGGCCTGAACAACTGGCGGGCCCAGACCGATCGTCTGCCGGAGTTCTACCAGCTCACCGTGGGCGGCGCGCTGCTCTCGGTGATCCCGCTGGCGATCCTCATCATCGTGCTGCAGCGCTTCTGGCGCGGCGGCCTCACCGAGGGCTCCGTCAAGGGCTGAGCGCGGGGCGGTCCGCGTCGCGGGCCCGCACGCAGAGAAGCGAGGGTGGCGAACCACGATCCACGGATCCTGGTTCGCCACCCTCGCTTCGTCGTCGGGGCCGACGTGCGGCGCTGCGCGCCTTCGGCGCGGCCGGCCCGGTCAGCCCTGTCGGGCCTTCAGGCGGGGGTTCCTCTTGTTGATCACGTAGGTGCGCCCGCGGCGGCGGACCACCTGCGATCCGGGCAGGTTCTTCAGCGCGCGCAGCGAGTTGCGGACCTTCATCGGGCGGCCTCCTGGGTGGATGCGCCGGCGCTCTTCGTGCCGTAGCGGCGGCGGAACTTCTCGACGCGACCGGCGGTGTCGACCACGCGGGCGCTGCCCGTGTAGAAGGGGTGCGAGGCGGACGAGATCTCCACGTCGATGACGGGGTACTCGCGGCCGTCGTCCCACAGCACGGTCTTGTCCGAGGTGACGGTGGAGCGGGTCAGGAACGAATGACCGGCGCCCGCGTCGCGGAACACGACGTGGTGGTAGTCGGGGTGGATGCCGTTCTTCATGCAGAGCTCCTTCGGGGAGTCGGAGGGATGGGGGAGTCGGGCCGCCGGCGGATCGGCCGACGGACGCGGCTCACCAGCTGGACTTGGTGATGCCGGGCAGCTCGCCGCGGTGGGCGGCGGCCCGGAAGCGGACGCGCGAGAGCCCGAAGCGGCGCAGATGGCCGCGGGGGCGGCCGTCGATCGCGTCGCGGTTGCGCAGGCGCGTCGGGCTCGCGTCGCGGGGGAGCGCCTGCAGGGACCGCTGGGCATCGGCGCGCTCCTCGGGCGAGGAGGCCGGGTCCTTGACGGCCCGCTTGAGGGCGGCCCGACGCTCGGCGTACTGGGCGACGACGGCGCGTCGGCGCTCGTCGGCGGCGATCTTCGAGGTCTTGGCCATCAGCGCTCCTCCCGGAACTCGACGACCTCGCGCACGCGCGGGTCGAACTTGCGCATGCTGAGGCGGTCGGGAGTGTTCCGCCTGTTCTTGGTGGTCATGTACGTGAAACCGGTGCCGGCCGTGGAACGCATCTTCACGGTCTGGCGGACGTCGTTGCGACGACTCATGGGTGCCCTCCTGCGGGTCGTGATGGGTGGATCGATACGCACGGGCCGACGGCGCCGCGCGGGGGTGGTGAGGACTGGTGATCGAGGAGCGGGGCCGCGAGGGATCCGTGCGACGCGGTGCTCGACTCGGCGGGGGCGGGGCCGCCTGCCTGAGATCGCGCGCCCCGTTCCTTCCGTGCCCGGTACGACGCCCGGCAGCCCCGTCCCGATGTCAGAGGTGCTCGCACGTCACATCACCGTCGGCCCCTGGGGGCGTCGGCCCGTCGGACCCTCGTCCCGTCGGCCCCGCGGCCCTCAGACCTTCTCGCCCCGCGCGCGCATCTCCTGGACCACCGCGTCGATGCCGCGCTGGTCGATGATCTTGATGCCCTTGGCCGAGAGGGTCAGCCGCACGGTGCGGCCGAGCGAGGGGACGAAGTACTTCTTGTGCTGGATGTTCGGGCTGAAGCGGCGGGGCGTACGGCGGTGGGAGTGGGAGACGTTCCGTCCCATCCGCGGCACGGCGCCGGTGACTTGACAACGTTGGGTCATGATGGAGGAGACTAGCTACTGATAATCATTCTCGTCAAGAAGTGAGGTCGCGACCGATGTCCGCGAACGATGCCGCACACGGCGGCCCCGATGCCCACGGGCCCCTCCGCCCCGTGCCCGATACCGGCTCCCTTCCCGTCAGCCTGATCTCCTCGATCGACCCGGTCCTGCGGGACGTGCTGGTCACGAGCCTGCTGCTCGAGCGTCCGGGCATGCTCGCCCTGCGCTACGACGTCGACGCCGAGCACGGTGCGCTGCGCCGCGTCCTCGGCGACGCCGAGCGCGTGATCGACGACTCGCTCGTCGAGCTCGACCACCCCTGCGTCTCCTGCGCCATGCGCGAGGACGCGATTCCGCTCCTCGCGCGCCTCGCCGGCGAGAGCCGCTGGAACGGGCTGCTGCTCGCCCCGCCGATCAGCGCCGACCCCGAGGTGGTCGTGCGCACCATCCTGCCCGGGCGGCAGGGCTGGCACCTGGGCGCCTCGGCCGCCGTCGTCGACACGCGCACCGCCGTGCACGACCTCCTCGAGGACGACACCCTCGCCGAGCGCGGGCTGCAGTGGGCCGACGGCGACGAGCGCGCGGTGGGCGAGGCCCTCGCCGCCCAGATCGAGTACGCCGATCTGCTGGTCCTCGACGGGGCCGACGGCGCCGCCCGCGAACTCATCGAGCACCTCCGGGCGCCCGAGCAGCAGGTCGCCGCCTCGATGCACACGCTGCACCCCAAGACCCTGCTGCTGGGCCGCCACTCCCGCGCCCGCGCCGAGGCGCGCCGCGACCCCCGCCGCGTCGCTCCCTACGGCGGGCCCACTGCGCACGGCACCTGGACCCTGGACCTCAGCTCCGACCGGCCCTTCCACCCGGATCGCCTCCTCGAGCACATCGAGGAGCTCGGCGCGGGCCGGCTGCGCGGCCGCGGCCGCTTCTGGGTCCCGGACCGCCCCGGCACGATCTGCCAGTGGGACGGCGCCGGCGGCCAGGTCTCGATCGGCGCGATCGCCGACGCCGGGCGCGACCTGCCCACCACGCGGCTCGTCGTCACGGGCGTCGGACCGGCCGATGCCGAGCGCGTGCGCCGCGCCTTCGGCCGCATCCTGCTCACCCCGGAGGAATGGGCCGACGGGCTCGCCCCGTGGCTCGGCATCGAGGACCGGCTCGCCCCGTGGCTCGGGGAGCGCGAGGCCGCCGCCTGAGGGTGCGGGGCGGGCGGCGGCTCGCCCCGCGCCGGACCGTGGAAGACTGGCGCCCGTAGAACGGTTCACCGAGAGGACTCCCGACGATGCCTGCCCTGCTCGAGCCCACCCCTGACGGCTTCCTGCGCGGGGGCGAGCCCCACCGGATCGTCTCCGGCGCGATCCACTACTTCCGCGTCCACCCCGACCAGTGGCGGGACCGGCTGCGCCGCCTGGTCGCCATGGGCTGCGACACCGTCGAGACGTACGTCGCCTGGAACATCCACCAGCCCGATCCCGAGACTGTCACCTTCGAGGGCATCGCCGACCTGGGGCGTTTCCTCGACATCGCGGCCGAGGAGGGGCTGGACGCGATCGTGCGGCCGGGCCCTTTCATCTGCGCCGAGTGGGAGAACGGCGGGTTCCCCGGCTGGGTGCTGCGCGACCGTGGGATGCGTCTGCGTGTGCACGATGAGGCCTACCTGCGGCTCGTCGACGACTGGTTCGACCGGCTGATCCCCGTGATCGCGGAGCGGCAGGTGGGCCGCGGCGGCAATGTGGTGATGGTGCAGGTCGAGAACGAGTACGGCTCCTACGGCGACGACACCCTCTACCTCGCGCACCTGCGCGACGGCCTGCGCGCCCGCGGCATCGAGGAGCTGCTGGTGACGTCCGACGGCCCCGCGCGGATGTGGCTGACCGCCGGGACGATCGACGGCGCGCTGCCCACCGTGAACTTCGGCTCCCGCACCCGGGACGTGCTCGAGATGGCGCAGCGCGAGCTGCCGGCACGGCCCCTGATGTGCATGGAGTTCTGGAACGGCTGGTTCGACCACTGGGGCGAGGAGCACCACAGCCGGGACGCCGGGAGCGCCGCCGCCGAGCTCGAGGACATGCTCGCCGCCGGCATGAGCGTGAACTTCTACATGGCGCTGGGCGGCACCAATTTCGGGCTCACCGCGGGCGCGAACCACGACGGCGTCCTGCAGCCCACGACCACGAGCTACGACTACGACGCCCCGATCGCCGAGGACGGCCGCCTCACCGAGAAGTTCCACGCCTTCCGCGAGGTCATCGCCCGCCATCGCGACCTGCCGCCACTCGCCGAGCAGCTGGCCGAGCTGGGCATCGACGCGGAGCCGGCCGCCCTGGGAGCCCGCGACGTGCAGATCGAGCGCATGGCGCCGCTGCGCGCGTCCGAGCGCTTCACCCGCACCGCGCCCACCCACGTGGTGCCGCCCGCCTTCGAGGACCTCGGGCTCGAGCGCGGGATCCTCCGCTATTCACGGGACGTCGAGATCGAGGCCTCCGACCGCGCCGACGGCACCCGGACCCTCGCGCCCCTGAAGCTCTTCGGCCTCGCCGACCGGGCATGGGTCTACGTCGATGGGATCGCCGTCGGGTCCGCGGGCATCGGCGCGCAGGGCGCGGTCGACGGGACCGTGGCCGGGGAGACCGATCCCGCCGTCGTCGAGCTCGCGCCGTTCGTCGACCGTCTGCTGCCCGAGGGCGGGCACCGCACGGTGCGCGTGGAGATCCTCGTGGAGAACCTGGGGCGCGTGAACTTCGGCCCCTACCTGGGCGGACGCAAGGGCATCCTGCGCGGCGTCTGGGACCGCGTGCGCTTCCTGGGCGATTGGGAGGCCGATCCCTGGCCGCTCGAGGAGATGGGGGAGGAGCTCGCCCGGGTGGCCGCCGACCTGCCACCGGTCGAGGCCGCTCCGTGTGGTGCTGCCGAGGCGGACGCCCTCCCCGTGCTCGTCGTCGCCTCCTTCGAGACCGAGCAGCAGGCGGACGCCCACCTGGACCTCTCCGCAGCGGGGCACGGCGTCGCCTATGTCAACGGGCGCTGCGTGGGCAGGTACTGGGGCATCGGCCCCCAGCAGTCGCTGTACGTTCCCGCGCCCTGGATCCGCGAGGGACGCAACGAGGTCCTGCTGCTGGATCTCGATCGGGTGCCGAGCCGCCTCCGTCTGGTGGACCGGCCGCTGTTCGACTGACCGTCGGGCGATGGCGTGCTTCGGGCCGCTGCCGTCGACGCGTTCGAGCCGCCTGTCGCCTCACCCCGCGCGTTTGAGCACACGTCCCATGGTGACGATCTCGCAGTGCGCGACCCCGTGGCCCGCCAGCTGCTCGTCCACGAAGGTCACCAGGTCGGAACGATCCGGCAGCGCGACGTTGGCGACGATCGTGCACGGGCCGCTCGTCGCGGCGGCGAACCGCACCTCGGGGCGCGAGCGCAGGGAACGACCGAGCTCGCGGATCCCTCCCGGTGCGACGCGCATCCAGAGCATGGCGTCTCCTGATTCGGCCACCGCGGCCGGGTGGATGTCCGCCTCGAGGTAGAGGACCCCCTCCTCGAGCAGTCGCCGTCGGCGCCGGGACGCGGTGCTGCGGTCCACGCCGACGCGTCGGGCGAGAGTCTCGCTGCGCATCCTGCCGTCGTGGGCGAGGGCCGACAGGATCTCGTGGTCCACGGGTTCGAGCTCCCGGGCCGGGGCGAGCACGGCGTCCGCCGAGCCGCTCCACACCTCCAATAGGTCGTGCGCCTGCACCTGCAGCCGAGGGCTCTCCGCGGCCGCCGCCTGCAGGGGATCGGCAGATTCGTCCGCGTTCACCACGAACCCGCACATCAGCTCCCCGCCGTCCCGGGAGAGGCGCACCCACCGGCTCTCGTCCTGCGTCGCCATGTCGCCGGCCAGGTGCGCGAGCGCGGGCGTCGGCCCATGCACGCGGACCAGGCGCGCGAGACGACCCCCGAACCCCGGCAGAGTGCGCCCCAGGATCCGGACGACGTCTGCGCTGATCATCCTGTGCAGACGGCGCGCGACGGTGCGCTCGGAGACGTCCAGCCGACCGGCGAGCTCCACGATGCTGGCCCCCGGGTCCCGATCCAGAGCCGTCAGCAGACGCCTGTCCATCGGGTCCAATCGGACGGACAGGGGACCTCGGGGGACGCCGGTCGACGACCCGTGGTGGAGGGGCCGCCCCGCGCTCGCTCCGGAGTGCCGTGTCCGCTCGGGCGGGAGTGACGGTTCTGCGGCCATGGCGCTCCTTCTGGGTGGCTCACGTGGAGTTCAGCTGTCAGTCTGCCGGAAACGTGCGAGTTCCACCGGTACGGGGCGCCGCCGCGCTGGGATCGAGGGCGTCAGGACGCCCGATGCGCGGCGCGCGCATCGGAACTCGCACCACCTCGGAGAGAAGCTCATGCCACGCACTGCAACCGGCGCGCATTCCGCCGGCGCCGCCCTCGATCCCGTATCTGCCGATGCCCTGGACAGGCGCGCCCGCAATGCGGATCCGGGAGGTTCAGGCCCCCGAGACGCTCCGGCCGGCCCCAGCGCTGCACCGGCGAACGCTCCTCACGGGCTCCTGATCGCGGTCGCGGCCTTCAGCTGTCTCGTGGTCGCGCTGCAGCAGACGCTCGTCGTGCCGGCGGTGCCGCAGTTCCCGGCACTCCTGGGCACCACGCAGGAGGCGGTCGGCTGGCTGGTGACCGCGACGCTGCTGACCGGTGCGGTCGCGACCCCGATCATCGGCCGTCTTGCAGACCTGTTCGGCAAGCGCCGCATGCTCGTGCTGTCCATGGCATTCGTGCTGCTCGGCTCCGTCATCGCGCCCTGGGGCGGGATCGGGACGCTCGTCCTCGGACGTGCACTCCAGGGCCTGGGCACCGCTCTCGTGCCCGTCGCGATGGCGCAGATGCGGGACAGCCTGTCACCGCACCGCGTCGGCGGGGCGCTCGCGATCCTCTCGGCGACGCTCGGCGTGGGCGGGGGGATCGGTGTGCCGCTCGGCGGCGTGATCCTCTCGTCCATCGGCTGGACGGGGATGTTCTGGACCTCCGCCGTGCTGTCCGTGGCCGCGATCCTTCTCATCGCCCTCGTGTTCCCCGCGAGCGCCCCCGCCGATCCTCGTGGCCGCTTCGATCTGGTGGGTGCGGTGCTCCTGTCCATCGCACTCACGTCTCTGCTGCTGGCCGTGTCGCAGGGGAACACATGGGGCTGGGGGAGTCCCGCGTCGCTCGGCAGCCTGCTCGTCGGCGTCGTCTCGGCCGTCGCGTGGGGCGCGTTCGAGCTGCGTCAGGCGTCGCCGCTGGTGGACCTGCGCACCTCGGGCTCGCGTCCGCTGCTGTTCACGAACACCGCCTCGATCCTGATGGGGATCCTCATGTTCATGAATCTCCTCCTGACCACCCGCACTCTGCAGAATCCGACGACCGAGGGCGGTTTCGGGTGGAGCGCGAGCGCCGCAGGTCTCGCGATGCTCCCCAACGCGGCGGCCATGTTCGCCGTGGCGGCGCTCACGGCCCGGCTGGCCGCACGGTTCGGCCCGCGTCCCGTCCTCGAGATCGGCGGTGTCGTCACGGCGCTCGGGTATCTGTTGCGCCTGCTCGTGACGCCGAGCGCACCGGTCGCGATCGTGTGGACCACCCTGATCGGCATCGGCGTGGGCATCGCGTACGCGGCGATGCCCATGCTCGTGGTCCGCTACGCGCCGCCGCGCGAGACGGGATCGGCCAACGGGGTCAACGCGCTCATGCGCGCCATCGGCTCGGCGATCGCGAGCGCACTGGTCGCCGCGATCACCGCCGGCTTGGTCGCCGAGGCCGACGGCGGCATCGTCCCGTCGGCCACCTCGCTCGGGACGATCGCACTGATCGGCCTCGTGCTCAGCGCGGTGAGCACAGTGCTCGCGTCGTTCGCCCGTCGTCAGGGCGAGAGGCATGATGGCACCGTGCCGTCCGCGGAACGATGAAGGAGTCCTCCATGACCACGAACGCATCGACCGCGCGATCGGGTGCGCTCGCCGACGGAGCGATCGACACGCATGCGCACGTCTACCCGGCCGCCTACCTCGATCTGCTCGAGGAGTGCGGGGCCGATCCCTCGACGACGGCCATCGCCCGGAACCTGGGCGCCGACTCCAGCGACGCGGACCTGTCCGAACGGCTGCGCTGGATGGATGCCGCCCAGGTCGGCGTCCAGGTCCTCGCCGTCACGCCCCAGAGCCCGTCGCTCCCCGACCCCTCGGCCTCCGCGGTCGCGGCCCGCTGGATCAACGACGAGTACGACAGGATCCGGCGTGCTCACCCGGATCGGTTCCTGCTGTACGGCGCGCTGCCCCTGCCGCACGTGGAGGCGTCGCTGCGCGAGCTCGAGCGGATCGCCGGCGAGGAAGGGGTCGTCGGCATCTCCCTGCCGGCGGTGCTGCCCGACGGCGCCTCTCCGGCCGACGCAGCCTTCGAGGAGGTGTGGGCCGCTCTCGACGCGCTCGGGACCGTGGTGAACATTCATGCGACCGGGAGCGGGGCTCGATCCCCGCTGATCACGGATTGGGGCCTGGACTGGGTGAACGGGGCACCCGTCGAGGATGCCATCGCCACCCTTCAGCTGATGAAGGCGGGGATCCCGCAGCGGTTCACTCGTCTCACCCTGCACATCGCCCACCTGGCCGGCGATCTCCCGTTCCTGGTCCGGCGGCTCGAGGACAACTACGAGGACTGGAACGCGTTCCCGGCCTCGCCGTCGACGACGCTCGCCTCCCTGATGGTGGATGCGGCGAACTTCTCCGAGCCGTCGCTGCGGGTGACCGCAGAGGTCCTGGGCGCCTCGCGGATCATGGTCGGTTCGGACCACCCGTACTTCCAGCGCGAGAAGTATGTGCGCGCGGTCGATTACGTGCGCTCCGCGCAGCTCGACGACGAGGCGATCACCGGGATCCTGCGCGGCAACGCCGAGCGCCTGTACGGCGGGAGGATCTGAGGGGCGACCGGGGGCAGGACGCCCCTCAGAGGGTCACTTCTTCTTCGGGTCCTTGGTCACCGGGACGTCCGCGGGCAGCACCTCCGCGTACTCCTCGAGGATCTTCTTGCCGCCGCCGTCCTCCCAGGCCTTGAGCGCCTTGGTGAAGTCGTCGATGGTCTTGCGGCCCTGGATGACGTCGTCGCGCACGTCGTTCAGGCGAGTGCTGAGCTCCGTGCCCTTGGAGGAGGCGGTGTCCGAGTACAGCCCCTTGATCGGGGACTGCGAGGCATGCTCGAGCAGCTTCTTCTCCTGCTTGTAGATGTACTCGGAGTCGTCGGCGATCGGGTTGTAGATGACGCCCTCGCCGGCGGCCATGATCTCCAGTGCGCTCTGGAGGCCGGGCACGTTCGTCTCGCCGTCCTCGGTGAGCACGTAGTTGCCGTCCTCGACCTCGTACTCCTGGCCCTCACGGCCCCAGTTGACCGTCATGTACTCCTCGGTGCCGAAGGGAGCCGAGAGGTAGTTGATGAGATCCAGCAGCTCCCGGATCTTCTTCTCGTCGTCGGTCTTCTTCAGCGGCGTGAAGCCCACGGTCCCGTAGCCCATGTCGTAGACCTGGGTGCGGTCCGCGTCCGCGGCGAACGGGATGAGGATGTCGGCGAGCAGGTCCTTGTTGTAGTGGCGGTACTCGGACGCGCCGCGGGGGCCGACGGACACGATCGCGCCGATGGTGCCGTTGGCGAAGTACTGCGAGGACTCGGCGAGGTTCAGGTCCGGGTAGAACACGCCGGCCTTGAAGACCTTCTGCGCGTACTCCAGGGTCTCGAGGTACTCGTCGGTCTGGTACGAGGCGGTGAGAGTGCGGTCCTCGTTCACGCGGTAGCCCGTGGGCACCCCGAACCATTCGCCGAACATGTGGAAGGCGTTGGGCAGGAAAGGCTCGAGCGCCCAGCGCTTGCCCTTGATCGACACGTCCTTGCACTTCTCGAGGAACTCGTCGGCGTCGTTCGACTGGAAGCCGTCGACCTCCTTCCACACCTCGGGGTTGCCCAGGTAGACCTGGCCGAACGGGGTCGAGGGGATCGGGGCGCCCCAGATCTTGCCGTTGACCACGGCGGTGCGCCACGAGCTCGGGGTGAGCGCCGCGAGGTTCTTCCACTCGAGGACGGCATCGCCCGAGAGGTACTCCGTGAGGTCGGTGAACTGGGACTCGAGCATCGGGCCCACGTTCGGGATGCCCTGATTCGGTGGGACCCACATGAGGTCGGGAAGTTCGCCGGAGGCGAGGATCGTCGCGAACTTGTCCGGGTAGGAGTCGATGACGACCTGCATCTTGAGGGTCCCGCCCAGCTCCGAGTTCAGGTTCTTCCAGAACGGGTTGGACTTCATCGGCGGCGGGGGCGTCGCGAAGGTCTGCGTGAGCGCCGAGATCGTGCCCGAGGTGATCGGCTTCTTCTCGGTGGTCCTCAGGAGCTTCTGGGGCGCCTTGAGGAAGACGTTGTGCAGGCCCTTCTCGTCGCCCTTCAGATCCGGGGTGAGGCCCTCGAGCGCCTTGTAGGTCGGAAGCTCGACCTCGGCCGACTTCTTCGCACCGCCGGACCGGCTGGAGCTCGCGGTGCAGGCGCCCGCGCCGATGGCGACGGCGGCGGCGCCTCCTGCGGCGAGGAGCTGACGACGTCCGATCTCGAAGCTCATGGTGTGTCCTTTCGTCATGACCGCGGCGGAGCCGTCGCGGAGCGTGGGGGAGGGGAGGGAGTGTCGAGCTGCGCAGAGGGCGTCTGCGCTGATCAGCCCTTGATGGCGCCGGTGATGACGCCCTTGGAGAAGTACTTCTGGAGGAACGGGTAGACGACCACGATGGGCGCGAGGGCCACGACGACGACGCCCATCTTGATCGACTGCGGAGGCGGCGCCTGCGAGACGCCGAGGGTGTCCGCGGTCATCGAGGAGCCCTGGATGACGTAGCTGCGCAGGATCATCTGGATGGGCCAGAGCGACTGGTCGTTGATGTACAGCAGGGCGTTGAAGAACGAGTTCCAGAACCCCACCGCGTAGAACAGGCCGATCACGGCGATGACCGCTTTGGACAGGGGCAGCACGATCCGCAGCAGGATCGTGAAATCGCTGGCGCCGTCGATCTTGGCCGACTCGAGCAGCTCCTTCGGGATGCCCATGAAGAACGAGCGCATGACGATGAAGTTGAAGCCCGCGAACAGGCCCGGCAGGATCAGCGACCAGATCGTGTCCAGCAGGTGCAGCTCCTTGACCATCAGGTACATCGGGATCAGGCCGGGGCTGAAGAACAGGGTCACGATGATCGCCATGAGCATCGGCTTGCCGAAGAGCACCGGGCGGCTGAGCGCGTAGGCCATCGTGATCGTCACGAACAGCGCGAGCAGCGTCCCCACGAGGGTGATGAACGCGCTCACGCCGATCGCGCGAAAGACCAGCGGGCTCTTGAAGATCGTGCGGTAGGCCTCGAGCGTCGGGTCGGTCGGGAACAGGACGTACCCGCCCGCGTCGCGGATCTGGTCGCTCGAGGCGAAGGAGGTCGAGACGACCACGAGCATCGGCACCACGATCGAGATCGTGACCACCGCGATCAGGAGGCCCTTGAGGATCGACAGGCCGGGAGAGGGCTTCTCCATCCATGCGGCGCGCTCGCTGCGGCCGAGGGCGCGAGACCAGATGCGCTCGTGCAGGGAACGGTCGTCCCTCATGGCTCGGGTCGACGGGCGGGCCGACGGGGCGGCGGCGTCGTTCTCGTCGATCTCGGGGGCCGGGATGGTCGTGTGCTCGCTCATCGTGCGCTCCCTCGGTAGATGCCGTCCTCGCCGAGCATGTGGGCGAACTTGTTGGCCAGCAGGACGAGGATCGTGCCGACCACGCCCTTCGCGAGTCCGGCGGCCGCGCCCATCGACCAGTCGCCGCCGATCACGCCCGTGTAGTAGGCGTACGTGTCCAGGACCTCCGAGGCGTCGGCCCCCACGGCGTCGCGCTGGAGGATGAACTGCTCGAAGCCGACGGTGAGGATCGAGCCCAGGTTCAGGATCAGCAGCAGCACGATCACGGGGCGCATGCCCGGCAGCGTGATGTGCCAGGTCCGGCGGAACCGGCCGGCGCCGTCGGCCGCGGCCGACTCGTAGAGCGAGGGATCGATGCTCGCGAGCGCCGCGAGGAAGATGATCATTCCCCAGCCGGCGTCCTTCCAGACGTTCTCGAGGGCGATGAGCAGCGGGAACGTACTGGGGTTGGTCATGAAGGGGATCGCCTCCATGCCGTGGGTGAGCAGGAACTTGTTGATGAAGCCCGCGCCGCCCAGCATCTGCTGGAACAGGGCGATCACCAGCACCCACGAGAGGAAGTGGGGGAGGTAGACGATCGACTGGAAGGCCCTGCGCAGGCGCGGGGTGACCATCGAGTCGACGACGAGGGCGAGGACGATCGGCACCGGGAAGAAGAGCACGAGCTGGACGACCGCGAGGATCAGCGTGTTCTTCAGGGCGAGGAAGAAGCGGCTGTCGTCGAACAGGTCGATGAAGTTCTGCATCGCCATGTACGGCGCCTCGGTGATCTTGAGGTAGGGCTGGTAATCCTGGAAGGCGATCACGTTGCCGAGGATCGGGATGTAGAAGAACAGCAGCAGGCACAGTGCCCCGGGGACCATCAGGACGAGCATCTGCCAGTCGCGGCGCAGGCGCACCCCGAACGAGTCCTTGGGCTTCCGCGGAGTGCGACCCCTCCTGCTGCGACGGCTCTTCTCTCCGCTGCGGCTCGGGCTGCTCCCTCCCTGCGCCTGCAGGGCGATCGCCTCCTCCTCCGCGGCTGCGGCCGGCATCGTCTGGATCATGGCTCTCCTCGCAGTTCATGCGACGGCCGGTCGGCCTCCCTGCCAGGCCTCGCTGCTTGACAGGCTGTGCATGACCGTAAATGATCTTGGTCGCTGTGTAAATCCATTCACCGAATCGTGATCATCCGAGACGCCTGATGGAACTCTCCATCTGCTCGAACGCCGCAGGCCATAGGGTCCTCGTGCGGTCCGATGACCGACTGGGGATGGGAGGACGCGCGAGCGTCGACCCCCGGACCGGGCGGCGACCCCCACCATCGCGAAGGAGTGTGGTCCCCATGGAGGACCTGCGGATCGGCATCATCGGCTACGGCGCCCGCGGCGGGCTCTCCCGCCATGCGCACAGGCCCGGGGAGGGGTCGCGGGTCACCGTCGTCGCCGATCCCTCGGAGCGGGGCCGCCAGGACGCCCGCGCGCGCTACGGCGACGAGGTCGCCTACGTCGCGTCCGTCGACGAGCTGCTGGCCGAGCACGAGGTCGATGCGGTGATGGTCCTGGCCCCCGACTTCGCCCATGCCGGGATCGCCCTGCAGACCCTCGGCGCCGGCATCCCCACCTTCACCGAGAAGCCGATGGCGATCCGCGTCGAGGACACCGACGCCATGCTGCAGCTCGCGATGGAGAAGCGCACCCGCCTCTTCGTCGGCCACAACATGCGCCACATGCCCGTGATCCGCCAGCTCAAGGCGATCGTCGACTCCGGGCGGATCGGGCGGGTGCGAGCCATCTGGTGCCGCCACTTCGTGGGCGCCGGCGGCGACTTCTACTTCAAGGACTGGCACGCCGAGCGGGAGCGGGCCACCAGCCTGCTGCTGCAGAAGGGCGCCCACGACATCGACGTCATCCACTGGCTCGCCGGCGGCTACACCCGCCGCGTCTCCGGCATCGGCGACCTCGCCGTCTACGGCGACATCACCGACCGACGGGACAACTCCGACCGCCGGATGGGGGACTGGTACGACACCGCGATCTGGCCCCCGACCGCGCAGAAGGACCTCAACCCCACGATCGACGTCGAGGACATCTCGATGCTCAGCATGACGCTCGACAACGGCGTGCTCGCCTCCTACGAGCAGTGCCACTTCACGCCCGACTACTGGCGGAACTACACGGTGATCGGCGACGCCGGCCGGATCGAGAACATGGGCGACGGCGGCGGCGACCAGATCCACATCTGGGAGTCCCGCAGGAGCGGCCCCGGCCACCCGGACGCCGTCGAGGTCATCGACCGCGGGGACGGCGGCCACGGCGGCGCCGACCCGAACCTGGTGGGCGAGTTCCTGCGCTTCGTGCGCGAGGGCGGCGCGACCGACGTCTCCGTGATCGCCGCGCGCGAGGCCGTCGCCACCGGCGTTTTCGGCGCGGAGTCCATCCGCCACGGCGGGGTTCCGTACGACGTGCCGGAGGTGCCCGCCGAGGTGCGCGCCTACTTCGACGGCGGCCAGGCCTGAGGCCCGAGGCCGGAGACCTGAGACCAGAGGGCTGACCTCTCACCTCACCCGACCACGCCGAGGGCGGCGAGGGCCTCGCGAACGTCGGCGTCCGCGCTCGCCCCGGCGTGCAGCGGCCAGGCGGCCGCGACGAACCCGTCGGGCCGCACCAGCAGCAGCCGGTCGGGTCGGGCGCTGCCCGTGGGATCGGCCGGGAGCGTGAAGGGGCCCTCGATCCAGTCCGGCACGGCGGGCGGACGCTCGGCGCGGGCGCCGTGGACAAGCAGCCGCCAGCCCATCGCGCGCAGGTGCTCGGCGTTGTGGGGTGTCGGTGCCAGGCGCACGCCGACGATCCGGTCGCGCGCCCAGCGGGGGAGGGGGACGCCCTTCGCCACCGGGCGGTAGCGGATGCGGTACTGGCCGAGCCATCCCGCGATGCGCGGGCCCTGCGAGGAGGCGAGAAGGCGCGGCGCGAGCGCTCCGGCGAGGTCCCGCAGCCTCCGCCGCGCGAAGGCGTGCACCGGGCCGGTGCGTGCGATGACCCCGAACGCGCTGTCCGTCGCGCGGATGAGGGTGAGCGCGACGGGGCGGCGCTCGGCCTCGAAGTGCTCGATCGCGCGCGGCGCCAGATGCCCCGCGGCGATGTCCGCGAGCAGGTGGGCGAGGCCGTGGGCGTCCTGCAGTCCGGTGTTCATGCCCTGACCGCCGACGGGCGAGTGCACATGCGCGGCGTCCCCCGCCAGCAGCACGGGGCCGACCCGGAAGCGCTCGGCCACGCGATGGTGCACGCGGTAGGAGGAGAACCAGTCCAGGTGCGCGAACGTGATCCCCAGGTCCTCCTGTGCCCCCGCCAGCGCCTCCTGTGCGGTGGGGTGCGCCGCGCCGTGCAGCCAGATCAGACGGGCGTGGCCGTCCGAGCCCATGGGGAAGAGCACCGCGAAGCGGCGCTCGCCGAAGCGCGCCGAGAGCGCCGACTCGGGCACCCCCTCCACGCCGCGCAGGTCCGCGACGCAGAAGGTCGCGTCGTCCGTGACGCCCTCGAAGGCGAGGCCCAGCTGATGGCGCACGGGCGAGCTCGCTCCGTCGGCCCCGATCAGCCAGCGCGCACGGATGCGCTGCGGCCCCGTCGGCCCGTCCACGATCGCCTCGACGCCGTCGGGTGCGTCGGGAGCGCCGACGAGGAACGAGCGCAGTTCGTGCCCGTACCGGACCGGGCACCCCTCCTCCTCGAGCGCTGTGGAGAGCAGGTGCTCGGTGCGGGACTGCTCGAAGATGTGGACGCCGGGGAACGGCGTCCATCCCTCCTGCAGGGACGTGATGTCGAGGCGCACGGGTGAGGCCGCGTCGCCGATCTGGATGCCGGTGGCGAGGGCGTCGGCGGCGAGCACGGGCCCGGAGAGTCCGAGCTGGTCGAGGATCTCGAGGCTGCGCGCCTGCACGACGAGCGCTCGCGACTCCCGCGTGGGGCCGTCCTTCGCGTCGATCACGAGGGTGCGCAGTCCGCGCCGGTGGGCGACGAGGCCCGCCATCAGGCCGGTCGGGCCGGCGCCGACGACGAGGACGTCGTACGGGCGACTGGGGTTCTGCGGTGACATGACGGGCGCCTCCTCGGGCCGGACCCGGGTCCGGGCACCAGCCTAGTTCCGCCCGTGCACGGCCTGCCGCCCGTTGATCACCTCGAGCAGGCGCGCGGCCTCGTCGCGGCCGGCGTCGCGGCCGGGCCCGAACCAGCGGCGGGTGTCAGCCGGCGGCGCCGCGGCCGTGAGGATCTCGCGGACGGCGGCGGTGGTGACCTTGTTCAGGTGCGTGGAGACGTTGATCTTGGTCATCCCGGCGGCGACCGCGTCGCGGATCCCCTGGTCGCTCACACCCGAGGAGCCGTGCAGCACGAGCGGCACCTCGACCCGGTCGGCGATCGCGCGGATGAGGTCGAGATCCAGGGACGCGTCGCGGGTGGTCATCGCGTGCGAGGAGCCGACGGCGACGGCGAGCAGGTCCACCCCCGTGTCCGCGACGAACTGCGCGGCGTCGCCCGGGTCCGTGCGGGCCGAGGGGTCGTGCACGCCGTCCTTGCCGCCCACCTCGCCGAGCTCGGCCTCGACGCTCACGCCGCGCGCGTGCGTCTTCGCGGCGACCTCCCGGGTGCGGGCACGGTTCTCTGCGTCGGGCAGCTTCGAGCCGTCGTACATGATCGAGGTGAAGCCCAGCTCGAGCGCCTCGTCCACGAGGTCGAGGTCGTCGGCGTGGTCGAGGTGGACGACGACGTCCTGGGTGCAGCGCCGGCCGATGTCGAGGGTCGCGAGCGCGATCGGAGCGAGTGCGCCGTGGTACGTCGCGGCGTTCTGGCTGATCTGCATGACGATCGGCAGGCCGGTCGTCTCCGCTGCGGCGGCGAAGGCCTCGGCGTTCTCGAGGTGGACGACGTTGAAGGCGGCGAGGCCGCGGTGGGCGGCGCGGGCCTGCTCGGCCAGCGGCGCGAGGGCGCTGAGGGTCATGACTGCTCCAGGGGGTGAGAGGGAGGCACGGGGGCCGCGGAACCCGGGGCCGACGGCACGGCCGGTGCGGACGGGACCTGCTCGACGGCGATCGCGCCGCACAGGTCCTGCGCGAGCGCCCGGTCGATCTCGCCGGCGACGGGCCGCGTCACGGCGCTCGCGCTCACGGCGACGGCGCTGCGCAGCAGGTCGGGGAGCAGGACGCCACGGGCGAGGGCGCGGGCGGCGGCGGCGACGGAGGCATCGCCCGCGCCCGTCGGGTTGCCGCTGAGAGTGCGCGGCGGCTGCGCGCGGAGGGCGGCGTCGGCGGTGACGGCGAGCATGCCGTCGGCTCCGAGGGAGCACAGCACCGCGCCCGCGCCGAGCGCGATGAGCGAGCGGCAGGCGGCGATCGGGTCGTCGATGCCGGTGGCCGCGCGCACCTCGCCGAGGTTCGGCTTGAGAAGCGAGGAGCCCGCGCGTGCGGCGTCCAGCAGGGCCGACCCCGAGGTGTCGACGACGACCGGCAGTCCCGTGCTGCGCAGCTCGGCGACCAGGGCGCTCACGTCCTCGCCGGTCATGCCCGGAGCGAGGGATCCGCCGATGACGACGACGTCGGCTCCCCGCGCGTGCTCCCGGGCGACCGCGAGGACGCGGTCGCGCTCGTCGGGGGAGAGCAGCGGGCCGGGCTCGTAGAAGCCGGTCGCTCCCTCGGGGTCGACGACGGTCACGGTGCGGCGGGTCGCCCCCGCGACGCGGGTCCACGCCTGCTCGACGAGCCTGTGCGGGGCGGCGCCGCGCGCGTCGGACCCGTCGCCCCCGTCGAGCAGCCCCACGAGCTCCTCGCCGGAGGCGCCGCCGACGGGGCCGACGAGCACCGAGCGCTCGCCGAGCGCGGCGAGCACGCGGGCGACGTTCACGCCCTTCCCTCCGGCGATGGTCCGCACCCGCTGCACGCGCTGCTCGCCGTGCACGGAGACGGGATCGGCGACCTCGTAGGTGACGTCGAGCGCGGGGTTCGGGGTGAGGACCAGGATCATGACGCGCGCACCATCCCCGCCAGCCCGGCGCCCTGGCAGCCGGCCCACATGCCCAGCGACGAGGGGAGCACCGGGGGAGTGGGCACCACGCCCAGGCGTCCGGAGATCGACGCCTCGAGGGTGTCCAGCACGATCGGCCCCCCTTCGGCCAGACCGCCGCCGATGACGACGGGCAGCGTGCCCACGCTCGAGATGATCGTCGCGAGCGCCTGACCCAGGGTGTCCAGGGCGCTGAACAGGATCTTCTCGGCGTCCGCGTCGCCCGCACGGGCGCGATCCACGACGGCGCGGGCGGCGGGGCGCCCGCCGTCGGTGGTGACGAGGGAGTGGGCGTCGGGGTCGATCTGCTCGGCGAAGCGGCGGCCGATGGCGGAGGCCGAGGCGACCTCCTCGAGGCGCATCGTCCGCCCCGTGAACGGCTCCTCGACGCGCACCTGTCCGATCTCGCCGGTGAAGCGGTCGCCGAAGACGGCGCCGTCGTGCACCACGGCCGCGGCGATCCCGGTGCCGATGGGGACGAAGATGAGGTCGGCGAGCGGCGGGGCGCCCGCGCCGCCCGCGGCGGGGAGCTGGGGGAACAGGCGTCCCGCGCCCCAGGCCGCCTCGGCCATCCCGCCCGCCCGCACGTCGTGCGCGAGGGCGAGCGGCGCGTCGAGGCGCTCGCGCAGCAGCTGCCCGAGCGCGACCTCCTTCCAGCCGAGGTTGACGGCGAGCTCGACGACCTCGCGCTCCTCGTCGATGATCCCCGGCACCGCGACGCCCACGGGGGCGTCGGCATCGAGGTGGGCCAGCCCGCGCAGCCGCGCCGCCTGCTCGGCGATCATCGCGGCCAGCTCGGCCGGCTCGTGCGGCGTGGGCAGCGAATAGGGGACGGTGAGGGCGCCGTCGGGCGCGACCGCACCGATCTTCGTGCGGGTGCCGCCGACGTCGACCCCGATCGCGGGGCGCGCCGGGGCAGGGGGCATCGTGCTCGTCATCGGTGCTCTCAGCCCAGGTGGACGGCGCGGGTGAGGTGACGCGGGGCGTCGGGGTCCAGGCCCTTCGCCTCGGCGCGGCGCACGGCCCACAGGTGGACGGCGACGAGCTGGGCCAGCGGATCCAGGTCGGAGGCGACGAAGGCGGATCCGGCCTGCTCGGTCTGCGCCGCCAGCCCTTCCGGCGCGGGGCCGAACTGGTAGGTGATGCGGCCGGGCTGGGCGATCGCGATCGGCCCGTGCCGGTACTCCATCGCGTAGTAGGACTCGGTCCAGGACTGCGAGGCCTCGCGCATCTTCAGGCCGGCCTCGTCCGCGAGGCCCTTGGTCCATCCGGTGCCCAGGAACGTGATCTGGTCGGCGTCGATCCAGGACTGCTCGATCTCACGGTCCAGCACGGTCCTCGCGTCGGCGACGGCGCCGCTCAGGTCCTCGCCGAGGGAGGCGCGCAGGAGGGCGAGGGCGCTGGTGGCGAATCGGGTCTGGACGACGGACGTCTCGTCGGCGAAGCCGAGGACGATCTCGGCATCGGCGTGCTCGCTCGCGGGGCCGTCCGCGACCGCGGTGGGCAGGACGCTCGGCGTGCCCGGGCCCCCCGGGGCCCCCGAGACGTTCTTCAGCACGTCGATGATCTCGGTGGTGGTGCCGCTGCGGGAGAGCGCGATGACGCGGTCGTAGCTGCGGGCGGGGGAGACCTCGGTGGGGGTGAGGGCGTCGGTGACGCCCTGGCCTGCGGCCTCGCGGAGCTTCGCATAGGCGATCGCCATGAACCACGAGGTCCCGGCGCCCACGATGAGCACGCGCTCGCCGGGCGTCGGCAGCAGGTCGCGCACCTCGGGCAGCAGGTCGATCGCCTGCTGCCAGGTCTCGGGCTGGGTGCGGAGCTCGTTCTCGGTCGCGCTGATCATCGCGTCTCCTTCGGGTGGGGCGGTGCTCGTGGGGCCGACGAGATGCTCGGCACGGGCTGTCATGCATCACTGGATGATTGTTTCTGAGCATATCCGAACCGAACGAGCAATGTCACGCAGACCGTGGAGCGGGGTCCATGGTCGTGCAACCGATCGCCGACCCGCTTGTCGGCCTTCTTGTCCCGCCGCCCGTCTCCCGGCCGCCGCACCCGCTCAGAGCACCCTTCCTGCGGACCGGCCCCCGGCGGGCCGCCCGGGTCGCTTACCCTCGATGCAGCGATCCCAGACCGCACACCCATCGCAGACCGCAGGACGAGGAGGCGCACGGTGCCCAGCGACGCAGTGCCGAGCACCCCCAGGGGGTCCGACGGCCGCGGCCCCGCCCACTCCGCGGCCGACCCCGACGCCGCGTCGACGGCACCCGCCCGCGGCCGGCGCCAGCGCCTGGACCGCATCCTCGACCTCGTCATCGAACGCGGGCACGTGCGCGTGGACGAGCTCGCGGGCAATCTCGGCACCTCGCCCGCGACCGTGCGCCGCGACCTCGACAGCCTCGCCGCGCAGCAGCTGGTGATCCGCAGCCACGGCGGCGCCTCCGCGCATCCCGACGCGAGCGCGCTGCCCATGCGCTACCGCTCGACCCGTCACGCCGACGCGAAGGACGCGATCGCCCGCGCCGCCGTGGACATGCTGGTCCCCGGCACCGTCGTCGGACTGAACGGCGGCACCACCACCACCGCCCTCGCGCACGAGCTCGCCTCGCGCGACTCGATCCGCGAGGCCGCCCGCCCCACGACCCTGGTCACGAACGCCCTGAACATCGCCCAGGAGCTCGCGGTGCGCCGGCACCTGCAGCTCGTCGTCACCGGTGGCATCGTGCGCGGAGGGAGCTTCGAGCTGGTGGGCGGCTGGGCGGAGCACATGCTCGAGCAGATCCGCATCGACCTGCTGTTCCTCGGCGTCGACGGGATCAGCGCGCGCGACGGCGCCCGCACCCATGACGAGGCCGAGGCGCTGATCTCCGCGCGGCTCGCCGAGCGCGCGGAGAAGGTCGTCGTCCTCGCCGACTCCTCGAAGATCGGTGCCGGCGCCTTCGCGCGGATACGCTCGACGACGGACCTCGACGCCGTGGTCACCGACCCGGACGCCGACCCCGATGCGCTCGCCGCCCTGCGCGAGGCGGGCGTCGAGATCGTCATCGCAGATGGAGGCTCCCGATGAACAGCACCGGCCGCCCGGCGACCCTCGCCGACGTCGCGAAGAAGGCGGGGGTCTCCGTGGCGACCGCCTCGTTCGTGCTCTCGGGGCGCGGGGGCGCGCGCTCCTCGGGCTCGCCGGAGACCAAGGCGAAGGTGCGCGGCGCGGCCGAGGAGCTCGGCTACGTGCCCAACCGCAATGCCCGGTCCCTGCGCACCGGCCGCAACGGCGGCATCGTGCTGGCCCTGGGCACGGTCGAGGACCCGTGGGGTCTGAGCCTCGCCGGCGCGGTCCGGGACCGCGCCCTCCCGCAGGAGCTCTCGACCCTGATCCTGGGAGATGAGCGCTGGTTCGAGTTCCTCTCCGGCTCGACCTTCGACTGCTCCTTCGTGACCAGCGTCGACGTCACGCCCGAAGGGCCCGAGCAGGTCCGCCATCTGGCGAGGGGGCAGTGCGGGATCGTCGCCTTCAGCGAGCACATCGAACCCGAGCGCTTCGACGTCATCTCCTCCTCGCCCCGGCCGGCCGTGCACGCCGCCTACCGGCGACTGCGCGCACGGCACGACTCCGTCGCCTTCATGACCGGGAGGACGATCGATCCCGAGCAGCGCCCGTACTTCCTCTCCCGCGCGCACGTCTTCCTCGACGCGGTCTCCGAGGCCGGCGACGGGCCGGGACTCGACCTCGTGCATGCCAGCGGCACGGATCGGCAGCAGAGCTTCGAGTACTCCCAGCGGTGGCTCGAGGGGCCGGACCGTCCGACGGCCGTCATCTGCTCGACGGGCTACCAGGCGCTGGCGCTGCAGGTCGCAGCCATGCACGCGGGCATCTCGGTCCCCGAGGACCTCGAGATCATCTCCATCGGAGACGTCCCCTCCGACGCCCAGATGCTGGGCCCGATCAGCTTCTACGGCGTCCAGGACGTGTTCACGCGGATGGCCGACATCATCCTCGAGCGCGCTCTCGACCGCGAGGGCGCCCCCGGACGCCTGCACCGCTTCGACTGGGAGTTCTTCCCGGGCGGCACCACGATCGACGGGGCCGACGGCGCGGCCGGCAGCGGGGTCGACGGCGCCTGACTCCTGAGGCGGAACTGCTCGACCCTCACCCGCGTGACGCGTCCCTCGGCCGACCCTCCGGCCTCTACGCTGGACGCCATGCCCACATCCTCCAGCTCCGCGAGCTCGACGGTCGCACCCTCCCTGGCCTCCCCCTCCCTCACCACCTGGTCCCTGCCGGGGCTCGCGCTCACCGACGTGCGCGTGCCCGCGCCCCTGGACCACACGGATCCGTCGGGCCCGCACATCGAGGTCTTCGCCCGCGTGGCGACCGCCCCCGGCGGCGAGGACCGTCCCCTGCTCGTCTACCTGCAGGGCGGCCCCGGTTCGGAGGCGCCGCGGCCCAGCGCGCATCCGGCCAACCCGCCGTGGCTCTCCCGCGCCCTCCAGGACTATCGCGTGGTCATGCTCGACCAGCGCGGCACCGGGCGCTCGACCCCCGTCGGCCTCGACACCGCGCTGCCCGAGGGCGCGATCGACGTCGTCGCGCCCCCGGGAGCGGACCACTCGGCCCCCGCGACCCTGCGCGAGGCGAGCCCCAGCCAGCAGGCTGACTACCTCTCCCACTTCCGCGCCGACGCGATCGTCGAGGACGCGGAGCTGGTCCGCGAGGCCCTCGGTGCCCGCACCTGGAGCCTGCTGGGCCAGTCCTTCGGCGGCTTCACGGCCCTGCGCTACCTCAGCGCCCACGCGTCAACGCTGGACGCGGCGATGTTCACCGGCGGCCTGCCCGCGCTCGGCCCCGATCTGGATGTCGTCTACGAGACCACGTGGCAGGGCATGATCCGCCGCAGCGAGGCCCACTACGCGCGCTTCCCGGGCGACCGCGACCGCATGCGCCGCCTCGCCGAGCTGGCCGCGGCCGGCAGGCTCGTCCTCGGCGACGGCGAGCTGGTGGGCGTGGAGCGGCTGCGGCGCCTCGGCCACCTTCTCGGCGCCTCGGGCGGCTCCGAGAAGCTGCACTACCTGCTCGAGAACGAGCCCGACAGCTCCGTGCTGCGCCACGACCTCGCCGCCGCGCTCCCGTTCAGCGGCCGCAACCCGATCTACGCGGTCCTGCACGAGTCCTGCTGGGCCGACGGCGTGGCCATGGACTGGGCGGCCGAGCGCACCATGCCCGAGGCGGTGCGCGCCGACGCGACCCTGCTCGCGGGCGAGCACATGCACCGCGAGGCGATCAGCGAGGATCCCGAGCTGGCCCCCTGGGCGCAGGCCGCCGGCCTGCTTGCCGCGCGCGAGTGGCCCGCCCTCTACGACCCCGAGGCGCTGCGCGCGGCCGACGTGCCCGTCGCCGCGGCCGTCTACTACGACGACGCCTACGTCCCCCGGGAGTTCTCCCTCGCCACGGCCTCTCTGCTGCCGGATGCGACCTGCTGGGTCACCAGCGAGTACCAGCACAACGGCCTGCGGGCGAGCGGCGAGGGCGTGCTCGACCACCTGATCGGGATCGTGCAGGGAACTCGCGTGGCGTGATGCCGGCGGGGCGCGCGTGCCCGTCAGCCGCCCATCACCGGCAGCAGCAGGTGCGAAGGATGGTCGCCGCCGGTGTGGATGACGTGGCGGCCCTGGTTCGCCCCGACGTACTCGCGGATGCCCGGCATCATCGTGCCGAGCAGGTTCCGGGAGCTGATCACGAGGCGCAGCTGCTGGCCTGTGCGGAAGGACAGCCCGATGGGCAGCAGGTCGATGGCGACCTCGACCACCTCGCCCGCCGCGAGGTGCTGCGGGCGATCGAAGGTGTGGACGGGGTTCTCCGGGTTCGACAGCGCGTCGTCCTCGTGGCGCAGGGACACGCGAAGGCGTCCGTCGGACCCGCGGTAGCGCAGGATGCTCGCGCCGCGCTCGGTGACGTCCTGGGCGATGGCCGAATGGTTCGGCACGGTGAACTCCGCGAGCGGCGTCCCCTGCGCGTCGAGCTTCTGGACCAGCACGAACAGGTCCATGTCCTCGGCGCCGTCCGCCTCGACGAACAGATGGGCCGAGGGGTGCCCGACGAGCTCGGTGTCCTGCTCGAAGGGCAGCAGGAAGGAGACCTGGTCGGGGTTCGCGTCCACGGCGTAGGAGGCGCTCGCCTCCTCGACAGGAGCCTCGGGCGTCAGCCGGCGGGTGCGGGCGTCGAGGTAGAACGGGGTCGAGGCGCTGCCGTCGGGCGGGAACGCCTCGGCGGGGATGCCAGTGCGGTCACCGCCCTCGAGGTCGAGCACCGAGTACCGCACCCTGGGCGTCGACTCCCAGTCGTTGTCCTCGCCGCGCAGGAAGCGGTCGAAGAAGCGGCGCAGGTCCTCGACGTTCTCGCGCGCGTAGTAGTCGGGCCACTCCTGGGAGGCGTGGATCCGCAGCCACTTCTGCGACGAGGCCATACGGTGCCAGGCCCGGAACGTGCCGGCGGTGTGCAGGGTGTTCGAGTAGCTCGCGACGACGTACGCGGGCACCTCGATCCGCGAGAAGTCGGGGATCTTCTCCTCCCACAGCGCGTCCATGAGGGGGTGCGCCTCCGCCTCGGCCAGCACGTCCTCCTTGCGGCCGCGGCCGAAGAAGCTGCCGTGCTGCAGCTGGCCGGCGAAGCCGGTGTCGGGCATGCCGCCGCGCATCACGAGGTCCCGGTAGACGTCGCTCACGCCCTCCCAGGGGTTGATCGCGGCCAGGTGCGGGGGCTGCTCGGCGGCGGTGAACCACTGCGAGACGGCGAGGTAGGAGGTGCCGCTCATGCCCACCTTCCCGGTGCACCAGGGCTGCTCGGCGAGCCACTCGATCACGTCGTGGCAGTCGCGGCCCTCCTGGCGGTCCCACAGCACGCTGTCGCCCTCGGAGTCGACGACGCCGCGCGGATCCGGGTGGCAGATCGCGTATCCGCGCGCGCACCAGTAGGCGGGGTCGGGCCCTTCGAACTTCTCCAGGCCCGAGACGATGCCGTCGTCCAGGCCGACCATCGCGAACACGCCGCGCACGCTGTCGGAGGTGCCCTGGCCCTTGCCGTACGGGCTCCAGGCGACGATCGCCGGCACCTTCTCCGCGCCGGCCGGTCGGAAGACGTCGACGTGGATGACCGTGCCGTCGCGCAGGGTCACGGGGGCGTCCTTCTCGAGCACCACGTCCACGGGCAGCTCGGCGAACCCGGGCCCCGCGCGGAAGCCTGCCGGGAGCGTGCGGGTGCCCGGCTCGTACGGTGTGAGCAGGCCGGTCCGGCCCTCCGGCAGCGGGGAGGACGGGGTGAAGATCCTCTGGACGTCGCTCATGGCGGCTCCTCTCGACGGGTCCTCGGCTCCGATGCGAGGACGCGGCGAGCGTATGCCCGTCCCGCGAATAACTCAACAGGCGTTGAGAAGGGTGTGTTGCCCGCGATAGGTTCGAGGCATGACGACGGGGAACGGCACGGAGCGGCCCACGGGCGCGGATCGGTCGGCGGGAAGGGCTGGGCGTCGGCCGGGCGCTGCGAGCACGCGCGGGCAGGTGCTCGAGGCCGCCCGCGCCCGCTTCGCGGCCGATGGCTTCGCGTCCACCACGATCCGCGGGGTCGCGGGCGATGCCGGTGTGGACCCCTCGCAGGTCATGCAGTTCTTCGGCTCGAAGGAAGGGCTGTTCGCGGCGGTGATGGAGCTCCCGGACTCCGCGCTCGCGCAGTTCTCGACCGCCTTCGACGGGCCGGATGCGGGGCTCGGGGAGCGAGTGGTGCGCGCCTTCCTCGCCGCCTGGGAGGGATCCGCGCAGGTCTCCGAGCCCCTGATGGCGATGCTGCGCGGTGCGATCGCCCATGAGGGCGCGCGCGCACAGCTGCGGGACTTCATCCAGGCCCGGCTGCTCGAGGGGGTGCGCGGTCGCGCGACGGGAGACGGCCCCGAGCTCGCGATGCGCGCGGGTCTGGTCTCCGCGATGCTCGTGGGAGTGGTGATGGGGCGGCGCGTGATCGGTGTGCCCGCGCTCGCCGAGGCCGACACGGAGCAGGTCGTCGAAGTGCTCGCCCCCGCGGTGCAGGAGATCCTCGCGGGGACCTAGCGCCGATGCCGCGGCCGCGCTCAGCCCTCTGCGCGGATGCCCTCGGCCAGGCCCTGCACCCGGAACTGCTGCACGTGGTACGGCCAGTCCGGTCCCGTGCGCCACTGCGAGACGGTGAGGTGGAGGTCGTCGAGGGTCGAGCCGGGCACGATGTACCCGCCGTAGAGCTGCGCCACGCGCTCATCGTCCTCGTGTCCCCAGTTGCAGCCCCACAGCAGGGTCTCGGAGAACGGTTCTTCGCGCAGACCGGTCACGGATGTCGCGGCGAGGAGGTCGATCCGGTAGAGCCCTGCGTTGAAGAAGGTGAGCACGAAGCGGTCCTCGACCGTGCGCAGGCACATCTCGCCCACGGAGCCGCCGACCACGGGCTCCGGGTCCGCGCCCCACTCCCAGGTCGTCTTCGCCTCGTCGGTCGGCCCGAAGGTCTCGTACGCCGAGGCGTCGAGGATCTTCGAGTCCTTCACCCGCTGCAGGATCGCGCCCTTGTCGCGCTGGAAGCCCGTGGTCAGCAGGTACACCCAGTCGCTGGCCGGGTCCTTGCACCAGGTCGCCTGCTGGGAGAGGCCGCCCAGGTGGTCGCCGGGGAACATCTCCGCGCCGCGCTCCCAGGTCTCCCCGGAGTCCTGGGAGGACCAGATCTCCGTGCGCACCACGTTCCCGAAACCGGCGTTGGCCAGCACCCACAGGTGCATGGTGTCGCCCAGGGTGATCACGTCCCCGGGCAGGTATGTGCTGATCTCGCCGCCGTGGTCGTAGTCGATGAGCTGCTCGGCGCGCTCCCCACCCACCGCGCCCGTCCAGTGCAGGCCGCCCACGGCGGGTCGGCGCCGGTCCTTCGCGTACAGGGCGACGGGTGAGGTCCAGCGGCCCGATCCCACCTTCGCGCCCTCGAAGGTGTCGCCGAAGACCACGAGGAGGCGACCGTCCGGTGTGCGGCAGGGGACGCCCAGGTCTGTCGCCTCGAAGCCGTACTCCGTGGTGATGCCGGGGCCGGTGAGGGTCGCCGTGCGGGTCACGCGCGGGCGACGGTATCTCGGGTTCGGGCGCGGCCTGGGGGCGGCGTCGGCGGCGGGCGCGCTCGCCGTCTGCGCGAGCGCCGCAGCGCCGAGGGTGCCGGCGCCGATCGCGAGGGCCCCGCCGCGCAGCACGGAGGAGCGGGGGATCGAGGCGTCGTCGGGAGAGTTCCGGTCGTCGGGTGCGTGGTGCACGGTGGACCCCTTCGTCGGTGCGCATGCGCCGTCGCATGCGCCCCGCACTGTACCGAGAGCAGCGCACCCTGGCAATCGTTTACTCGCGACAAGGACTGGACGAGAAGTCCCCATCGGCGATACGCGAGCGCGACACTGAGCGCGAGTTTCCCGCGTCGGCCGCCCGACCGACGTTTACTTCCCGCGCGGGCGCCTCTAGAGTGGCCGGAATCCGCGAAAACGTTTAGCGACCCGCGAGGCCGCGCCCCAGCGTCGGAGCGCGCACCCGCGGAGAACGGGCTGCCGATGCACGCGACCCCACCGCCGCACTCCGGACCCCCGCCACAGGGACCGTCGGCCCCCGATCTCACGGTGCTCTCCGAGGCGCGCACCTTCTCGATCAGCGCCGAGAACCCCACCGGTGAGCCCGGGCAGGGCGGACGCGCCGAGCACGGCGAGCACGAGACCGCCTGGGCGTCGCGCGAGCTGCCCATCGGCTGGAAGAAGTCCCCGTGCATCGACCTGCCCGGGCGCAGCACGCGCGCCTTCGTCGACGTCGAAGGGCCCGGGATCATCCAGCACATGTGGATCACCGTGCTGCCCGAGCACCTGCGGTCCCTCGTGCTGCGCGTGTTCTGGGACGACGAGGACGAGCCGTCGATCGAGGTGCCGCTCGGCGACTTCTTCTGCCAGGGCTGGGCCCGGTACGCGCCCGTGACCTCGCAGATGGTGACCGTCGCCCCCGCCGGCGGGCTGAACTGCTACTGGCCGATGCCGTTCTCGCGCCGGGCGCGCATGGAGATCGAGAACCTCTCCACCGAACCGGTCGAGGGCTTCTTCTACCAGGTCACAGGCTCCTTCGAGAACGTCACCGGCCGCGATCTGCGCCTGCATGCGCAGTGGCGTCGTTCCGACCCCGTGGACGCCCAGTCACCGCACGTCGTCCTCGACGGCGTGCGCGGCGCCGGGCACTACGTCGGCACCTACCTGGCGTGGGAGACCCACCGCACCGCCTGGTGGGGCGAGGGCGAGGTGAAGGTCTACATCGACGACGACCTCGAGGAAGCACGGCACGGCGAGGGGGGCGAGGGCCTCGAGGCGCCGAGCATCTTCCCGACGATCTGCGGCACCGGCACCGAGGACTACGTGGGCGGCGCCTGGGCCTTCGAGCATCCCGCCGGCGCCTACGCCGAGTACTCGACGCCGTACCTCGGGATGCCGCAGGTGATCCGGCCCGACGGCTTCGGCGACTCCCTCACCCGCTTCGGCCTGTACCGCTGGCACGTGCCGGATCCGATCCGCTTCCGCGAGCGGATCCGCGTCACCGTCCAGGCTCTCGGCTTCGCCCGGCCCGTCGACGGGAAGGTCCGCTACCGCCCGCTGCGCGAGGACGTCGCGACCACCGCGTTCTGGTACCAGACGGAGCCGCACGCACCCTTCGCCGAGGACCCGCACTGGCAGACCCCGACCTGGGACGGCATGGATGTCACCTGAGCCCCGGACCGAGGGGAGCCGCGCCCCGCTCGAGGGCCCGGCCGATTACCCACCCGTCGTCCTGCGCCCCGGCCGCAAGCGCCATCTGCTCGACGCCTCCCCGACGCCGGGCACGCCCTGGTACATCAACGACCACACGCTCGTGCGCGACGCGCACGGCAGCTGGCACGTCTTCGGCATCTGGCATCCCGAGCCCGCCGCCCCGCTGGACGAGACGTTCTTCCTCCACGCCTCGACGCCCTCGCTCGAGGCGCCGGAATGGAGCATCCACGACCCCGTGATGCACGCCCGCACGGACCTGGGGGAGACCCATGTCTGGGCGCCGCACGTGATCCGCCACGACGGCCGCTTCTGGATGTTCTACTGCGGCGGCACCGCGGACCACACGCGCTACCGGATCGAGCTCGCCACCAGCACCGACCTGTTCGCCTGGGAGCACCGCGCGGGCGGGCCTCTCTGCGAGGACGGCTTCGACGCCCGCGACCCGATGGTGCTGCGCGAGGGCGAGCGCTGGCTCATGTACTGCACGCGCACCTCGCGGCCGGACGGCGGCTTCCACGAGGTCTCCGTGCGCGAGAGCAGCGATCTCGTCGCCTGGTCGGAGCCGCGCGTGGCCTACCGGTCCGCGCAGAGCGGAACCGTCGGCGGCCCGACGGAATCCCCGTTCGTGGTGCCGGTGCTCCCGGACGGTTCGATCGGGCTCGTCGGGAGCGCGGCAGCCGACGGGGCCGGTGGGGTCGACGGTGCAGACGGGGCCGGCGGGGTGATCGGGTCGAGCGAGGCCGACGAGCCGCTCGGCTGGATCCTGTTCGTCTGCGAGTCCGGTCAGTACGACCGGACCCTCGCCTATTTCTCGCGCGACCCCGAGCACTTCGAGGACGCGGGAGCCCTGGACGTCGACCTCGACGAGCACTGCGCGGAGATCGTCGTCGATCCCGAGGACCCCTCGCGTCTGTGGGTCACCGGCGGGGGCTGGGGGAGGGGTGGGCTCAGCATCCGCCCGCTGACGATCACTTCAACCCGGCCATCTTGATGTTCGCGATGATCTGGCGCTGGAAGATCAGGAACAGGATGATGATCGGCGCGGCCGCGAGCGCGGAGCCCGCCATGAGCAGGCCGAGCTCGCTCGAGCGCTCCCCGCGGAAGTTCGCGAGGTACTGCTGGACCTGGAACAGGTCGGGGTTCGTGATGGTGAGGACCGGCCAGACGAAGCTGTTCCAGTAGGCCATGAACGAGCCGATGCCCACCACCACGAACGGCGCCTTGGACAGCGGCAGGAACACGCGGAAGTACACGCCCCAGCGCCCGCAGCCGTCCACGCGCGCCGCCTCCTCGAGGCTCGAGGGGATGTTCAGGTAGAACTGGCGCACGAAGAACACGTGTGCCGCGGAGGCCAGTCCCGGCAGGATCAGCACCGCGAGGGTGTCGAGCATGTACAGCTTCGTGACCACGATGAAGCTCGTGAGCAGGATCGTCATGCCGGGGATGAACATGGTCATCAGCACCAGCGGCCAGACGATCCGCTTGCCCACGAACTCCAGCCGCGCGAACGCGTAGGCGGCCATGGAGTTGATCATGATGGAGCCGGTCGTGAAGATGACCGCGCCGAGCCCCGTGATCGCCAGCGTGCGCACGAACGACGGATCGCTGAGGATCTGGACGTAGTTCTGCACCTCCCAGACGTCCGGGAAGAACTGGAAGGGCGTGCGCACCACCTCGGTGCGCAGCTTGAACCCGGAGATCACCATCCAGGCCAGCGGGAACAGGGCGAGACCCACGATGATCGCGCCCGCGACGAACTTCAGGGCGAGGATCGCGGCGCGGGCGGGGGTGAGCCTGCGGCGATGCCTGCTTCGCGTCGGGACCCGGGTCTCTGCGGCGGGCTCGATGGCGGGGATGGTCGGTGCGATCGCCATGTCAGTCCACCAGCTTCTCGGAGTTGACGATCCGGAAGATGATCGAGGAGATCGACCCGAGCACCACGAACAGCAGCAGCGCCGCCGCGATCGAGTAGCCGACGTACGTGTCCTGCCGGAAGTGGTTGAAGATGAAGAGGTTCGGCAGCTCGGTGGCGTGCTGGGGTCCGCCAGCCGTCATCACCAGCGGCAGCTCGTACTGCTGGATCGAGCCCACGAATCCCGTGACCAGCAGGAACAGCAGCACGTTCTTGATCTGCGGGAGCGTGATGTACCGGGTGCGCTGCCACCACGAGGCGCCCTCGAGCTCCGCCGCCTCGTAGAAGCTCTGCGGGACGTCGAGCAGGGCAGCGATCATGATCAGCGTCGAGATGCCCAGGCCCAGCCAGACGGCGGGCAGGGCGATCGCCCCGAGCGCCCAGCGCGGGTCGCCCAGCCAGGCCTGGTTGGGCAGGCCCACGATGTTGATGAGCGCGTTGAGGATGCCCCCGGAGTAGTCGTAGATCATCACGAAGGTGATCGAGGCGATCACGCCGGAGATCACCGAGGGGATGTAGATGCTGATCTTCAGGAGGGTGGACACCTTCTGGGAGACCGAGACGGCGAGCGAGGCGATGAGGAACGAGAGCACGAGCGAGACGGGCACCGTCATCAGCACGAACTCGAGTCCCCGCAGGATCGCCTGCCAGAACCTGTCGTCGCCGAGCACGTTCGCGTAGTTCTTCCACGCCACGAACTGGGACGACGTGTAGAAGCTCCAGTCGAAGAAGCTCAGGTAGACGGCCTGGACCGCGGGCCACAGCACGAAGATCGACAGCAGCACCAGCACCGGTGCCAGCATGATGTAGGCCATCAGCGAGTCCCTGCGCGGGGGCGTGGACCGCAGACGCTCCGACGGCGAGGCCGCCGGAGTTCGCGGGGTCGGCGGGGTCGGACGGGCCGGCGCCGACGTCTCGTCGGCGACGCTCACTTCTTGTCCATCTCCTTGCGCACCTTCGCGAGGTCCTCGCGGTCGATGACCTTCTGGATCTCGGTGTTCGCCTTCTTCAGGGCGTCCTTCGCCGAGGACTCGCCGGTCATGCCCGCCTGGATCGCGTCGCCCATGGCCTCGTTGATGTCGACGGGGTACTGCGACTCCGGGACGCAGTGGGGGACGATGTCCTCGAAGACCACCGTGGACCACGGCGCGTCCTTCGACTTCGGGTCCGCGTCGACCGCGTCGGCCACCTTCTGCCGGGCGGGCGCCTTCGTGAACTGTGTGTCCACGAAGAAGGGCTTGAGGACCTCGGGGTCGCCGCCGAGCGCCCAGCTGAAGAACGTCGCCGTGGCCTCGGGCTCCTTCGCCTTCGCGTCGATCAGCCACTTCATGTTGCCGATCGTGGAGATGGACTTCTCCAGGTCGCCGTCGTTCTGGACCCAGGGCGCCATCCCCGTCTTCTCGACCATGTCGGGATAGTCGGCGGCGATCTCCGACATCGCCCACGAGCCCTGGGAGAGCATCGCGACCTTGGCCTCGCCGAAGGGCTGCGCGGAGTTGCCCGCGCCCAGGGGCTGACGCGGCATCCACTTGTTCTCCTGCAGGGTCTTGTAGAAGCCGATGAGGTCCTCGTACTTGGGGTCCTCCGCGTCGGCCTTCGACCAGTCGTCGGAGATCGGCAGGTGCCCGGCGACGTGCTCCTGCGAGGCGACCGTGGTCCAGCCGAAGGTGCCCGGGTCCGCGGCGGTGCCGACGCAGAACTGCCCGTTCTTCATGAGCGGCGCGATCTTCTCGCACGCGTCGTACATCTCGTCCCAGGTCGTCGGCGGCTTCTCCGGGTCCAGGCCGGCCTTCTCGAAGAGGTCCTTGTTCCACAGCAGCGTCATCTGCGGCTCGAGCAGCAGCGGGAAGCCGTACCACTGGCCCTGGTACTGGGAGATCTCCTTGGCCTGGTCGGTGATCTCGTCGAAGACGGAGGCGTCGATGAGGTCGTCCAGTGGGTGGAGGAGCCCGGTGCGCGCCCCGGTGTCGAGTCGGCCCGCCTGGATGTACATGTCCGGGGCGTTGCCGGCGGCCTGCGCGGCCTTGAGCTTCTGGTCCCAGGCGTCCGCGGGGATCACCTGGTAGTTGACGAACACGTCCTCCTGCGCGTCGTTGAAGTCCTCGACGACCTTCTTGTACCAGGCGTTCTCGGGGGTCGTGAACACCGAGCCCCAGAACTCGACGTTCGTGCGGTTCTTCGCCCTCGAGTCCTTGGCCTTCTCGCCGGGCGCGCCGCTGCCGCATGCCGCCAGGGAGACGGCTGCCGCGCCGGCCGCCGCGGTGGTGAGGAGTGTCCTTCTGCGCATCGGATGCCTCTCTCCCGGTGCGTCGCTGCACCGTTCTTCCGGTGCGTCCCTGCACCGTGTGCCCGAATCCGCCGTGCCCGTCATGTCGGATCCCTCCATCGGGTCCGACGGACATCCGCGGCGCTCTCCCGGACGGGAGAAATCGTTTACGCCGAGTGTAGAGAGGGGTGGGTGCCCGGTCAACAGTCGCGTGCGGCGCCGTGCGGTGCGAATCCGTTCCCGTGGTGCGCAGGGGACCGGCGACCTGCCCGTTCGATGAGGCCTCGCACGGGACGATCAGATGGTAATCGTTTCCTCATCGTGACCCAGTGGGCGGGTGCATCGCCCGGCCCATGACGACGCACCCGCCCTGGCTCTCACTTCAGGCCGGAGGTCTTGATGGAGGCGACGATCTGCTTCTGGAAGACGAAGAAGATCCCCAGGGTGGGCAGGGCCGCGACCGTCGCGGCGGCCAGGATGTAGTTCCAGTCGGCCGCGTACTGCTGCTGGAAGCTCTGGATCCCCAGCTGGACCACGCGCAGGTGCGGATCGGAGGTCACGGTCATCGGCCACACGAACGAGTTCCAGTTCGCGAGGAAGAAGAAGACCGCGAGGGCCGCGAGGATGGGCCGGGAGAGCGGCAGCACGATCGACCAGTAGATCTTCCAGTAGCTCGCGCCATCGACCAGTGCGGCCTCCTCGAGCTCGTCGGGCAGGGAGACGTAGAACTGGCGCAGCAGGAAGATGCCGAAGGCGTTGAAGATCGCGGGGACGATGAGGCCCGCGTAGCTGTCCACCATGCCCAGCGTGCGCACGATGATGAAGGTCGGGATGATGGTGACCGGGGCGCTCACCAGCATCGTCGCGAAGATCCCCAGGAAGATCTTCTCGCGTCCGGGGAAGCGCAGGCGCGCCAGCGCGTACGCCGCCATCGAGTGGAACCACAGCGCGATCACCGTGACCGCCGCGGAGACGAAGAAGCTGTTGAAGAGGTAGCGCGCGAAGGGCACCTGCGAGAACACGTAGACGTAGTTGTCCAGGGTGAAGGTGCTCGGGATCAGCTGCGGGGAGTTGACCTCCTCGGCGGTCTTGAAGGATCCCAGCACCATCCACAGCAGCGGGAACACGGTCGCGAGCGCGAGGACCAGGCCGATCGCGAAGAGCAGCCAGCGCAGACGGCTGCTCCGGGAGCCGCGGCGCGGCCCCGAGCGCGGTCCCTGACGGCCGACGGGGGCGGCCTGGGTGCGGGTGTCAGTCGTCATGGGAGAACCGGCCTCCTCGGGTCAGCAGGAACATCGCGCCGGAGAAGAGCAGCAGGAACGCGACGAGGACCGAGCCGACGGCCGCCGCGTACCCCAGGTCCCCGAAGAGGAACGCCTGCTGGTAGATAAAGAAGATCAGCAGGGAGGTCGAGTTCGCGGGGCCGCCGCTGGTGAGCACGAAGATCATGTCGAGCCCGCCCGTGACGACCGCGACCATCGAGGTCAGCAGCACGAAGAAGCTCGTGGGGGCGAGCAGCGGCAGGGTGATGCGCCGGAGGCGCTGCCAGGCGTTCGCGCCGTCGATGCGCGCGGCCTCGTAGAGCTCGCCGGGGATGTCCTGGAGTCCGGCGAGGAAGATGATCATGTAGTAGCCCATCTGCAGCCACACGGTCACCGCGATCACCGTTCCCAGGGCGAACTTCGGGTCGCCCAGGAACGAGATCCCGTCGAGGCCGACGATCGAGAGCAGCGAGGCGATCACGCCCGTGCGGTCGGTGAGCATGAACTGCCAGACCATCGCGACCACGACGATGCTGATCACGTACGGCAGGAACAGGGCGGAGCGGATGACGCCGACGGCCGGGAACTTCTGCTGGACCAGCAGTGCGAGCCCCAGGCCGACGACGTAGATCAGCGGCACCAGCACCACCAGGTACAGCAGCGTCACGCGGGCGCTGTTCCAGAACTGCGGGTCCTTCACCATGCGCACGTAGTTGTCGATCCCGATGAACTGGAAGTTCCCGAACCCGTCGATCCAGAAGAAGCCCAGCACCACCGAGAGCGCCATCGGGATCGCGACGAACACGAGCAGGCCGATGGCGTCGGGCGCGAGGAAGAAGAGGGCGGCGCGGGTCTCCCGCTGCGCGAGGCTGGGGGCGCGGCCGCGGCCGCGGCGTCGTCGACCGCTCCCGCCGGTTCCCTTGCCGTGCGCGGCGGACGCGGAGGGATCGGCTCCCTGGCCGGCGCCCGTGCCGGCGGCTGCGTTCACGTCTGCGGCGGCGCTCATACGAGGCTGCCTCCTTCATAGGTCTCGAGGTAGCTCTCGATGGTCTGCTGGGCGCGGGCGGACTCCTCGCCGGGGTCCCCGCCTCCCAGCTCGACGGACTGCAGGGCGTCGGACACCGCCTTGTAGACGACGGGCGGGAAGCGGGGCTCGCCGCGGCCTGTCGGCAGGATCTCGTCGTGGAAGATCTTCTGGTGCTCCTCCGCGTAGGCGTCGTCGGCCTGCAGCTTCGCGTCGACCGAGCGCCGTGCGGGCATGTTCCCCTTGGCGGGACCGTTCCAGGTGGCGATGTGGTCGATGGACTGCTCGTCCATGGAGCCCAGGGTCTGCACGACGAAGCGGGCGGCGGCCTCCGGGTCGGCGCCGCGCGCGTTCACGCACCATGCCCAGCCGCCCAGGATCGTGCTCGACTCCTTGCCCGGCGGCGGGGGCAGAGGCATCACGCCGAAGGTCTTGTCCGGCGCGTTCTGCGTCAGGTTCATGACCTCCCAGACGCCCGACTCCCAGAACGCCGCGTAGCCCGAGGTGAAGGCCGAGACGATGTCGCCGTTGGCGGGGCGGGTGCGGGGCGTGGCGCCCGTGGAGACGGCACGTCCCCAGAGGTCGAGCGCGGCGCGGGGGCCGTCGGCGTCGAAGACGGGGCTCTGCGTCTTCGGGTCGATGACGTCCCCGCCGGTCTGCCACACCCACGGGTAGAAGGTGAAGTTCTGGTAGTAGCCGGGGTCGACGTCGAGCACCAGACCGGTCGTGGAGCCCGTGCTGAGGGACGCGGAGAGCTCGAGCAGCTCGTCCCAGTCCTTCGGCAGGTCGCCCTCGGAGACCCCGTTCTTCTCGAGCAGGTCCGGGTCGTAGAAGAGGGCCAGGGGCTCCTGCTCCATGGGCAGTCCGAAGATCCTGTCCCCGTCCCGCCGCGTGGTGAGGGCCTCGGGGAAGTAGTCCGCGATCGCCTCCTCCTCCATGTACGGGGCGAGGTCCACGAGCACCCCTCCGTTGGCGTAGCGCAGGTAGTCGCCGGGGGAGATGAGGAAGATGTCCGGGCCGTCGCCCGAGGCGAAGGCGACCGGCATGCGCTGGTTCATCTGGTCGCTCGTCATGTACACGGAGGTGATCTCGTGCTCGCCCGCGTCGTTCCAGCGGTCGATCGCCTTCTGGAACCAGTCCGACTGCGCGACGAGGTTCGGATCCTGCTGGGGCGCCGGGCTGTAGAAGTTCCAGAAGGTCAGCGGTCGGTCCGCGTCCGCGCGGCCGCACGCGCCGAGCAGCGGCACGCTCGCCGCCGCGGCGGCGCCTCCCGCCAGCAGGGAGCGCCGGGGGATCCGCCCGGCGGATCGCTGCGGGCGTCCGGTGGGCGAGGCCTCGGGCCGACGGCGGGGCGAAGATCGGCGGTGGGGAAGGGCAGGTGGCACGGGGTTCCTCCTCGAACCGCGTCGATGGTGCGGCGGAGACGGGTCCGCCGACGTGTGCTCCTCGGAGCGCCGGCGGGGGCCGGCACCGGTGATGCGCGGGCACCTGCGTGCTCCTGGTGCGCCGCGCGAGGGGCCGCGAGGCGCCTGGCGCCGTCGGACCGACTTCACGAGGAAACGATTACCGGACACCGTACGAATGTGTCCGGGTCGCGTCAATCGTCCTTTCGTCCCGGGTGCGCCGCGCGCGCCGCGCGCCGTCGTTCTCCTGCAGATCCTCTGCGGATTCGGATCGCGTCGGCGCCTTGACCCGTCGGACGCACCTCCGTACAGTCCGAGTAAACGTTTTTCGTCCGACGACCCGAGGTGTCGGCCCGCACCGTCCGCACCGCCGTGCGGTCACGCGGGACCCGAGAGCTCGCGAGTCCGTCGGCCCCCGGCTCACGAAGGAGTGACCCCGTGTCCGACCCTGCTGGTGCTTCCCCCGCTGCGTCTCCCTCGACCCCCGCCGCGCCCGCCGCCCCCGCATCGTCGGGGCTCGCACGCCTGCGTCCCGTGCTCACCCGCTCCATCAGCCCGGAGAACTTCGACGGGGCCCCCGGCGGCGGCGCCCGCGCGACCGAGGGGACCGGGGCGGCGAACGCCCGCGACCTCGGCGTGGGCTGGAAGGTCTCGCCGAGCGTCGACGTGAGGGCGGGGGAGACCTTCGATCTCGCCGACATCGACGGCGCCGGCGTCATCACCCACATCTGGATCACCACGCACACGGACAACTGGCGCACGCTCGTGCTGCGGGCCTACTGGGACGGGGCCGAGGAGCCCGCCGTCGAGGTCCCCTACGGCGACTTCTTCTGCAGCGGCTGGAGCAGCTTCGCCCAGGTCGACTCCCAGATGATCGCCGCGAACCCCCACGGCGGCTTCAACTCCTACTGGCCCATGCCCTTCCGGGAGGGCGCGCGCCTGACCATCGAGAACACCTCCGGGGTCGACGCCCGCGTCTACTACCAGGTGACCTATGAGGTGGGCGGCGACCACAGCCGGGACGGCTACTTCCACTCCCAGTGGCGGCGCTCGAACCCGCTCCCGGACCGCACCCCGCACGTGCTCCTCGAGGGCGTCGAGGGGCAGGGGCAGTACGTGGGCACCTACCTCGCCTGGGGCGTGAACTCCAACGGCTGGTGGGGCGAGGGCGAGATCAAGTTCTATATGGACGACGACACCGAGCACCCCACCATCTGCGGCACCGGCACCGAGGACTACTTCGGCGGCGCCTGGAACTTCGACGTCCCCGGCCGCGGGTACACCGCGTTCTCGACGCCCTACCTGGGCATGCCCCAGGTGATCCGGCCCGACGGCCTCTACTCCTCCCAGCAGCGCTTCGGGATGTACCGCTGGCACGTGGCGGACCCGATCCACTTCGCGACGGGCCTGCCCAAGGTCGACATCCAGGCCCTCGGCTGGCGCTCCGGCTGGCGCTACCTGCCGCTGCGCGACGACATCGCCTCCACCGCCCTGTTCTACCTGGACCGGCCGACGACGCACCGTCCGCCGGCCCCCGACTTCGACGCCATGGAGGTGCACCTGGCCTCCGGCCCCGTGCCCGACATCGGCGCCACCCCTCCCCGCGACCCGCAGGACTGAGCGCGCCGCCACCGCCCCGCACGCACCCCGCACCCTGCCCCGCACCCACCCCGGCACCCTCCACTTCCGAAGGAGTCCTCAGATGACCGCCACCGCAGACGCCACCGAGTCCCGCACCTACGCCCTGCCCGAGCGCGCGCAGCGCCCGTCGGCCGCCGAGGGGGAGGTGTGGCTGATCCCGAGCGGTGACCTGCGCGAGAGCGCGAACACCGAGTCGTGGGGCGCGCAGCAGGAGCTCGAACGGCAGGTGACCGAGGCCTTCGAGGCCGCGGGCGTGAGGGTGCGTCGCGCGTTCGAGGCGGATCCGGCCTTCGGGCACGGGTTCATCCGCTCGCAGCGCATGGGCATGGAGGTGTTCCGGTCGATCCCGACGGATGCGCCGCTGGTGGTGGCGACGGCGAACTGGCAGTACAGCCACCACGTCCTGGCGGGCCTGCGCACGCACCGCGGGTCGATCCTCACGGTCGCGAACTTCGCGCCGGAGTGGCCGGGGCTGGTGGGGCTGCTGAACCTCAACGGCGGGCTCACGAAGATGGGGCGGGAGTACTCGAGCATCTGGACCGTCGACGGGACCGACGACTGGTTCCGCGAGGGCATCGCGACGTGGGCGCGCACGGGCACGCTCGAGCACGACGCCTCGCACGTGAAGGACCTGCCCGCCCTCGCGGACACCCCGGAGTCGCGGCTCGGGGCGGCGCTCGCGGAGCAGCTGCTCGAGGACAAGGCCATCATCGGGATCTTCGACGAGGGCTGCATGGGGATGTACAACGCGATCATCGACGACGAGCTGCTGAACCCGCTGGGCATCTATAAGGAGCGTCTGTCCCAGTCGGCGCTGTGGGCGGAGATGCAGACGGTCTCCGACGTGGAGGCCGATGCGGTGGGGCGCTGGCTGACTGATGCGGGGATGACGTTCCGCCTGGGCACGGACGAGGCGACGGAGCTGACGGAGAACCAGCTGCGCTGGCAGTACAAGATGTACATCGCGGCGCTGCGGATCAGCGACGACTTCGGGCTGGATGCGGTGGGCATCCAGTACCAGCAGGGGCTGAAGGACGTGTGCCCGGCCTCGGACCTGGTCGAGGGGCTGCTGAACAACCTCGAGCGCCCCGAGGTGACCAGCCGCGACGGGAAGCGGGTGCTGTGGGAGGGCAAGGCCCTGCCGAACTTCAACGAGGTCGACGAGGGCGTCGCGGTCGATGCCCTGATCACCAACCGGGTGTGGTCGGCGATGGGCATGGACCCGGCGACCACGCTGCACGACGTGCGCTGGGGCGAGGACTTCGAGGGCGAGTACGTGTGGGTCTACGAGATCTCCGGGTCCGTGCCGCCAAGTCACCTGCCCGGCGGCTATGCGGGCGCGGAGGGCTGGCGGCAGGGGCCGACGTTCTTCCCCGCCGGTGGGTCCACGATCAACGGGGTCTCGCGGCCCGGGGAGATCGTGTGGTCCCGTGTGTACATCGAGGGCGGGGCGCTGCACGCGGACGTGGGCCGCGGCCGGGTCGTGGAGCTCCCGGAGGCCGAGGTGACGCGCCGCAAGGAGTCCACGAACCCGGAGTGGCCGATCGCGAGCGTGGTCCTGGACGGCGTCTCCCGCGACCAGTTCATGGCACGCCACAAGGCCAATCACGCCCAGCTGGTCTACGCTGACAGCGCCGCTGCGGCGGACCGGGCGCTGACCGCGAAGGCCGCCATGTTCGACCGCCTCGGCGTGCAGGTCCACCTCTGCGGCGACGCCACCGTCCTCCAGAGCTGACCCGCCCCGCCTCCTGCCGGACCGAACCGAGATGAGCCCCGCGATGAACGTGCGCCGACCGACGATCCTCGACGTCGCGAGCGCGGCCGGGGTCTCGACGGCCACCGTCTCGCGCGTCGTCAACGGCGCGCAGAACGTCGACAAGGAGCTCTCGCGGCGCGTGCGCTCGGCCGTGCGCTCCACCGGGTACGTGCCCAACGCCGCGGGACGCTCCCTGCGCAGCGGCGCCTCCGCCCAGGTCGCCGTCGTCACGCCCGACGCCGAGAACCCCTACTTCACGCGGGTCATCAGCGAGGTCGAGAGGATGGCGCGCGGCCAGGGCTACTCGGTGATGGTCGCCCACACCGAGGACGACCTGGAGCGCGAGCGCGAGGTGTTCCCGCAGCTGGTCAGCCGCCAGATCGCCGGGGTCATCCTCACCGTGGTCGACGAGAACCTCTCGGACGTGACGCCGCTGCTCGCGGCCGGGACGCCGCTCGTGCTCGTGGACCGCCGCGTCCACGGGGCCGACGTCGACCTCGTGGTCACCGACAACCTCGATGCCGGCCGCCGCGGCGCCCAGCACCTCGCCGAGCAGGGATTCCGCCGACCCGTCGTCCTCACCGGTCCCGAGGGGCTGACCTCGACGGAGGACCGCGTGCGCGGCTTCCTCGCCGAGTGGTCGCGGGTCGGGGCGAGTGGTGGTGATGCGCTCGAGGCGCCGCGCGTGATCCGAGGCGACCTGCACCTCGACTCCGGGCGCGAGGCCACCCAGGCCGTCCTCGCCGAGGGCTGGGCCGACGTCGTCTACGCGACGAACAACCGGATGTCGGCCGGGGCCTTCGAGGCGATGCGCGGGCTCGATCGCGCGGGCGCGGCGGACGGGGCGGACGGGCCGGGCATCCCGGGTCTGCTCGCGACCGACGACGACCTCTGGACCCGACTGGTCACGCCCTCGGTCTCGGTGGTCCAGCAGCCCATCCGCGCGACAGGCCGCACGGCCGCGCGACTGCTCGGCCAGCGCATGCAGGAACCGGGGGAGGACCCTTCGACGATCCTGCTGCACCCGCGCATCCTCGAACGGGAGTCCACGCGCCGCCGCGAGGGCTGAGAGCCCGTCGCCGGACTCAGCCGTCGACCTCGAGGCGATAGCCCATGCCCGGCTCGGTGATCAGGTGGCGCGGGGCGCCCGGGTCCTCCTCGAGCTTCTTGCGCAGCTGCGAGACGTACAGGCGCAGGTAGCCCGTGTCCTCGACGTGCTCGGTGCCCCAGATCTCCGCGAGCAGCGTGCGACGGGTGACGAGAGCGCCCGGGTGGCGGGCGAGCAGGTCGATGACCTGCCACTCGGTGGGCGTGAGCCGGATCTGGCGGTGCTCCGACCCTGCTGGGCCCCGGGTGACGCTGCGGGCCGCGAGGTCGATCGTCACCCGTCCCAGGCGCACCACCGGGCCGGCTTCCTCGGCGCGGGGGATCCTCCTGGTCACGGCGCGGATGCGGGCCATCAGCTCGTCGATCGAGAAGGGCTTGGTCACGTAGTCGTCGGCGCCGGCATCCAGCGCCTCGACCTTGTCGGCCGCGTCGGCGCGCCCGGAGACGACGAGGATCGGTGCGCTCGACCAGCCCCGTACGGCGTGGATGACGTCGAGACCGTCGGGCGCTGGCATGCCCAGGTCCACGAGCAGCAGCTCGGGCCGGGTGCCGATGGCCGCGCGGATCGCGGAGGCGCCGTCCTCCGCCGTGGTCACCTCGTGGCCGACCGCCGTCAGCGTGATGCGCAGGGCGCGCAGGATCTGCGGGTCGTCGTCGGCGATCAGGATCTTCATGCGCCTCCCTCCAGGGGGCGTGGGGGGACGGCCAACGGCAGGGACACCACCATGGTGAGTCCGCCGCCCGGGGTGGCCTCGGGCGTCAGCTCCCCGCCCATGGCCTCGACCAGGCCGCGGGAGAGGGCGAGGCCGAGACCCAGGCCGGTCGTGTTGTCGGTGTCGCCCAGGCGCTGGAAGGGCTGAAAGATCTCGTCCATCCGCTCGGGAGCGACGCCGGGTCCATGGTCGATGACGCGGATCTCGCCCCTGCCGTCGAAGGTCGAGGTCGCCACCCGCACGCTCATGCCCTCCGGGCTGTGGCGTCGGGCGTTGGCCAGCAGGTTCACCACGACGCGCTGGAGGGGGACGGCATCGGCGAGCACCGCGGCGTCCTCGTGTCCCAGGGCGAGGGAGACGGCCTGCGGCCCCAGGCCGAGCTCCTCGAGAGCCGGCGCGATCGCCTCCGCCGGATCGACGGGCCGACGGGCCAGCGACAACGCCCCGGCCTGCAGCCGGTTGACGTCCAGCAGGTCCTCGACGAGAGCCGACAGCGCGCCGAGCGACTCGTCGGCCGTCTCCAGCAGGGCGGCGGTGCCGCTCGGGGACAGCGAAGGGCCAGCTGCGCGCAGACCGCCCACGGCCGCGGTGGCCGCGGCGAGAGGTCGGCGCAGATCGTGGCCCAGGGCCGACAGGATGGCGCCGCGGGTGCGGTCCGAGGCTGCCAGAGGAGCGATCTCCTGCGCGGTCTCCCGGAGCCTCCCGTGCTCCAGCGCGGTCGCGAGCTCGAGGGCGAGGACCTGCAGGAGCCGGCGCTCGGAGCCCGCGAGGTCCCTGCCGGACAGCACGAGCTCGGCGTCGGTGCTCACGGCGATGCGCGTGACGCGCTGCGCGCGGGCCCCGTCGCTGGCATCCGCGATCGCACCTGCGCTCGCACCCGCCCTCGCGAGGATCGTGCCGTCGGCCTCCACCAGCTCCACGGAGTCCAGGCGGAAGGCGTCCCGTGCCCGGGAGGTCAGAGCCTGCACGGCATCGTCCCCGCGCAGCACGCTGCCGGCGACGTCCTGGATGAGCTCGGACTCGGCGGCGGCGCGTCGGGCCGCCCGTGCCCGACGCGCGGCCCGGTCGACCACCACGCTCACGAGCACCGCGATCACCACGTAGAGAGCGAGGGCGAGCAGGTGCAGAGGATCGGCGATGCTGATCGTGCGCAGCGGCGCGATGAAGAAGAAGTCCAGGGACAGGCCCGAGAGCACGGCGGCGAACAGCGCCGGCCAGAGACCGCCGGCGAGCGCCACGACAACCACCAGCAGCTGGTAGGCGAGCACATCGCTGGTCAGGGATTCAGGGCTCGCACCTGCGCTCAGCCCTGCGGTGAGCGCCGGCCCGCCGAGCAGCGCGATCGCGGCGCCCAGCAGGCGGCGCCGCATGGTCAGCGCGCCGCCCAGCGGCGGCAGCAGGGGAGAGGCAGCGGCGGCCGCGTGGGGGACCATGTGCACGTCGATGTCGCCCGCATCGCGGACCACGCTCGCGCCGATCCCGGGACCGGTGAGCGCGGCCGTCCAGCGGCCCCGTCGACTGGCTCCGAGCACGAGCTGCGTGGCGTTGACAGAGCGCGCGAACTCCACGAGCGCCGAGGGCACGTCGTCCCCGACGATCTGCGTGAAGTCGCCTCCGAGATCCTCGGTGAGTGCGCGCTGGCGGGCGAGCGCACGGGGGTCCGCCGCGCGCAGCCCGTCCTGCGCACTCACGTGCACGACCAGCAGTTCGCCCCCTGCCGAGCGTGCCGCGATCCGTGCCCCGCGGCGCAGCAGCGTCTCGCCCTCGGCGCCGCCGGTGAGGGCGACCACCACGCGCTCGCGCGCCTCCCACGTGCTCTCTATGCCGTTCTCGTCGCGATAGCGGGTGAGCGCCTGGTCGACCTCGTCCGCGATCCACAGCAGCGCGAGCTCGCGCAACGCGGTGAGATTGCCCAGGCGGAAGAAGTGCGCGAGGGCGGCGTCGATGCGCTCGGCGGGGTAGACGAGACCGTCCCGCAGGCGGCCCTGGAGCGCCTGAGGGGCGAGGTCGACGACCTCGATCTGATCGGCCGCGCGCACCACCGTGTCCGGGACCCGCTCACGCTGCAGGATTCCGGTGATGCGCTGGACCACGTCGTGCAGGGACTCGATGTGCTGGATGTTCAGCGTGGTGATCACGTCGATCCCCGCGGTCAGGAGCACGTCGACCTGCTGCCAGCGCTTCGTCAGGCCCTGGTCCGCGCCGACGCCCGTGCTCGTGTCGGCGCCCGTGCTCGCGCGGGCGCCCCCGCCCGTGCCGACGAGCGGCCCGTCCGCCGGTCCGGGAGCGGATGCGGCCGTCCCGTCGGCTCGTGCGAGGGTGTGGGCGAGCTCGTCGACGAGGACGACCTGCGGTGTGCGGGAGAGCACGCCCTCCAGGTCCAACTCCGTCAGCTCGACGCCGCGATGCCGCACGCGACGCAGGGGCACAGAGGGGATCCCGCGAGTCATCCTTGCCGTCGCCGCGCGGCCGTGCGCCTCGACGACGCCGATCACCACGTCGCATCCCTCGTCGAGGAGCCGAGAGCCCTCGGCGAGCATCGTGCAGGTCTTGCCGACTCCGGGTGCGGCGCCCAGAAGCACCCGCAGATGCCCTCGTGCAGTCATCGCGCCGCTCCTCCCTCCGCCCCTCGTGCCTCGTCCAGGGCAAGATTAAGCGCCAGCACCTGGACGCCGGGCGGTCCGAGCACCGGGTGGTCGGTGTGCTGCGCGACCAGCCGGCGCACGGTCTCCGGGGCGAGGCCGCGCTCACGCGCCACCCGGTCCACCTGGAGGGCGGCGTAGGCAGGGCTGATGTCGGGATCCAGCCCCGACCCCGAGGCGGTCACCGCGTCCGCGGGGACGGCGGAGGGAGCGACGCCCTCGCGTGCCGCGATCTCGACCCGTCGTTCGGTGATCCGGGCCGTGAGCTCAGGATTCTCCGGGCCCAGGTTCGAGCCGCCCGAGGCGCCCGCGTCATATCCCTCACCCGCGGCCGACGGTCGCGACTGGAAGTACCCGGGAAGGGCGTTCCCGTCGGAGTCCGCGAACGATTGCCCGAGCAGTGCAGAGCCGACGACCCTGCCATCGCGCTCGAGCAGCGAACCGTCGGCCCTGGCGGGGGCGAGGACCTGGGCGAGTGCGGTGACGACGAGTGTGTATCCGACGCCGAGCACGAGGGTCGCCAGTGCGAGGGTGCGCAGGGCGACCCGGAGGGTGCCGAGGGCGGAGCGGGCGGAGGTGCGCATGGAGAGTTCCTCTCAGAAGCCGGGCAGGAGCCGGACGAGGTGGTCGATCAGCCAGATCCCCGCGAACGGGGTGAGGACCCCGCCGAGCCCGTAGACCAGCAGGTTCCGTCCCAGCACCCGAGAGGGGCTGGAGGGGCGATGGCGCACGCCCCGCAGGGCGAGCGGGATCAGGGCGAGGATCACGAGGGCGTTGAAGATGATGGCCGAGAGCACCGCCGAGGCGGGGGAGTGCAGCCCCATCACGTTGAGCACCTGCAGCTGCGGCACAGCGCCCAGGAACATGGCCGGCACGATCGCGAAGTACTTCGCGATGTCGTTGGCGATCGAGAACGTGGTCAGCGCGCCGCGGGTCATGAGCAGCTGCTTGCCGATCCGGACCACGTCGATGAGCTTCGAGGGGTCGGAGTCGAGGTCGACCATGTTGCCCGCCTCCTTCGCGGCCGATGTCCCGGAGTTCATCGCCATGCCCACGTCGGCCTGGGCGAGGGCGGGAGCGTCGTTCGTCCCGTCGCCGGTCATGGCGACCAGGCGCCCTCCCTCCTGCTCGGCGCGGATCCGGGCGAGCTTGTCCTCCGGGGTCGCCTCGGCGAGCACGTCGTCGACTCCCGCCTCGTCCGCGATGGCTCGGGCGGTCAGCGGGTTGTCCCCCGTGATCATCACGGTGCGGATGCCCATCTGCCGCAGCTGTGCGAACTTCTCCGGAAGTCCCTCCTTGACGACGTCCTTGAGATGGACGACGCCCAGGAGACGGCCGGAGTCGCTCGCGGGCGTGCCCGCGGGACCGTGCACGGCGACGGCGAGGGGAGTGCCGCCGGCGCGGGCGATGGTCTCCGCCTCGGCCTCCACGGCCGCGCGGACGGACTGATCCGGGGCGCTGCCCTCCGCGATCAGCCAGGCGACCACCGTCGCCACGGCGCCCTTGCGGATCCGCGTGCCGTCGGCCTGATCCAGCCCGGACATGCGGGTCACCGCTGTGAATGGGACGAGGGTCGTGTCCACCGGGAGGGCGGCGGACGATCCGGCGTGCACGTGCGGATCACCGGGGCGCTCCGCTGCCTGCGCCGTTGCCCGCGCCGCCGCGAGATCGAGGATCGAGGTGCCCTCCGGCGTCGGATCCCCCGCGGAGGAGAGGGCCGCAGCGGCGAGCAGCTCGCGCTCGGAGACTCCGGGTGCGGGGACGATCGCGGTCGCACGGCGGCCGCCGTAGGTGATGGTGCCGGTCTTGTCGAGCAGCAGGGTGGAGACGTCGCCCGCAGCCTCGACGGCGCGTCCGGACATGGCCAGCACGTTGTGCTGGACCAGACGGTCCATGCCTGCGATGCCGATTGCGGAGAGCAGAGCCCCGATCGTGGTCGGGACCAGGCACACCAGCAGCGCGACGAGCACCGGGATGCTCACGGGGGCGGCGGTCAGGGCGGCGATCGGATTGAGCGTGAGCACCACGATCACGAACACGATCGAGAGGCCCGCGAGCAGGATGCCCAGCGCGATCTCGTTGGGGGTGCGCTGCCGTGCGGAGCCTTCGATGAGGGAGATCATGCGGTCCACGAATGTCTCCCCGGGGCGCGAGGTGATCCGCACCAGGATCCTGTCCGAGAGCACGCGGGTGCCGCCGGTGACGGCGGAGCGATCACCGCCGGACTCCCGGACCACGGGTGCGGACTCGCCGGTGATCGCGGACTCGTCGACCGTCGCGATGCCGTGCACGACGTCCCCGTCGCCCGGGATCGTCTCGCCCGCGGCGACGAGAACGATGTCGCCGTGGGCGAGCTCTGCCGAAGGGATCTCCTCGATCTCCGTGTGCTCGGCCGAGGGGTCGACCCCAGGGGCGTAGGCGACGAGTCGACGGGCCGACGTCCGGGTGCGGGTGCGGCGCAGCGACGCGGCCTGGGCCTTCCCACGCCCCTCGGCGACGGACTCGGCGAGGTTCGCGAAGAGCACGGTCAGCCACAGCCAGACCGCGATCGCCCCCGTGAAGGCCACGGGCACGGGCGCTCCGCCGGAGGGTCGCGGACCGCCCAGGAACGGCTCGGCGATGGCGAGAGCCGAGGTGAGGACCGCGCCCGCCCAGACCAGCAGCATCACGGGGCTGCGCCACTGCCGGCGCGGGTCGAGCTTGCGCAGGGCGCCCGGGAGGGCCGCCCGCAGGGTCGCGGCATCGAGGGATCTCATGGTCACATCAGCCCTTCCGCCAGGGGACCCAGCGCGAGTACGGGGACGAAGGTCAGCGCGGTCACCAGCACCGTGATTGCGAGCAGAAGGGTCGCGAACAGCGGTCCGCGGGTGGGAAGGGTGCCGGGGGCGGTCGGGACCCTGCGCTGGGCGGCGAGCGAACCGGCGAGGGCGAGGACGAGCACGATCGGCACGAAGCGGCCCAGCAGCATCGCGCTCGCGAGCGCGAGATTCATCCACGGAGTGTCTGCGGTGAGACCGCCGAAGGCGGAGCCGTTGTTGTTCGCCGCGGAGGTGAAGGCGTAGAGCAGCTCGCTCAGGCCGTGATAACCCGGGTTCGACAGGCTCTCGCCGACCACGTTCTGACGCACGCCCGGGAGCGCCAGGCTCAGGCTGGTGCCGACAAGCACGAGCGATGGCGGGACGAGGATGCACAGCACGGCGAGCGAGACCTCCCGCGGTCCGATGCGCTTGCCCAGGTACTCCGGGGTGCGGCCGATGAGCAGCCCGCCCACGAACACGGAGAGGATCGCCAGGACGAGCATCCCGTACAGCCCCGAGCCGACGCCTCCGGGTGCGACCTCGCCGAGCATCATGTTCAGCATCGGCACCATGCCGCCGAGCGCCGTGTACGAGTCGTGCATCGCGTTGACCGCGCCCGTGGAGGTGCCCGTCGAGGCGGTGGAGAAGAGCGTCGAGCCGAGGACGCCGAAACGCTGCTCCTTGCCCTCCATCGCGGCCCCCGCCAGCTGCGGCGCCGTGCCCAGGCCGGCGGACTCAAGTGCCGTGAGGGCGGCGAACGACCCGGCGGACAGCACCGCCATCACCGCGAGGACGGTGCGCCCTTCGCGCACGTCGCCCACCAGCCGACCGAGGGTGCGCGGCAGCGAGAACGGGATGAGAAGCATCAGCAGCACCTCGAAGGTGCTCGTCCACGCGCTGGGGTTCTCGAAGGGATGTGCTGAGTTCGCATTGAAGAATCCGCCGCCGTTGGTCCCCAGCAGCTTGATGGCCTCCTGCGAGGCGACCGGCCCGCCGGGGATGCTCTGCGCGGTCCCGGCGAGAGTGGTCGCCTCCACGGGCGGAGCGAGGTTCTGCACCACCCCGCCGATCGCGAGGACGAGGCCTGCGAGCAGGGCGATCGGCAGCAGGATGCGCAGGGTGCCGCGCACCAGGTCGATCCAGAAGTTCCCGATCGTGCCCGTGGCGCGCGCTGCGAAGGCCCGCACGAGCGCGATGGCCACGGCGAGTCCGACGGCCGCCGAGAGGAAGTTCTGCACGGCGAGGCCGAGGGCCTGCACCGTGAAGCCCAGCGTGAGCTCCGGCGAGTAGGACTGCCAGTTCGTGTTGGTCACGAAGGAGACGGCGGTGTTCAGGGAGAGAGCGGGAGAGGGCGCGCCGAGGCCGAGCGAGTAGGGCAGCACGGCCTGGGCTCGCTGGAGCGCATACACGAGCAGCACGCCGGCACCGGAGAACATGAGCACCGAACGCAGGTAGGCGGGCCAGGTCTGCTCGGCGTCGGGCGCGGCGCCGATCAGCCGATAGATGCCCCGCTCGATGCGAAGGTGCCGGGACGAGGAGTACGCGCGCGCCATGAAGTCGCCGAGCGGACGATGCACGAGGGCGAGGACGACGAGGACCGCGATCACGGGCAGGGCGTGCTGCGCGGCCGCGAGCACGGCGCTCACCGGAAGCGCTCCGGTGCGACGAGCGCGACGACGAGGAGCACGATCGCCGCCAGGGCGAGCACGAGGGCGAGGAGCTCGAAGACGATCACAGCTTCTCCACCGCCCGTCCCAGCAGGCCGATGCCGGCGAAGGCGGCGATCACGCCGAGGGCGACGAGGAGGTCGGGCACGAGGGCGCCGACCGCAGGGGCGAGGGGCACGGGACTGCTCCGTTCGGTGGAGACCGGTCGGGAAGCCGACCGAGCGCCTCGACGGGGCGCGATCCCTGATGCAACACCCGATCGTGCAGGTCAGCGCCGATCCTCACGGAATCCATACGGTGGTGGGGCGGATCCTGACGGAGTGCTCACGACGATGTGAGGAGCAGGACTCGCGGGGACTTGCGGCGGGTCCACGAGGAGAGGCCGGCCGGCGCTCTGCGAGCGGCGCGCACGAAGGTCCCCGGGAGACGGAACGCGCCGCCGATCGGAACTTGTTCGCCCCATGTTCCGATCAGCGGCGCGTGAAGGTCGCGACTGCTGGCGGGTTCCCACCGCGTCAGCGACATCCGTGGCACCTGGGGAGCGACTGCGACACGCTCCGTTCGGTGCGAGCACCACGTTATCCGGGCCGTCTCGGGTTTCGCAAGCCCTGTGTTGCGAAAAGTTCTGCGAGGTGGTCGGAGTTCGCCTGGTGGACGCGCCGACCACGCTCTCACCTGCGGCGTTACCCTGGACCTATGACTGCGATCACGCGACGCATCGGCTCCCTGTCCGTCTCGGCCATCGGCTACGGGGCGATGCCCCTGTCCTACGGCCGCCAGAACCCGCCCTCGCGCGACGAAGCGATCGCGACGATCCATGCGGCGCTCGACGCGGGCATCACGCTGATCGACACCGCCGACATGTACGCCCCCAGCTGGGACACGATGGGCCACAACGAGGAGCTCGTCGCCGAGGGCGTGCGCACCTGGTCCGGCGATGCGCAGAAGATCGTCATCGCCTCCAAGGGCGGCATCGTGCGCGGCCCGGGGAAGGACGGCGAGGAGGAGTCCAAGGGGCGCGACGGCTCCCTCGCCTACCTGCGCTCGGCGCTCGAGAGGACTCTCGCGAACCTCGGTCAGGATTCCGTGGACCTCTACTATTGGCACCGTCCCGATCGCTCCATCCGCTATGCGGAGGGCGTCGAGGCCCTCGCGACGCTGCAGCAGGAGGGGCTGATCACGGAGGTCGGCATCTCCAACGCCAACGTCGAGGAGATCGACGTGGCCCTCGACGTGCTGGGCGAGGGGAACCTCGCGGCGGTGCAGAACCAGTTCAGCCCGACGTTCTTCCACACGAGCCTCGGCGAGCTGCGCCGCTGCCGGGAGATCGGCGCCGCGTTCGTGCCCTGGGGCCCGCTGGGAGGTGCGGGCGGAGGCGCGGCGGCCGTGGGCGAGAAGTTCCCGCAGATCGCCCGCGTCGCCGCGGCCCATGACGTGAGTCCGCAGCGCGTGGTGCTCGCCTGGGAGCTGAGCCTGGGCCCGCACGTGGTGCCGATCCCCGGTGCGGCGCGCCCCGCCTCCGTCATCGACTCGGCGCAGGCGCCGTCGCTGCAGCTGACCACGGCGGAGGTCGAGGACCTGAACTCGATCCTGGGCTGAGCACGGGGCCGTCTCGCGGGCTCGGGTCGGGGCCCGCCCCTGCGGCGACGGCGGACGCGTCAGCTCACGCGGATCACGAGGTCGGCGCGCGGTCGCGTCCCGGCGACCAGTCGCGCGTTGGCCTCGTCGGGCCCGAGAGACCAGGCCCGCGCGGCCTCGGGCGACTTCCCGAAGGTCTCGTGGCGGGCGATGAGTCGCTCGTGGCGCACGTCCTCGTCGGTCTCGACGAACCAGCGGGCGTCGAGCATCGCGCCCACCGGGGCGAAGGGGCCGTCGGCCATCAGCAGGTAGTTGCCCTCGGTGATCACGAGCGGGATCTCGCCGGGAACCTCGATCGCTCCCGCGAGCGGCTGCTCGAGGTCGCGCTCGAACATCGGCGCCCACACGGGCGGATCCTCGGGCCGGGCGGCGCGCAGCCGCTGCAGCAGGGCGACGTACCCGGCGGCGTCGAAGGTGTCCGGCGCGCCCTTGCGATCCAGCCTTCCCAGGCGCTGCAGGGCCGCGTCCGCCAGGTGGAAGCCGTCCATTGGGACCACGACGCAGCTGCCGGCGGGCAGCTCCTCGGCCAGCAGGGCGGTGAGCGTGCTCTTGCCGGCACCGGGCGCACCCGCGATGCCGAGGAGGCGGCGCCCGCCGCTGCGTCGCGCCTCGTCGAGCAGCACGCGTGCGGCCTGCACCGCCTGCGCCTCGGGAACGACGACGGGCGCCTCGTGGACCGGTCCCCCTCGGGCGCCGGGTGCCGCGTCGGTGGATGCCGCGGGCTCAGACATGCGCCCCGCCCTGCGCGGGGTCGGCGGCCGGCTCCGCCCCGAGAGCAGGCGCCGCCTTTGAGGACTGCTCGCGCAGCGTCACCTCGAGCACCTCGCCGCGCAGGGGCAGGTGGATGAGGATGCGCGCCGGGGCGCCTCCCGTGGCCTCGAGCGCGGCCGCGTACGTCGCCATCTGGCCCAGGTAGTGCTCGCGCACGTGGCCCACGGGGTCAGAGCCGGGATAGGTCTTGTGGTCCACGAGCACGCGGGAGCCGTCGGGCAGCGCCAGGAGGGCGTCGATCCAGCCCTCCATCACCTGCTCCTCCTCGTTCCACCAGGCGATCGGCTGCTCGGTGAGCACGCGGGCGCCGGGGAACTCGGCGGCGAGGAACTCCTGCCAGGCGCGGCCGGCGGCCAGCAGGGTCTCGGCGCCCACGGCGCGCGAGACGGCCCAGCGCTCGACGAGCCGCAGCGCCGCCTGCTCCTGCAGGGCGGGCGTGAGCTGCGCGAGCGGGAGGGCGAGGAAGGCGTGGACGGCCTCGCCCACCCGGTTCCAGTCGCGTCCGCCCCCGCTGACCAGCGCGGCGCCGATGCTCCGCGGCGGGTGCACGGTGCCCAGCGCCTCGTCGGAGCTGACCCCCGAGGCCTGGAAGCGGGCGGGCGTGCCCGCGTTCCGACCGTCGTCCCCGGGGCGCGGGCCGAGGGGCAGGTCGGTCGCGGCGAGCGGACTGCGCGGGCCGCTGCGGGAGGAGGCGCCGTCGCTCTCGGCGGCTCCGTCGATCGCGGTGGTGCGCACGCGCGCGGGCAGGTCGCCATGACCGGAGACGTGGACCGTGTCGGCCCCGGCCTCCCAGGTGAGCAGAGGGGCGTCGCCGTCGACGAGGACGTCGAGAGCGGAGCCGGTGCCGTCGCCGCTGAGCACGGTGACGTCGGCCGCGCGGGTGAGCGCCACGTACTGCAGGCGACCGGCCTCCTCGCGCTCCTTGCGGGCCGCGCGCCGAGGATGCTCGGCCACGGCGAGCTGCTCCTGCAGGGGTGCGTAGCCGTCGAGCACACGCGGCCAGTAGCGCAGGGAGCGGCCATCGAGGGGGCGCAGCGCGTCGAGGTCCGCAGCGGGGACCACGAACACGCCGCCGGTGTGGGCGCGCTCGGTCGCCTTCGCCGGGAGCATCACGACCACGCGCGACCACTCGAGCCCCTTCGCGCCGTGGATGGTGCCCACCCACACGGTGTCGGGGATGCCGGTGAGGTCGGGGCCGGCCTCGGTCTCGTCGAGCACGGCCCGCAGACCGGTGAGGGTGATGGGCACGGAGGCCGAGCGCGCCTGGTCCGCGTAGTCGGAGGCGAGGCGGCGCAGCGCGTCCAGGGTGCGCAGGCGCTGCTCGGGAAGGGGCCAGGACCGCAGTCGCTCCGGCAGGTCGAGGGCGTCGATGACTGCGGCGATCATCTCCACGGGGCTGAGCGCGATGCAGTCCTCGCGCAGTGCGCGGAGCCCCGCGAGGACATCGGCCTCCCACCAGGACTGCAGCACGGCGCGGCGGCCCTCACGGTCCGTCGGGGCCGTGAGGTCGGCGAACCAGCTGCGGTGCGCCGGATGGTCGGGCAGCAGGTCCACGAGCTCGGTGAGCGCGAGGGAGTCGGAGACGTCCAGGGTGACCGCGAGCGCTGCCCGCACCAGTCGTCCCTCCCGGGTGCCGAGGATCCGGCCGCCCTGGCCGGAGGCGGGGACGCCCCGCGCCTGCAGGGCGGAGACCACCTGGGCGGCCTGCGCGTTGCTGCGCACGAGCACCGCCATGTCGCCGGGGCCGGCCTCGTCCTCGGCGAGCATGCGCACCACGCCGTCGGCGATCGCGGCCGCGTGCTCGGGGGCGCTCTTGTGCCGGCTGCTGAACGCGGGGACCCAGGCCTCGATCCGGCCGTCTGTGCGACCCGCCGAGGCCCGGCGGGCCGCCGCCTCTGGGGCGGCCGTGAGCACCACGCGCTCGCGCGGAAGGTCGGGGAAGACCTGCGGGAAGACGGCGCTGACGAGATCGAGGACCTGCTCCTGGGAGCGCCATGAGTGCTCGAGATCGCGGATCGTCCCCTCGCCGAGCTCGGTGCCGCCCTCGCTCACCGCCTCGAGCACGCCGCGCATGAGGTCGGGGTCGGCGTCGCGGAAGCCGTAGATGGCCTGCTTGGGGTCGCCGACCCAGATCAGGTCCTCGATCTGGCGGCCGAGCTCGAGGAACAGGGCGAGCTGGATGGGGGAGGTGTCCTGGAACTCGTCGACCGCGAGCAGGCGGAAGCGGGCGCCGATCGCGTAGCGGGCGCGCTCGCTCGTGCGCAGGAGGTGCAGAGCGAGCACCTCCTGGTCGATGAAGTCCATGAGGGCGAGCTCGTTCTTGTACTGCGCGTAGGCCTCGAGGGAGTCCGCGGCGGTGGTGACGACCAGGTCGATGAGCCCGCGGATGTCGCGCTGCATCACGGGGTTCGCGGGCAGCTCCTCGGCGATCTCGAGGGCGAGGCCGATCAGGGCCGTGTCCACGCCCTTGCTGTAGACGTACTTGCCGCCGCCCTCGGGATCTGCGGCCTTGCCGGCGGCGACGCGGGCGAGCTTCGCCCAGGCCGACCAGGGGGTGCGCGCGCCCTGCCCGAGGGTGCGGCGCAGCTGGCGCAGGGTCTCGAGCCTCTTGGCGATGACGCCGGCGCTCTTCTGCTCCTGCGGGGTCCCGCCGGCGGCGCCGTCGACCTCCGCCTGGAGTCCGTCGAGCACGGTGTCGAGGCGGCCGAGCCAGGCGCGGCGGCGGTCGTCGGTGCCGGGCTCGGGCAGCGCCGCGGCGCGGAAGTCGTCCCAGGAGGCGTCGGCGCTTCGGCGCAGCTGGTCGGCGCCCACGTCGTTGGTGCGCGCGCGGGAGGCGAGAACCTGGACGTGGTCGCGCCAGAACGAGGAGGGGGCGAAGGGGTTGGCGGCGCTCTTCTCGCCGTCGTGCTCCGTGCGCGCGAGCAGGTCGCTCGCACGGTCGCCCGCGCGGGCGACGGCCTCGTCGATCGCGGCGTCGAAGGCCGCGGAGGCTCGGTCCTGGTCGAGGACCTGCACGTCGGGCGAGATCCCGGCATCGAGCGCGAACTCGCGCACGAGCTCGCCCGCCACGGCGTTGACGGTGCCGATCAGGGCGCTGTCGATGCCGCGGGCGGCCTCGGTCTGCCCGCGCTCGAGGAGCGTGCGGCGCACACGATCGGAGAGCTCGTCGGCCGCCTTGACGGTGAAGGTGGTCGCGATGAGCTGGGAGGGCTCGAGGCCCGCGCTCATCCGGTCCGCGATCTCCTGGGTGAGCGTGTGGGTCTTCCCGGAGCCCGCGGAGGCGTTGATCAGGGTGAAGCTCATCAGTTCCCTCCCGTGAGCAGGCAGAGCTGGGCGTAGTCCCCGCGGGCGCAGTGGTCCTCGACGAGGATTCCGCCCTCGGCCCGGGCGAGGTCGCGCTGGGTGGCCACGGCCTTCTGCCGCGCCCTGTACTCGGCGTCGGCGGGGATGTCTGCGGCCTCGAGCAGCTGCCGGCAGCCCAGGGCGACCGTGCCGCCGGCGATCTCGTCGAGCCGCATCTGCACGCCCTCGACGAGCCGGCGCCAGGCGTCGGGCACGTCCATAGGGACGCGGCGGTGGGTGTCGAGGGACGGGTTCGCGCTGACGAACTCACCGCTGCGCAGCAGGAAGTAGCCGACGTCGGCCGGGTGATCTGCGCCTGCGGGGGAGTCCGGGGCCTCGGCGAGCGACCAGGCGTAGGAGGCGAGCTGGATGGCCTCGCCGGTGTCGAAGAGGTCCCCGTAGCGGGTGCGGGAGAAGGACCACTTGAGGTCGATGACGGTGGGGTGGCCGTCCGCGTCCTGCGCGTCGAGGTCGCGGCTGCCGCCGAACACCACCTCGTGGGGTCCGCCGGCAAGCTGGAGCGTCAGCGGCCGGGAGAAACCGGACTCGGTGCCCGTGACCCGGAGACCGGCGTCGGCGAGCCCGGCGAAGAGCTCGCGCAGGCTGCGCACCGCCCGATCGCGGACCTCGGTGCGCTCGAAGGCGCGACCGGGAAGGTCGAGCTCGGAGGCGAGCTGCGGGACCAGGGCGTCGAACACCTCGCCGATGCGCCGGGGGTCGGGCGGTTCGAGGGAGGCGCCGCCGAGTCCGGGTTCCATGCGCTCGTCCACCAGGGTCTCGACGACCGCGTGGACGAGGGTGCCGATCATCCGGGGACCGGTGGGCAGGGAGGCGACCTGCGCGGGGCGGATCCCCAGGGCGTACTCGAGCACCCAACGGTGCGGGCACTCCAGGAGCGCCTGGGCCTGGGTGAAGGACATGCGCTCCGGCAGGAGGTGGTCCAGGCGGTGCCCGGCGCTGCGGGACGTGAGCTGCTGCGTGGTCAGCTCCTGCAGCTCGGGTGCGCGCACGGGCAGGCTGCGACCGGCGAGGGACCAGGTGGTCCCGTGGACGAGCTGCGCGGGGGAGTGCCGGTCCTTCGCCGATCGTCCGGCCGCGGCCTCGAGATGGGTGAGCAGACCGCTGGGAGACGGCGCCGTCTCGAGACGGCGGCCGGGGAGCACGGCGATCAGGCGGCTCGCTCCGCGGAGCGCCCGCAGTGCGGCGCCGACGTGCAGCGCGGACTCCTGCGCGGGCGGCAGCAGGCGGGCGCCGAACTCCTCGAGCGTCTGCACCTCGTCGGGATCCCAGAGCATCGGGGAGGGCAGGGCGTCCTCGGCAGGGCCCCACCACAGCACGGTGCCGCCCTCTGCGTGCAGCTGCGCGGGCCGGGTCGTGACCGCCCACGGGGCGACCTCGGCGCGGGCGAGCGGGGAACGGCCCGCGCCGCCGCAGGCGTCGATGACCTGCTGCAGGGTGCGGCGGGTCAGCGGGACGCCCGGCTCGAGCATCCCGAGGACCTCGCGCAGCGCCGTGACCTGCCCGAGGCTCGTGAGCAGGTCCCCTTCGCCGCGGGCGACGGCGCGCAGGCGCTCGGTGAGCAGTCCGAGGCGATCGGCGACCGCGCCGGGGAGCAGACCGTCGGCGGGCAGCGGGTCGCTCACCAGGCGGTCGATCCCGCGCGCGGCCTCGAGCGCCCGGCGCTCCCGGTCGCGGGTCTCCGCGGGGGCCGACGCCGCCTTCTCCTCGAGACGCGCGAGGGCGTCCCGCCACGCCGGCCCGATGCCGGGCTCACGGGTGAGGGCGCGCAGCAGCTCCCGGCGGACGGAGGCGGGGACGAGGCCGATCGGCTCGTCGTCCCGGTGCATCCCCGGAAGCACCCGCAGGTCCAGCAGCGCCGCGAGCTGGTGGACGTCGACAGGGGCGGTCGCGACGTCGAGGAACAGTCCGAGCACCTGGTGATGGGCGCGGTCGGTCGACGGGTCGACGGCGCCGAGCGCGGGCATGCCCCGACGGTGCAGTGCCCGGTCCAGCACGGTGGTGTCGGTGGTCGCGAGGACGCTCAGCGGGACCTGGTCGGACTCGGTCGGATCGGGGCCCGCGGAGGCGGAGAGGAAGCGGGCGGCGACGTCCGCCGCGCTCCACTCGTCCAGGCACTGGACGACCTCGAGGTCAGGGGCCTGCTGCGGGCCCGTGCCCGCGTGGCGCAGGCGCACCCCCGCGGCGTCGAGCAGCTCGAACAGCCGCGGCCACAGCCCGGGCAGCGCGGTCGGGTACTCCGCGAGCGTGATGGTGTCGATCCCGAGCGGCCACGAGGCGCCCAGGGAGTCGAGCTCGGTGAGGGTGATGATGACGTCCCGCAGATCGTCGGCCGGTCCGGGGGAGAGGGATGCCGGGCGGCCGCCGTCGCCGCTGGTCCCGGGCATGCCGACCACTGCACGGTGCTCGAGGTCCATCACCGCGGCGAGCCGTGCGGGCAGTTGGTGGACGGGATCCGGCGCTCTCCATCCGGCCTCGATGCTGGCGTCGCGCAGCCGCAGGAGATGGGCGGCGGTGCTCCAGGGGTCGACGGCGAAGGAGCGCTCCGGCCAGAACTCCTCGGTGTCATCTCGGGTGGCGCTGCGCTGGTCTCCGCCAGCGCCTGCGCCCTTCCGCTCGGCGATGATCTCGCCGACCAGGCGCATGGTCTGCGCGATGCGCACGGCCTGTTCGACGGGCGGGTGCGTGAGCGCGAGGCGACCCTGCAGCAGTGCGACGAGCCCGCGCGGACCCAGCCGCGCGTCCGGTGCGCCGTCGTCCCCACCCGCCGGGCCGCCGGTCGACGTGCTCCGTGCGCGTTGCGCGGATGCGCTCGCCCAGTCCGCGCCGTCTGCCGTCCATCCGAACTCGATCTCCATGTGCGCCCCCTTCCGCTCACACAGTAGGGGAGCAGGACGACATCCCGCGCCGCGATGTGCACGGACGGGACGTGGGGAGGACCGGTGAGCCCGTCCGCAGAGCCGGCGACTGCCCCCGCGTCCTCACAGCCGCGCGAACTCCCGCACCCAGCTCGCCTCGGAGCGAGGGGTGCGCCCGGGCACCAGGCGGCCATCTTCGACGTACCCCTCCTCACGACCCGTGAGCGCCGTGACCAGCAGTTCCCGATGCCGGGACAGCTCTTCTCCGCGGGCGGGATCGGGCGCGAGGTCGGTGAGCTCGTGAGGGTCCGCCTCGAGGTCGAAGAGCTGCTCGTGGCCGTCGCCGGAGAACCAGATGTACTTGAACCTCGGGGTGCGGATCCACTGCATGGAGTGGTGGCCGAGGGAGCCGATCACGTGCTCGCCGTGCAGGTGATCACGCACGGTCTCGCCGGCGTCGGAGTCGGCGTCGGTCCCGCCACGCAGCGCCGGCAGCAGGCTCTGCCCGTCGACGCCCTCGGGGATCGCGACGCCGGCGAGGTCGAGCAGCGTGGGCATGAGATCCCTCAGCTCGACGATCTCGTCGACCTCGCGCGGCGCAGCCCCGTCCTCGCGCAGAGCGGCGGGCACGTGCAGCAGGAAGGGGATGTGCGCGGATCCCTCGTAGGCGACGGACTTGCGGTACATGTCGTGGTCACCGAGCATCTCGCCGTGATCGGAGACGAAGGCGATCGCCGTGGTCTCCAGCAGGCCCAGATCGCTGAGGTTCTCCATGAGCCTGTTGATCTGCAGGTCGATGAACTCGATGCTCCCGAAGTATCCGGCGCGCACGTCCTGGTGCACCGACTCCTTGCGCGCGCCGAACTCGGCCTCCACCTCGTGGTCGCGGCGGAAGCGGTCGAAGCGGGAGACCCATGTGCCCATCGGCCGGCGCGACTGCGGACGCGAGCGGTACTTCTCCCACAGCCAGCCGGGCGGGTCGAAGGGCGCGTGCGGCCGATGGAACCCCATGTAGAGGAAGAACGGACGCGTCGGATCGCGGCGCCGGAGGAAGCGGAAGGACTCGTCGGCCACCCAGCGGGTGGGGTGCAGCCGCTCCTCGCGCTCCCACGGCCGCGCGGTCATCGCGTTGCAGCCGATCCCCGTGTCCTGGTAGTCGGCGCGAGGATCGCCGGTCTCCCGACGCAGCCAGTCGACGTAGTCGTCGATCGCGCCCGACGGGCCGGACGAGAGCCTCCGCGAGGTGTGCAGGAAGCCGTCGTGCAGGAGGACGTCGTCGAATCCGCAGCGCGCCCGGTCGGGGAAGACGTGCATCTTGCCCACGCCGAAGGTCTGGTAGCCCGCGTCGCCCAGGGTGGAGGGGAGGGTCGTGGGATAGGCGGCGGGGAAGTCGATCCCCTCGCGGTACCCGTAACGGCCGTGCGCCTCCTGGCTCTTGCCCGTCAGCAGGGCGACCCGCGCGGGAACGCACGTGGGGGTCGCCGAGTACGCCTTGGTGAAGCGGAAGCCTCCGCGCGCGAGCTGATCGAGGTACGGGGTGTCGATGTGCTCGTTCCCGGCGATCCCCAGCGCGTCGGCGCGCATCTGGTCGACGCACACCAGGATGAGGTTCGGGCGGGACGGAGAAGCGGAGGGCTCCGGGGACGACGGTGTCATGGAGCCATTGTGTCGCGCACCAGGCGGGTCATGGTCGTCGTCCCGCCGGCGAAGGGCGCCTCGTGGACGATCTCGTATCCGAGTCGGCGGTAGAAGGGGAGGTTGCGCGGAGAAGTGGTCTCCATCCCGGTGGGGTGTGCGCTTCACGCAGCAGGAGGTCGGGTCGCGCGCCATCCGGCACGTGACCCGACCTCCTGCTACGCCGAATGCTCGCCCCGGTGCGATACCGGATCCGCGACCGGGGCGGGAGCGGGCGGCGCCGGCCCGCTCCTGTGGTGTCAGCCCTGCTGGCCGGGGTGCGCCCACGGCGGCTGCTGGCCGCCCTTGCCGCCGTTCCCGCCCTGGGCCTGCTGCTGGGCGTTCTGGGCGGCGCGCTGCGCATCGGCCTTGGCCTCGGCAGCGCGCGAGGCGGCCGCGCGACGGGCCGCCTCGGCCTGCTCGCGGCGACCCGCGTCGGCCTGCGCGGACGCGTGCCCTTCACCGGCGTCCGAGGCGTCCTGTGCGGCCTGCGCCTGGAGCATCGCGGTGCGGATCTCATCGCCCATCGACCCGACGGTGCCGGGATTCGAGGGCAGGAACAGCACGTTGGAGCGGCCGTTGCGGGCCACGTCCTGCATGGTGTCGAAGTACTGCGTCATCAGCAGCAGCTGCTCCGCGCTGGACTCGATGCCCACCTTGCGCAGCATCTCGTACTGCTCGGCGATGCCCATGGCGATCGCCTTGCGCTGCGCGGCCACGCCCTCGCCCTGCAGGCGCTTGGACTCGGCCTCCGCCTCGGCCTGGGTGACGCGCTTGATCTTGTCGGCCTCGGCGAGGGACTGCGCGGCGACGCGGTCGCGCTGGGCGGCGTTGATCGAGTTCATCGAGTCGCGCACACGCTGGTCGGGCGAGATGTCCTGCACCAGGGTGTTCACGATGTTGAAGCCGAACTCGCGCATGCGCTCGCTCAGCGTGTTCTCGACGCTGCGGGCGATGTCGTCCTTCGACTCGAACGCCTCGTCGAGCTCGAGGCCCGACAGCGCCGAGCGCACCGTGTCGAAGACGTACGACCGGATCTGGTTCTCAGGGTTCGACAGCCGGTAGTAGGCGTCGACGACCTGGTCCTCCTTGATGACGTACTGCACCGCGACCGGCACCGTCACGAACACGTTGTCCTTGGTCTTGGACTCGATGTTGACCTCGAGCTGCTGGATGCGCAGCGAGATCGGCCGGGTCGTGGAGTCGACGAACGGCGCCTTGACGTTCAGGCCGGGCGTGGCGACGCGCTTGAACTTCCCGAAGCGCTCGACGATCACGTTCTCCTGCGTGTGCACCGTGAACATGATGCTGGTGCGCAGGCCCCCGAACAGAAGCGCCGCAAGGATGGCCAGGACGACCACCAGGACGACGATCACGATGAGGACGGCAATGGCCCCCTCCATGGGATCCCCTCTCGTTGTGCATGTGCATCCGGCGCGATCGCGCGGGATGGGACTCAGGTCACGCTACCAGTGGGGAGGGGATCGGCCCAGGTCGCGTCAGGCTCCGCCGGCCCCGAGCTCCTCGCGGATCCGGCGCTCGATGCGCGATGGCGGCACGGGCGGCGCGTAGCGGCGCAGCACCTGGCCCTCGGGCGAGACGAGGAACTTCGTGAAGTTCCAGCTGATGCGGCCGCCGATGAGACCGCCCTTCTGCGTCTGCAACCACGAGAACACCGGGTGCGCCTCGGGGCCGTTGACCTTCACCGTCGAGAACATCGGGAAGGTGACGTCGAAGTTGTCGGAGCAGAACACCTCGATCTGCTCGTCCTCCTCGAGCTCCTGGTGGAACTGGTCGGAGGGGAAGCCGAGGACGGAGAAGCCCTCGTCGTGGTGCCTGCGGTGAAGGTCCTCGAGGTCGCGCAGCTGAGGGGTGAACAGGCAGCGCGAGGCCGTGTTCACCACGAGCACGAGCTGCCCGCGGTACCGCTCGAGCGGGACCTCCTCGCCGGTGATCGAGGTGGCGGTGAAGTCGTGCAGGGTGAGGGTGCGCGGGGACGACGCATGGAGGTCGGGCTGGGCCGCCATGGATGCTCCTCCTCGAAGACGTGGTGGCGTGATGGCGTGGTCGCGTGATGGGGCGACCGACGGGGCGTGGTGGCGTGCGGGGCGTGGTGCGGTGTTCGTGCGGTGGGCGGGCCGATGGGGCGTCCGCGGCAGCGGACGTCGCGTCGGCGCGCGAGGGCCGACGGCGCGAGGGCACCGCGGAGGAAGTCGAAGGTGGGGGCTGTCGATGCGTGCGTTCGCGATCGGGCTACGCCATCGTAACGTGTCCCACTCCACAGATCCTGAGTGCGTCCGGCGGGCGGGACCGCGGATCGGCCGACGCGCTCAGCCGGGGTCGCTCCGCCCACTCGCGCACCCGTCCCGCCCCACGTGCCCGGCCCGCTCGGGCGGCCGGCCCGCCCGCGCGCCCGCTCACGCGAGGAGCGCAACCGCTCACGCGAGGAAGGCGTCGACCTCGGCGCGCGTGGGCGCGGTCGCGGGCCCGCGCCGGGTCACCTTGATCGCCGCGGCCGCGTTCGCGCGGGTCGCCGCGGTCTCCCAGTCCGCGCCGAGGGCGCGCTCCGCGAGCAGCACGCCGGTGTGGGTGTCGCCCGCGCCGTTGGTGTCCACGGGGGTCTGCGGGAATCCGGGCAGCGCGGTGCCGCGGCCGTGGTGGAAGACGGTGCAGCCGCGCTCGCCGTCGCGCACGATCACGACGCCTCCCGGGCGGATCCGCCGGTGGAGGGCCTCCGGGGTGTCCTCGATGCCGTCGCGGTCGGTGAGCGCGAGCGCCTCGTCCGCGTTCGAGGTCCACACGGTCACGAGCCGCAGCACGCGCTCGCGCAGCTCCTCGTCGAAGGAGGCGAAGGGCGCGCCGGGGTCCAGCACGACCTCGACGCCGCGTGGGATCTGCTCGAGCCACTCCAGGAGCGGGTCGCGGGTGGGCGGGAAGAAGCTGTAGCCCGAGAGGCACAGCAGATCGCCGGACTGCGGGTCCAGCCGGGCGAGGGAGGCCGCGGTGATGCGCCGTTCGGCGCCGTAGCCGGTGACGAAGGTGCGCTCGGCGCTCGGCTCGACCAGGACGATGCACTCGGCGGTGTCCTCGTCCTGGATCGGCGGGGTCGCGAGAGCGACCCCGTCGGCCGCGAGGGCCTCGCGCACAAGGTCCCCGTTCGGCCCGGTGCCGTGGGCGCCGCCGTGGACGGCCTCGGCGCCGGCGCGGGCGGCGGCGACCAGGATGTTCACCGCGCCGCCCGCGAAGCGACGGGCGTCGGCGGCGTTCACGTTGCCGCCGCGCGGCGGCAGCGCGGGCACCTCGACGACGAGGTCCACGAGAGCCTGGGCGGTGTGCAGCACGCGGGGCATGGCCCGAGTCTAGGGGTGCGGGTCTACGGGTGCGGGCCGGCGGTGATCTGCCGTGCCCGCGGCGGCGCCGCGAGGCCGATGATCGCCAGTTCGTGGGAGAACGCGATCATGAGCAGGCGGCACATGATCGGCGCGGCGAACGCGAGCCCCAGCAGGACGAGCAGCACGGAGTCGGTCGCCGTCCCGGGACCGAGCACCGGCGCGGGCACCAGGCAGAGCAGGCCGAGGACGGGGGTCGTGACGATCCCGCAGGCGCCGAGCAGCGCGAACAGCAGCCGGCGACCTCCGCGCACCACCGCCCCGAGGCGCCCGGTGGTGAGCTCGAGGGAGCGGATCAGCACCAGGATGTCGAGCACGAGCGCCGCGATCGCCAGGAGCGCAGCGACGACCAGGGCCAGCAGGCTCATCCCGAGCCAGGCGAGGAACACTCCGACCCCGTCGTCGGGATTGCCGGTGGGGTCGCCGGCGAGCTGATCACCCCAGAGACCGATGGAGATGGTCGAGGCCAGGGGCACCGCGAGGACGAGGGTGAGCGCGATCCCGACCAGTGCGTCGGCCAGCACGAGCCGACGGGTCCCGACGATCGCGCGCGCCGCCACGGGCGCCGCCGCCCGGAGGGCGGCGGACCGGAGGGGCGGCTGGGGGTCGCTCACCCCTCCAACCTATCCGCCGCGCCGTGCAGGTCCTGTGCATCTGTGGACGGATCCCAGCAGGGTGCAGGACGATGGAGCGCATGGCGTCTGCTTCCTCCCCCTCCGAGCCCACACCCACCCGCCGTCGTCGCGGGCCGATCATCGCGGGGATCTCCGCCGTGGTGGTCCTCGCCCTGATCGCCGCCTTCTTCATCGTCCGCGACCGCGCGGGCGACGGGTCGAAGGAGGCGAAGGCGCTGGCCGCAGCCCTCGCGAGCGGTGACTTCAGCGGCGTGACGCTCACGGGCACCGATGCCTCCGGCGCGAAGAAGGAGCGGGAGAAGGCCCTCGGCGACCTCCAGGACGCCACCGGGAAGGCGCCCAGCGTCGACGTCTCGAAGGTCGAGAAGGGGGACGACGGGACGCGCACGGCGACCCTCGACTGGAGCTGGACCCTCCCGCACGACGCCGGGACCTGGGACTACACCACCACCGCGACCCTCACCGAGGACGGGGACACCTGGGCCGCGAGCCTGGATCCCTCCGAGCTCGCCCCGGACCTCACGGCCGACGAGACCGTCTCGCTGCGCACCGTCCAGGGCGACCTCGGCTCGATCACCGACCGCGACGGCGACGACCTCTACGGCCCGCGCGAGGTCCGTGTGCTCGGCATCGACAAGACCCAGGTCGACGCCGACCAGCAGCAGGACGCCGCGAAGAAGCTCGCCGATCTCCTCGGCATCGACGCCGACACCTTCGCCGCCTCCGTGAAGAGCGCGGGGGAGAAGGCCTTCGTCCCCGCCCTCACGATCCGCGAGAGCGCCGTGGACGACTACCCGCTGGGGAAGGCGGCCGACGTCCCCGGGTACCACGAGGAGAAGGAGACCCAGCCGCTCGCGGTCACCAAGGACTTCGCCCCGGGCGTCCTCGGCTCGCTGCGCGAGGCCACGAAGGAGGACATCGATGAGTCCGACGGCAAGATCGTCGAGGGCGACATGGTGGGCAGCGGCGGGGTCGCCGCGGCCGAGCGCGACTCCCTCGTCGGCACCCCGGGCGTCGAGGTCGTCGCGGCGGACCCGAAGACCGGCAAGGAGCGGAAGCTCCACGCGACGGACGCGACCGCGGGCAAGGACGTGGAGACCACGCTCGACACCGACCTGCAGAAGAAGGCCACCGAGGCCATCGCGGACCAGGACTCCGCGAGCGCCGTCGTCGTCATGCAGCCCTCGACCGGGGACGTCCTGGCCTCAGCGCTCGGACCGACGGGCCAGTCCTACCCGGTGGGCCTCGTCGGCCAGTACGCGCCCGGCTCGACCTTCAAGACAGTGACCGCGCTGTCCCTGCTGCGCGCCGGCGACACCCCCGACACGACCGTCGAGTGCCCCGCGACCGCGAGCGTCGAGGGCCGCTCCTTCAAGAACGCCGACTCGATGGACAAGAGCCTGTTCGGGAAGATGTCCCTGGCCACCGCGATCGCGCACTCCTGCAACACCGCGATGCTGCTGCAGTACGACACGGTCTCCCAGGACAAGCTGGCCGACGCCGCGACCACCCTGGGCATCGGCCAGGACGCGCCCGAGGGGCTCAGCAGCGCCTTCATGGGGAAGGTCGACCCCGACGACTCGGGCGTCGAGCATGCCGCGGACATGATGGGCCAGGGCCGCGTGCTCACCTCGCCGCTGAGCATGGCGACCGTGCTCTCGAGCATCCAGAACGGCTCGACGGTGCGGCCGCGCATCCTCGCGGACGACGACTCGAAGGCCCCCGAGGCCGACAACCCGCTCACGGAGGACGAGACCTCCCAGCTGCAGGACATGCTCCACGGCGTGGTCACCGAGGGCACGCTCAAGAGCACCTTCGGGGACGTCAAGGGCGATCAGATCATCGGCAAGACCGGCACCGCCGAGTGGACCGACGAGAACGGGGACGCCAAGCTCCACTCGTGGGTCGTCGTCGCCCAGGGCGACGTGGTCGTGGTGGCCTTCGTCGAGGACGGCGGCTACGGCGCGACCACCGCCGGCCCCATCGCCAAGGAGGTCCTGCAGGACGCCCAGAGCGAGGGGTGAGCGCGGGGCCGCGCGCGCCCGGCGCCGGCCCCGCGCCCGTTCAGCCGAGGTCGGCGACGATCGCGGCGAGATTGTCCGGCGCGCCCGCCTCGAGCGTCCGACGGGCAAGGTCCTGGGCCGTCCGCTCCGGCGCGGCACCGGCGAGCAGCACTTCGCCGAGCACCTCCGGGCTCAGGACCGCGTGGATCCCGTCGCTCATGAGCACGAGCCGGTCGCCCGCGACGAGGGTGCGCACGATGAGGTCCGGCGCGGTGGGGGCACCGGCCGCGAGCGCGCGGTTCAGCACGGCGCGCCCTGGATCCGCCGCGGCCTCCTCCTCGGTGAGCCTCCCCGCCGCCACCAGCGACGCGACCTGCGTGTGATCCCTGGTCAGCGGCTCCACGTGCCCTTCGCGCACCAGCAGTGCCCGGCCGTCGCCGAGGTGGGCGAGCACGAGGCGCTCGCCGTCGATGACCGCCGCGATGAGGGCTGCGCCGGAGGCGCCGTCGGCCGGGAGCAGGTCCGGCAGCGCTGCCCACGCGGACTCGAGAGCGGTGAGGACGTCGGGGTCGGAAGTCGCCTCCGAGCCGGCGCCGTCAACGGGGTCCGCGCCGCTGAGTGCCGCGCGCAGGCCCTCGCCGAGGGCGTCGAGCAGGCGGCCCGAGAGGTCGTCGTCGGCCCCGAAGCCGTCGGCGATCGCGAGCAGGAGGCGCTCGCCGGGCAGGTCCTGGATGTGCACGGCGTCCTGCTGCGTCGCGCGCACGGCGCCCTGCTCGAGGACGTGCGCGACGCGGACGGCGGCGGATGCGTTCGTGCGATCAGCGGTGTGCCCGGTGAGCGCGCTGCGCTCGGTGTGGTCGGTGGTCATGGGACTCTCCTCCTTCGGGAGCGTCCGGAGGTCCGTGAGCAGCGAGGCCACCTCGGCGCTGCGGGTGCGGGCGTCGGCCTGCTCCTGCAGCCACCAGGAGCGCAGCTCCTGGCCGGCGGCGTCCTCGGGGAGGTCGCAGATCACGCGGATCCGCTCGAGCCCCATGCCGAGTCCGCGCAGACGGGCGATGAGCAGGGCGCGCCCCACCTGGTCGGCGCCGTAGCGTCGGTACCCCGTGAACGGGTCCACGTGCCGCGGCGGCAGCAGGTCGGAGGCGTCGTACAGGCGCAGCGCCTTCGGGCTCAGCCCGCTGCGGCGGGCCAGCTCCCCGATGCCGAGGACGTCCTCGGCTGCGATGCGTCTGCGAGCGTCCTGTCCGTCGGTTCCCATCGTGCGGCTCCTCGTCGTGCCGGGCAGTGCGCCCGGGCATGATGCCCCGGATTCTCCGGTGCGGGGATCTCCCGCACCCCGCACGCTGGTCCCTGCCCCGAGGGGAGGGTCAACGCTCCTGGCCGTGCGCCTCTCCGAGCACCTCGCCGCGCCGCATCATCCGGCCCACCGTGGAGGCCACCAGACGCGTGGGCAGCACGCGACGCGTCAGCTGCGCCATCGCGGTGTTCGCCATCCCGGGCACCACGGTCGACGGCGGGTGGCGCCGCGAGAGCGCCTTGAGGGCGGCCTCGACGACCTCGTCCGGCTCCATGCGCGGCAGGCCCGCCGCGGCCGCCTCGCCCGCGACCTCGAAGAACTCGGTCTTCGCGGGGCCGGGGCAGAGGGCGAGCACACGCAGACCGGCGGAGCGCGACTCCTCCCACAGCGCCTGGGTGAAGTTCAGGACGAAGGCCTTGGAGGCGCCGTAGACGGCGAGGCCGGGGTTCGGCTGGAAGGCGGCGAGGCTCGCGAGGTTCACGAGGATCCCGTTCCCGCTCGCGCGCAGGTCGGGGAGGAACGTCGCGGTGAGGTCCACGAGCGCGTCGACGTTCAGGCGCACCATCTCGAGGGTGCGCTCGTCGTCGACCTGGTGCAGGGCGCCGGAGTACCCGAAGCCCGCATTGTTCACGAGCCCGGTGAGGGTGATGCCGCGCTGGGTGAGGTCGCGGCGCAGCGCGGCCGCGGCGCCCTCGCGCGCGAGGTCCATGGTCAGCGTCGTGACGGTGACGCCGTGCGCGGAGCCGATCTGCGAGGCGACCTCGGCGAGGCGGTCGGCGCGGCGGGCGACGAGCACGAGGTCGGCGCCGCGGGCGGCCAGCTGGTGGGCGAACTCGACGCCCAGGCCGGAGCTCGCACCGGTCACCATCACGGTCGCGTTCTCGAGGTGCAGCGGGCGCATGGGCCGGTCCTTTCGGTGGGACGGGGTGAGGAGGAGGGGAGTCGGAGACGAGGAAGGGGCGGGGGAGTGGAGGAGCTGGGAGTGAAGGAGATGAAGGGGCCGACGGGCCCGAGCGGTCAGAGCAGTCCGAGCCGGTCCAGGGCGAGGGCGAAGCCGTTCCCGCTCGGCGGCGGGACCACGAGGTCGGCATGCTCGAGCAGGGCCGACGCGCCGCCGTCGATCGCGACCGCGGTGCCGGCGGCATCGAGCATGCCCAGGTCGTTCATGCCGTCGCCCACGGCGATCGCGGCGGAGACGTCGGCCCCCAGGTGCTCGAGGAGCAGCCGCATGCCGTCGGCCTTGTCGACGTCGACCAGCTGCAGCTCCCCGGCGTGGGAGTCGTCGGTCGCCACGGAGTTCGGCAGCGGCCGCAGGGCGGGCCCGATCTCGCGCGCGAGCACCTCCATGGGGACCGGGCTGCCCCACACGGAGATCTTCGCGAAGCGGTGGGCGGTGAGATCGTCCGGGGTCTGCACGGAGGCGAGGATCTCGCGGGCGTTGCGCTCGGCGCGTCCGCCGTCGGAGAGCCGCGCCCGCATCACCTCCGCGGTGTGCGGGGTCGTGAAGATCGCGTCGGAGGCCTCGAGGGCGAAGCCGACGCCGTGGTCCAGCAGCACCTCGGTCGCGCGCCGGCCGACGTCCTCGGGCACCAGGTGATCGCACAGGCGCTCGCCGCCGATCTCGACGACCGCTCCGGCGCCCGTGATCGCGCCGTCGAAGAGCTCGCGCACGGCGCGCGGCACCATGCAGATCGCGCGCCCCGTGCTCAGCAGCACCGTGTGCCCGTTCGCGCGGGCACGTCGGGTCGCCTCGATGTGGGACTCGGGCACGACGCCGTGGTCGGCGAAGGTGCCGTCGAAGTCGGTGAGGACGATCCGCGGGGAGGCGGCAGCGGGCATGGCGGGATCTCCTCCACGGGGACTGGATGCGGCGCGAGAGCGCCGATCAGCACGGTAGCAAGAGGCGGACGTGACCGCCTGCGCGAGCTCGGGCCGGACCCGCCCGGCCGACCTCGGCCCGGCGGCGGCCTCAGAGCGCGGCGGCGGTCTCGACGGCCTGGCGGATGGCGCGCTCGGCGTCGAGCTCGGCGGCGACGTCGGCTCCGCCGATGACATGCACGCGCGGCGCATCCTCGCCCTGCAGGGCGAGCAGCTCGTCGGCGAGGGTTCGCTCGGAGACCTGGCCCGCGCAGATCACGACGGTGTCCACGGCGATCACGCGCTCCCGGGACTCCGCGTCCTGCTCCTCGGGCCGGCCCTCGGGCTGTCCCTCGGTGACGTGCAGACCGAAGGCGTCCACGCTGCGGTAGGCGACGCCGCGGTGCTCGATGATCCCGGCGTGGCGCAGCTCGGCGCGGTGCACCCAGCCGGTCGTGCGGCCCAGTCCCTTCCCGATCTTCGAGCTCTTGCGCTGCAGCAGGTGCACCTCGCGGGGGCGGGCCGGTGCTGCGTGGGGATCGGCCACAACGGAGGACGTCGCCTCCGCCTGGGGAGGGTCCGCGACGGCGAGGGCCGACGGGGCGAGCCCGGCGGACGGCGTGGTCGGTGTCGATGCGGCCGACGGGGCGAGGCCTCCGCGGAACGCGGCCGGATCGGCCATTCCCCAGCGCTCGCGCCAGGCGGGCGGGTCCTCGGTGAGGGACGGCTCGGGGGCGGTGAGGAACTCGGCGACGTCCACGCCGATGCCGCCGGCGCCGATGATGGCGACGCGCTCGCCGACCGCCGCGAGGGCCTCGTGGCGCGGCATCGAGAGCAGCTGGGCGTAGCTCAGCACCTGGGGGCCCTCGGCCCCGGCCTCGTTCGTCGACGTTCCGTCCGCGCCGTCGCGCGCCGCCGGTCCTTCCGCCGTCGCGAATCCGGGGAGATCCAGCACGCGCGGACGGACCCCGGTCGCGATGATGACGTCGTCGAAGCCGCGCAGGGCCTCCGCGTCGGGCCGCGTCTCGAGCTTCACGTCCACGCCCTCGGCGGCGAGCCGCGACTGCCAGGAGCGCAGCGCCTCGGCGTACGCCTCCTTGCCGGGGATGCGGGAGGCGAACAGGAACTGGCCCCCGAGCTGCGAGGACGCTTCGAACAGGGTGACCACGTGGCCGCGTTCGCCCGCGGCGACGGCGGCCTCGAGCCCTGCCGGTCCGCCGCCGACGACCGCCACCTGCCGTCGGCGCGGCACCGGCGCGGGCAGCAGGGTCAGCTCGGTCTCGCGGGCGGCGCGCGGATTCACCAGGCAGCTCGCGCGCTCGCCGGAGAACACCTTGTCCAGGCACGCCTGGTTGCAGGAGATGCACGAGACGACCTCGCGCTCGCGCCCGCTCGCGAGCTTCGCGGGCAGCTGCGGATCGGCGAGGAGCTGGCGCGCCATGGAGACGAGGTCGGCGGACCCGTCGGCGATCACGGACTCGGCGAGGCGCGGGTCGTGCAGGCGGTTCGAGGCGACCACGGGCACGTCGACGCTCGTCCGCAGACGTCGGCTGACCTCGACGAACGCGCCCGACGGCACGGACGTCGCGATCGTGGGGACGCGGGCCTCGTGCCAGCCGATCCCGGTGGAGAGCACGTCCACGCCGATCTCCTCGAGCGCGTGGGCGAGCGCGAGCGTCTCCTCCCAGTCCTGGCCCTCGGGCACGAGATCGAGCAGTGAGATGCGGTAGGTGAGCAGGGCGCGCGGGCCGATCGCCTCGCGCACGGCGGTCGCGACGGCCAGCGGCACGGCGCGGCGGTCCTCGGCGGTGCGGCCGAAGCGGTCGCGCCGGCGGTTGGTGCGCGGGGCGAGGAACTGGTTGAGCAGGTATCCCTCGGACCCCATGATCTCGACGCCGTCGTACCCGGCCTCGACGCCCGCCCGCGCGGCCCGCGCGAAGTCGGCGATCGTGCGCCGCACCCCGGCGCGGGTGAGCGCCCGCGCGCGGAACGGGGTGATCGGGGACTTCCCGGCCGACGGTGCCGCCGCGAGGGGGTGGAAGGAGTACCGGCCCGCGTGCAGGAGCTGCAGGACGATGCGTCCGCCCGCCTCGTGGACGTCCCGCGTGACCAGGCGGTGCGTGTCCATCCGGCGCGGCCGGATCTGCGCACCGTGCGGGGTGAGGCGTCCGCTGAGGTTCGGCGAGTACCCGCCCGTGACGATCAGCCCGACGCCACCGCGGGCCCGCTCGGCGAGGTGCGCGGCGAGTTTCGGGGCGTCGGCCTCCTCATCCTCGAGACCGACGTGCATCGACCCCATGACCAGCCGGTTCGGCACGGTGAACGGGCCCAGATCCAGGGGCGAGAGCAGATGCGGGAAGGAGCCCTGGGCGAGCTCGGGCATGGGGACCTCCAGTGGTCCGACGTGGGGGCGGCACGTGATGACGTCTGGACGACGGCGTCGGGCGTCAGGACAGGCTACCTGCGGCATCGGTCCCGCGGGACCACGAGACACCGACGGTGTCACGCCCGCGCCGGACCACCGATATTCCGTGGACGCCCTGCTCACCGCGTGGTCGACTGGCGCTCATGGAGATCACCGTCCGCCCGCTGAACGTCGACGAGCCCGGCATGCTCGAGCAGCTGAACGCGCTCGACGAGGCCAATGACCGCGACCTCTTCGGCGCGGTCGACAAGCACACCGTCGCCCAGCGCCGCGCGATCCTCGCCGACACCCCCTACTGGACCGTGCATCGCTGGGTCGCCGAGGTGGAGCCGATGGACGGCGGCGCGAGCGTCGTCGGCCTGTGCACGGTCCACCTGGCACGGAAGGAGAACCTCGACGCCGTCGACCTGGGGCTCGTCGTCCACCCCGCCTATCGCGGGCACGGCGTCGCGACCGCCATGATCGAGCAGGCCCTGCTGCCCGCCATCGCCGCATCCGGCCGTCATCAGGTGTCCTACTGGGGCGAGATCCCCGCCGAGGGCGACCCCGACGACCCGGCCCTGCCCACCCGACGCATCGCCGCGCGTCTCGGCCTGGAGCGCAGGACGATGGGCGTCTGCCGCACCCTCGCCCTCCCGGTCCCGACGTCTCTGCTCGACGAGCTCGCCGCCGAGGCCGCCGAGAAGACCGACGGGTACGAGATCCGCCTGTGGGACGACGCGATTCCCGAGGAGCACCTCGCCTCGTTCGGCATCGTGCTGCGCCAGCTCGATCTCGACGACCCCGACGAGGACTTCGAGTACGAGGCGCCGCAGTACACGCCCGAGCGGATCCGCACCTTCGAGAAGCGCCGGGCCGACGCGGGCACCCGCGTGCTGATCGCCGTCGCCCTGGCGCCCGACGGGTCCATCGCCGCCCACAGCGAGATCCACGTCCAGGGCTCGGCGGGCACGACGGTCGGCTGGCAGGAGAACACGCTGGTCATGCCCGGCCACCGCGGCCATCGCCTGGGCCTCGCTCTGAAGGTCGCCAATCATCGTCGGCTCACGCAGGCGTTCCCCGACCTCGAGCGCCTGGTCACCTGGAACTCGCACGTGAACCCCTGGATGATCAGCATCAACGAGAAGCTCGGCTACGAGATCGCCTTCCGAGAGATCGGCTTCCAGGGCGAGGCACGGGTCGGCGGGGCCGACGGGGAGCGGGTCGACGAGACGCGGGCTGATGAGCTTCGGGATCCCGTCACCTCTGTCCCTCCCGCCCGCGGCTGAGACCGCCGTTACCCCGACCGCCACGGGTGCCTGATGCACAGGTGAACGAGGGTTGAACACCCTCGTCGGCCCCGGATCGCGACCGTACGATCACTGCGTGCCCTCCGCATCGCAGGTCCGCCCCCGCTGCTTCCGACGCAGCGCCCGCCGTGAACGGCGCGCGCTGCGCGGCACGCCGGTCGGTGCGCGGCCGGTCGCGGTCCTGCCCGTCGTCGGCGCGGGACTCGTGCTCCTCGCCGCCGGCGTCCTCGCCGCGGGAGAGATCCTCTCCGCCCGCGCGGCTCGTGCCGAGCGCGCGCAGCTGGGAGACGGACCGACGGGCGCAGGGCCGACGGGGGAGGGCCCGAGGGGCGAGAGCGAGACCTTCCGCGAGGTCATCGTGGTGCTGGGCTACGGCAATCCCGGCCGCCGCATCAACGCGGTGAACCGCTGGCGGGTCGACGTGGGCCTGCGCTCCCGGGACCCGCGGGCAGCCAGGAGCCTGCTCGTGTTGGCCGGCGGCGCCGTGCACGGAGAGATCTCCGAGGCTGAGCACATGGCCCGCTTCGCACGCGCCGAGCGCGGCTACTCCGGGCCCCTCGTCCTCGAGGATGAGAGCGTCACCACCTGGCAGAACGTGCGCAACGTGCTCCCGCTGCTCGAGGACGCCGATCGCATCGTGCTCGCGAGCGACCCCCTGCACTCCGTGCGCGCCGAGGGGTTCCTGCGCACCCTGCGCCCTGATCTCGCGGCCCGCCTCGCGCCCGCCGAGGGCAACCGGCTCGGGGAGCAGATCCTCCGTAAGCCCGCCTTCGTCGTGATGGGGCTGGAGGGACTGCGTCGCGCCCGGCGCGACGGGCTCCTCGCCTGATCCGTCTCGCGTCACGCCAGCACGGGGTCCTCCAGCAGCCGCCCGAGCGTCGTGCGGCCGAGGTCGGCCATCGCCGGCAGCGTGCTCTCGTAGTACCAGACCAGTCCCAGCGCCTGCTCGAGCGCCCAGGCGGCCCCACGCGCCCACTGCAGATCGGATGCCCTCAGCTGCTCGCGCAGCACCGACCTTCTCTCCGCATCGAGCAGGTGCCAGGCGACCACGAGGTCCAGTGCGGGATCGGCGGGTCCGAATCCACCAGTGTCCAGCACACCGACCAGGCGGGGTGCGGTGCCGGTCCCGTCGACCCCATCGACCAGGAGGTTCGCGGGGATCAGGTCGCCGTGGCACAGGGCGTCGGGGTCCTCGCGCGGGAGGCAGCGGGCGCGCTCCCACATCCGGCGGAGCCGGTCGACGGGAAGCAGGTGCTCGCTGCGGTGCAGGCAGTGGGCGACCCAGTCGTCGTGGTCCGCCAGGCGGCCGCCGCGGCCGCTCCCGGAGAACCGGCGCTCACCAGGGTCCGCGTCGCGCAGTGTCCCGATCAGTGCGGCGAGCTGGCGGGCGATGGTGGCGCGGTGCTCGAGCCCGCGCGGCGTCGCCGAGGTCCCGGGCACCCAGGTCTGCAGGGTCCAGGGGAGCGGGAACCCCGGCCCCGGATCTCCCACCCCCTCCGGGACGGGCGCGCGCAGCGGGCTCGCACGGGCGAACTCCGCCATCGCGCGCTGCTCCCGTTCGAGATCCCGACGCACCTGCTCCACCTCGCCCCGCCGACGGGGGAAACGGGCCGCGAGGGAGTCGCCGATCCGCACGATGTGGCTGGTCGTGCCGGCCGCGGGCAGGATGCGGAGTGGACATTCCGCGAGATCCGGTCGCTGAGCGACGAGGCGCTCGGCGACGACCTCGGCCGTCAGCGGGATCTCGTCCTCGTGCACGCTCACCCCGCGGACGCTACGGACCCGCATGTCGCGGGTCCATCGGATATCCCACCGGGCGCGATCACGCGCAGTCCGACGAATCCCCGACAGGCACCCGCCAGATGCTCGATGGGCCCCTCGCCGACGCCTCGACCAGCCTCCCTGGACTCCGGCTCGACGCCGCGAGAGGATCGGACACGAGGATGCACCCGAGGCGCGACGACGCGACGCGAGCAGCAGAGAGTGCACCCACCCGCGAGGAGGCTCAGATGATCCGGGACGGCAAATGGGTCGACGGCGCCATCGAGGAGGCCATGGCCCGCGGCGACTTCGACGATCTCCCCGGCAGCGGCAAGCCCCTGAAGCTGCCCACCCATCACGACCCCGACTGGTGGATCAAGCAGCGCATCGCCGAGGGCGAGGTCGATCCGTCCGCGATGCTGCCCACGGTGGTGGTGCTGCGACGCGAGTACGCGGCGCGCGACGAGACCCTGGTCGAGCTCCCCGACGAGGCGGCGGTCCGCGCCTACGCCGAGGACTTCACGAAGCGGGTGATGGACGACCGGCTCGAACACCCCATGGCCCGCATGATCTCCCCGACCCTGGAGACCGACGAGGCGCTGGCGCGCTGGCTGGAGCTGCGCACGGCGCGGGCGGAGCAGGAGCGCGCGCAGTTCGAGGCGGACCGCGCGTCGGCCGCCGCGTCACCGCGGCGAACCTCCTGGTGGCGCAGGATCCTGGGCCGGAGGGACGCGGGTCACGAGACCTCTCCGAGCACGCCCGCCGGGCCGTAGTCGCCCGTAGACTCGGGGCATGTCCCCGGTCCGTCTGGTCGCCTCCGATCTGGATGGCACTCTGCTCGACGACGCGGGCGCCCTCACCGAGCGCACCGCCCGCACCTGGCGGGCCCTGTGGGACCACGAGATCGAGACGGTGCTGGTCACGGCACGCCCGCCGCGCTGGGTCGACGCGCTGGCGGGGATCACCGGCGCCCACGGCGTGGTGCTCTGCCTGAACGGCGCCTTCGTCTACGACGCGGCGAACCGGCGCGTGCGCAGCCACCACGCGATCGCGCCGGGAACGGTGCAGGAGATCGCGGCGCGGCTGCGCCAGATCCCCGGCATCCGCTTCAGCGCCGAGCTCGCCGGCGGCGCGCACCGCGAACCCGACTATCTGGGCGGCACCCCGGCGGGTGTGCTGCGCACGGAGGCGGCGTCCGTCGGCCCGATCGAAGAGGTCCCCGGCCCTGTGGGGAAGCTCCTGGCCCGCAGCGACGAGCTGGGGGAGCGGGAGTTCCTGGCGAGGGTCCGGGTGCTGCTCGGGGACATGGCGCTGCTGTCGACCTCGTGCGAGGGCGGTCTCGCCGAGATCGGACCGTCGGGCGTGACCAAGGCGCGGGCCCTGGAGACATGGTGCGCGGACCTCGGCATCAGCGCGGGCGAGGTCTGGGCCTTCGGCGACATGCCCAACGACATCCCCATGCTGGAGTGGGCGGGCACCGGCTGGGCCGTCGCGAACGCCCATCCGGACGTGCTCGCGGTCGCCGATCGCGTGTGCGCCGAGAACAGCGCCGACGGCGTCGCCGAGGCCCTCGAGAGCCTGCTGCCCGAGCCCGCAGGCGCGTGAACGCGCCCGCTCGCGCTCAGTCCACGCCCTGGGCGACGCGCTCCCGCACCGCCCGCACGGCCGCCGCATCCCCCGTGAGGTCGACGCTCTGCTGGCCGTCCTCGAGCACGTCCAGCGCACGCTCCCTGCCCCACAGCCACAGGTAGAGCGCCGGGGCGAGACCGCTCGCGACCGCGCGGGGCAGGGCGCCGACGGTGTCGGACGACGCGTCCCTGCTGCCCTGGCTTCCGGCGGACAGCGGGCGGCCGAGCAGCTGCGAGAGCTCCTTACCGTCGCGCGGCCGGGTCCCGTGCCAGCGCGCGATCTCGACCTCGATGCCCGCGCCGGTCCCGTCGCCCTGGCCGTCGCGCACCTGCAGGGTGAGCACGGCGAGCGGCTCGACCTCCGCCCACTCGGGGATCCAGTCCCAGCTCGCTGCCCACATGACGCCGACCGCGTGATCGATGCCGTCGGTCGCGACGTCCTCGCTGATCGCGGTGACGGGCAGGTTCGCGGTGAGCTGCGCGTCGACGCGGTGCACGGTCGCCTCGTGCACCTGCATGCGCCGGGTGAAGCCGACGGTCTGGTCGGCGGGGAACCACGACCAGCAGGCCTCGGCGCCGCCGCGCGTGGTGAGCTGCGCGAGGAGCGCGGCGGTCGCCTGCTCGCGCCGTTCGACGAGCTGGTTGCGGGCGCCGGGGCCCTCGGGGCGCGGCGCCTGCGCGGCGTCGACCGCGTCGGCGTCGTCCTCGGTGAGAGCGCCGGTGCCCAGCACGCCGGCCCAGAACTCGTGCACCTCGGTGAGGTGCCACAGCAGATCGACGGAGGTCCAGTCGGGACAGGTGGGAACGGGGGCGGAGGGGTCCGGTCCGCGCAGGGCGTCGGCGAAGCGCTCGGCCTCCTCGGCGATGAGGTCTGTGGCCTGAGTCATACGACCAGTCAATCACTCCGCGGGACAGCGGGCAACGGAGATCCGGCCCGCCCCTCCGCCCCGGGGCGGCGCCGCGGTCCGGGTGATCAGCTCTCGCGGAGCGCGTCGAGCGTGAGCAGGACGTTCGCCGCCGTCCAGGCCAGCGGGGCGACCGCGGCCGGCGAGCCGTCGGCGAGAACCTTCTCCGGCAGCGACCCGTCCCGCGTGCGGTGCTGATCGAGCCATTCGAGCAGGTCGCGCGCCCCGTCGGCGTCGCCCGCGCGGGCGAGGCCGAGGGCGAGCAGCGAGGTCGAGGGCGTCCAGCTGACCCCGTCGCGGCGCCAGCGCGCACCGGGGGCGATGCCGCCCGCGGGCCGTGCCAGGGATGTGCGCAGCGCGCGCAGCTGGTCGGGCCCGACGATGCCGTGGCTGCCGGTCGCATCGAGGAAGGCGAGGGCGGAGTCGGCGCCGCCGCTGCGGGCTCGGCGCTGGAAGCCATGGGGGCCGAAGGAGGTGACGAGGACGCGGCGGAATGCCTCCGCCCCGTCCCTCTCGGCTCCCTCCCCGTCGAGCCGCCCGGCGGCCTCGAGGCCCGCGAGCGTCGAGGCCATGATCCCGAGCGTCACCGCGCGCTCGCTGACCTCCCAGTAGTCGGGGGAGACCGGCGGCAGCTGGGTGCCGTGGTCGGTGGCGCGCAGCAGGGCGTCGCGGCTGGTCATGAGCAGGGGATCGAGGCGGCGTCGCGCCGACGCCCGGGCGCTCCCGGACTGCGTGCCGATCACCTCGGCGGCGGCCCAGAGCGCGAGGCCCGTGCCGTCGAACTGGCGGGGGCGCTCGTCCGGGGCCTCGCCGGTGGTGGGCGAGTAGCGGGCCTCGAACCAGCCGTCGGCCGACTGCAGATCCTGCAGATGGGCGAGGTGGTCCAGGGCCGTGTCCGCATGGCCGATGCGCGCGAGGGCGACCGCGCAGAAGGCGGTGTCTCGGGGCCAGATGTAGCGCCAGCTCGTCGACCAGCCGGCGACCGGGGCCGGCAGGCCGTCGCTGAGCGTCCACAGGTCCCAGACCGCGCTGCGCGCGAGATCGGCGAAGTCGTCGGGGACCTCGGCGAGCCAGGTCTCGGCGCGGCCGACGAACGAGTCGGCCCGGCGGGCGGCGGGGGAGTCGGCGGGTGTCCCCGCGAGCAGCCGGGTGCCGGGCTCGAGGCGGGGCGAGGAGTCGGCTGATCCGGCCGAGCCCGAGCCCGACGGCGGGGCGAGGAGGGTGCGCCGGCCATCCCCGTCGACGGCCACGGTGCTCGAGTACAACGAGATCTCCGCGTTGCCCGGCAGATGCGCGCTGAGCAGGCGGTGCGCCCCGGCGCCGAGCCCGCCGAGGGCGATCACGGCGCCCCCTGCACCGAGGGTCTGCAGCGCGCGGCGGCGCGTGGGCCGGGGTGTCGGGGTGTCCGGGAGCGCGGAGTCATGCGTCATCGAGCCCCCTTCCCTGCTCGGATCAGTATGCCGGAGAGCCGTGGTCCGCGCGCGTCGGGACGGTGGGGCAGAGGCGCGGCAGACGGGCGCGAGCGGATCGCCGACGACGGCCGGGCGACGGTCGATGCCCGGCGGACGACGGGACGTACCGTAGGACCGCATGGGCCTCCGCGATCACCTCGACTCCCGCCTCGGCACCGCTGCGTCGCGGGTGATGCACGACCTGAACGCCCGGCACCCGTGGAGCCACAACGACCACTTCCACGGCTGGATCCTGCATGAGCTGCCGGAGCGTCGGCGCGCGGCGCTCGACGTCGGCTGCGGACGCGGCGGGCTGCTCGCCGAGCTCGCGCCCTGGTTCGATCGCGTCGCGGGGATCGACCGCGACGCCGGGATGCGCGAGGCCGCTGCACGACGCACGGCGGACCTCCCGCAGGTGGACGTCCTGGACACGCGCCTCGAGGACCTCGAGGGGCCCTTCGACCTGATCACGATGATCGCGGTGCTGCATCACCTGGACCTCGAGCAGGCGCTGACTCGGGTGCGGGATCTCCTCGCCCCCGGCGGGCGCTTCCTCTGCGTGGGCCTCGCACCGCCCGCCTCGGTGCGCGACCAGGCCTGGGAGATGGCGTCGATGGTGACGAATCCGCTGATCGGCGCGGTGAAGCACCCCTGGCCCGCGCGACGGGGCCCGGGAGTCGACGACGGGGACGAGCCCCCGATCAAGGACCCCGGCATCCCGCTGGACGAGATCGTGCGACGGGCCGCCCCGATCCTCCCGGGGCTGAGGGCGCGACGCCGCCTGGCCTTCCGCCACACCCTCGAATGGACCCGGCCCGTGTGAACCCGGCGGCGTCGGGCCCTGCGCCGTCGGGCCCTGCACCACGCGGCCGGCCCCTGTACCGCGCGGCCGTCCCGCGGGCATAGCCTGGGGCGATGAGCCACCCCGCGCGCACCCGCAGATTCCTCACCGTCCTGCTCGCCGGAGCCGGGGTCATGCACTTCGCGAGGCCGGCGCCCTTCGACAGCATCGTGCCGCCCGTGCTGCCCGGAAGGGCCCGCTCCTACACCTATGCCTCGGGCGTCGCGGAGCTCGCGGTCGCCGGGCTGCTGGCGGCGCCCGCCACCCGGCGTCTGGGCGGGGCGGCCTCGGTCGCGCTGTTCGTCGCGGTGTTCCCCGCGAACGTGCAGATGGCGTGGGACTCCCGGCACGCCTCCGCGGTGCAGCGGGCGATCGCCGTCGGGCGCCTGCCGCTGCAGGGCGTGCTGGTCGCCCAGGGGCTCAGCGTCGCGCGGGACGGCGCTCCCGCATCGCGATGACCACCATCGCGGCGGCGGCCACCATGAGCACGACGCCCACGCCCGCCGTATAGGCGACGCCGGAGTCGAAGGCCTCCCGGGCCGAGCTCAGCAGCGCCTCGCCCGTCGCGCCGCCCAGCGAGCGGGCCGCGTCGGTCGCGCCGCCCAGGGTCTGCCCGGCGGCGTCGGCCGCTCCGCCGCTCAGCGCCGTCGGCACCTCGACATGCGCGCGGAAGGCCGCGTTGAGGATCGAGCCGAGGATCGCCGTGCCCAGCACCGCGCCCGTCTCGTAGGCGGTCTCCGAGATCGCCGAGGCCGCGCCCGCCCTGCGCGCAGGAACGGCGCCGAGGATCTCGTCGTTCGAGATGGTCTCCGCGGTGCCGACGCCCGCACCGACCACGGCGAAGGCGAGCACGAGCGCCCCGTCGGACCCGGCCGTGCCGGTGACCAGCACGATCCCGTAGCCGACGGCGTTCATGAGCAGTCCCGCCGCCATCGCGTGAGCGGGGCGGACCCGCGGCACCACGCGCACCACGAGCAGGCCGGCCACGATCGTGACCACGAGCCCCGGCAGCAGGAGCAGACCCGCCTGCATGGGGGAGCGACCGCTCACGAGCTGCAGGTGCTGGGAGAGGAAGTACAGGAACCCGACCAGCGAGAACACGCTCAGCAGGTTCGCCGTCACCGAGGCGCTGAAGGCGGGGATGGTGAACAGGCGCACGTCGAGCATGGGCTGCTCGCGCGTGACCTGGCGGCGCACGAAGGCGACGCCCGCGAGCACGGCGATGCTCGCGGCCAGCACGACGGGGAGGGAGACGCCCGCGTCGGCCGCGGTCTTGATCGCCCAGACGAAGGGCGTCATGGTCGCCATCACCAGCACGATGCTCAGCGGGTCGACGGGGCCCGGCTGCGGGTCGCGCGACTCGGGCACGAGGATCGGCGCGAGCGCGAGCAGCGGCACCAGCATCGGCAGGGCCAGCAGGAACACCGAGCCCCACCACAGGTGCTCGAGCAGGAAGCCGCCCAGGATCGGGCCCAGCGCCGCGCCGCCCGAGAACCCGGCCGCCCACAGCGCGATCGCGGTGCGGCGCTCGCGCGGGTCCTCGAAGATGTTGCGGATCAGCGAGAGCGTCGCGGGCATGAGCATGGAGCCGAACAGACCCATCGCCGCGCGCAGGCCGATGAGCGCGAGGGCGCTCGGCGCGAAGGCCGCGAGTGCGGAGACTGCTGCGAAGCCCGCGGCGCCGATCAGCAGCAGCCGACGGCGGCCGATGCGGTCGCCCAGGCTGCCCATCGGCACCAGGAGGCCGGCCAGCAGCAGCGGATAGATGTCGACGATCCACAGCAGCGCCGTCCCCGACGGCCGCAGCGACTCGGAGATCGCGGGCAGCGCGAAGGACAGCACGGTGTTGTCCACCGACACCAGCAGCACGGGAAGCATCAGCACCACGAGGGCGGCCCAGCGCCGTCGCGGCGAGGTCGACGTGCCGATCACCGGGATGGGGCTCGTGATGGTCATGGTCTTCCTCCTTCGGTGCGGCGGGTGCGCGGGATGCGGTGGATGCAGAGTGTGCGGGTCGCGCGAGATGCGGGGTCGACGGGCACAGGGCGCCTCGCGTCGACCGCTCCAGACTAAACCGTCCAGACGGTACAGTAAACAGCGGGGCCTATGGTGTGAGTCATGTCCGCACGTGAAGACGTCCTCGACGCCCTCGAGGAGATCCTCATCCGCGACGGGGAGCGCGCCGCGACCCTCGACGCCGTCGCCGCTCAGGCCGGGGTCTCCAAGGGCGGGCTGCTCTACCACTTCGGCTCCCAGCGGGCCCTCGTGGAGGGACTCGCCGAGCGGATGCGCGAGCGCGCCGCGCAGGACGTCGAGCTCATGGCCGAGGCGTCCGACGGCCCCTCCGCCTACTTCGTGCGCACCTCCGTCTTCGAGGACACCCCGTTCGACCGCACGCTCGTGGCCGCGACCCGCCTCTCCGGCAGGGACGACGCCCCCGTGCACCAGGCCTTCGCCGACATGCGCGAGGGCTGGCTCGCGCTGATCCGCGAGGAGGTCGGCGACGACGCCCGAGCCGAGGCGATCATGCTGATCGGCGACGGGCTCTACTACAACGCCGTCCTCGACCCCGCGTTCCAGGCGGGCGACGCCGTGCGCGCGAAGGCCATGCAGGGGCTGCTCGGCGTCGTCGCGCAGCTGCGCGACGGCACGGCGTGAACGCGGGCGCGGTATGAGCACGGGCGCGGCGTGAGCTCGGGTCTGGCGTGAGGAGGGCTCCGACGTGAGGGCCGCAGGGCCGCCCGCGACCGAGCGCGAGGTGGGCGGCGCACTGCTGCTGTCGGCCCTCGCGCTGGTCCTGCTGCTCGCCTCGACCTGGATCCTCGTCGCCATCGCGCTGCAGGATGCCCCGGTCCCTCTCGTCTCCGCAGGCCGCAGCGTCTTCGTCGTCATGGGCCTCGGTGTGCTCGCCTCTCTCGCCTCCCGCAGGGGGCGGACGGGCGGCGAGCAGGGCCACGCCGCGTCGTCCGCGGACGCAGTGCCCGCCGTGCCGACGGCGCCTGCCGTGCCGGCGATGCCGGCGCGCACCACGGTGCTGCTCGCGCTCACCGGAGTCACCGGGTACACGATCGCCTCGACCGCAGCGATCGCCCTCGCCGGTCCCGACATGCCCGCGCTGATCCTCACGCTCGGTCCGGCCGTGGTGATGGCGATGGAGGCCGCGAGCGGGCCGGCGCGCGCACACCGCCGCGAGGTCGTGGCCACGCTCGCCGCGGTCGTCGCGACCGCTCTCTACGTCGCGGCGCGACCCGGTGGCGAGGGCGGTGGCGGGCATCCGTTCGCCGGTGCGGTCTGCGCCCTCGCGGCGATGCTCCTCATCTCCTGGTACGGCGTCGCCTTCTCCCGCGCGAATCGTGGGTTCAACGGGTCCATGGCGCGCAGGATCCTCCCGATCCACGCGATCGGCGTGGTCCCGCTGATGCTCTGGGCCGCCGCAGCGATGCTCGGCGGGGATCGCCTCACCCTGCGCGCACTGCTCGTGCTGGTGGTGCTCGGGATCGTGGTCTACGTGCCGGTCTACCTGCTGCAGCACCGGATCATCGTGCGCGCGGGCGCGACCTTCAACGCGCTCCTGGGACTCGTCGTCCCGATCCTCGTCGGCGTCGTCTCGACCCTCCTCGGGATGACGGCGCCGCCGGGGCCCCTGCAGTGGTGCGCGGGCCTGATCGCGCTCGCGGCGATGGGGGTCGTCGTCATCTCGCGGACACGGGGCGGGAGCCGATCGCGCCGGCGTGAGGACGGCGCTGTGGAGTCAGCCGAGACCGGCGGGACAGGCGAGGGCCGGTCCGTCGATCCCTGCTCGTGACGGTCGGCGCCGACGCGGCGGAGGTCAGGACTGCATGCCCTGCACCGAGCTGAGGATCGACTGGGCGGCGTCGTCGAGGGACTGGTTCCCGAAGTAGTAGGCCTGCGACAGCCGGGTGAAGTCGTCGGAGAAGCCGACACCGGAGGTGGGTGTGACCCGCGGAGTGGGGGCGACCTCCTTCTGCATGTCGCGCGCGAAGTCCAGGCAGATGGTCTCGATCTCGTCGAGGTCGGGCTCGATCTCGTCCTGCACGGCGGGGAACCCGGTCACCCCGCGCTCGATCTTCAGGGCCTTGGCGGCGCCGGGATCGGTGAGCAGGAAGTCCATGAGCATGCCCGCGTTCTGCGCGGACCGGGACCGCGACGAGATCGACCAGTACATCGACGCCTTGTTCACCATCTGGGGGCTGCCGCTGGTCAGCGCGGGCAGGCGCCATAGCGTCATGTGCGCCTTCGAGGAGGTCTGGAACGTCTGGATCTGCGTGTGGAACTGCAGGTGGAACGCTGATCTTCCGGTGCCGAACAGCCCCTGTTCGACGCCCGCCGCCGTGTCCTCGATCTGCGCAGAGACGGAGGGGACGGCGCGGGCGTCGACGAGCTTCTTCGAGTAGTCCAGGAACGAGGCGATCGTGTCCAGGCTGACCAGGGTCTCGTCGGATCGGGGGAAGACCTGCTCTCCGGACTGGCGCGCCCACGCCGCGAGCTGGTCGCCGCCCTGCCCGAAGCCGTCCAGGCCCACGATGTCCTTGCCCTCGTCGGCCGCCCACTCGCTGATCTGCGCGGACGTCTGCATGAGGTCGTCCCAGGTCCACGACGTGTCCTCGGGCGCGTCGACCCCCGACGCCTCGAGGATGTCGGTGTTCACCCCGACCGACAGGATCCCCGTGCCCAGCGGCGCGCCCACGAGCGTCCCGTTCTCGAGCCGTCCCGTGTCGAGGAGGCTCTTCTCCATGTCGGAGAGATCGAGGACGTCGTCGAGCGTCTCCAGATCGAGCAGGGCGCCGCGGGTCCCGTAGGAGTCGATGTACTTCTCGTCCATCTGCAGGAGGTCCGGCATGCTCCCGCCCGAGGTCTGGGTCGCGAGCTTGTCCCAGTACCCGGTCCACTCGCTGTACTCGGGCGTGACCGTGATGCCGCTGTGCGCGTCCTTGAAGAGCCCGAGCGCCTTCTGCGTGAGCTCATGGCGCAGGTCCCCGCCCCACCAGTAGGTGCGCACGGTGTTCGGATCGCTGTTCGACCTCGAGGGGAGATTCGGCCCGCAGGCGCTCAGTGCCGACGCCGGACCCAGAGCGGTCATCAGCAGCAGGGTCTGGCGACGGGTGAGCATTCGGGGCTCCGTTTCGAAGAGGGCGGTGCCGGCGTCGGTGCCGGAGTCGTCTCGATCATGCGGCGCCGGTCGTGGCGAGTCCGCGGACGAGGAAGCATCGGCGCCTCCCCATGCACCGAGCATGGTCGATCGCCCGGGCATCATCAAGGACGGGCCGAGTCCTGAGCGCCTGCGTGGGCCATGGTGCGCGCATCGCTGCTCGGGTCGGGGTCGCCGGCCCCGACCCCAGCCCTCCTGCGCGGGATCAGCCGCGCGGAGTTCAGGATGAACGCCGTCTCGCTGCCCACGTGCACGAGCGCCGCGGCCAGTGGGTTCAGCAGTCCGACGGCGGCCAGGACGATCCCGAGCAGGTCCACGGCGATCGTGCCGACGAAGTTCGCCAGCACGATGCGCCGCGCGCGGCGGGCGATCAGCAGGGTGCGCGCGAGATCCGCCGGGTCGGAGCTGATCAGGACGACGCCCGCTGATTCCTGCGCCACGTCGGTGCCGCTGCCCATCGCGATCCCGACGTCGGCCCGCAGCAGCGCCGGGGCATCGTTCACGCCGTCTCCGACCATCGCCAGACGGTGCCCGGCGGCGATCTCCGCGTCGATCCTGGCGAGCTTCTGCTCTGGCAGCAGACCTGCCTCGACCTCCTCGATGCCCAGCTCCCGGCCGATCACGCGGGCCGTCCCCGGATCGTCTCCGGTCAGCATGAGCACGCGCAGCCCGTGGCTGCGCAGGGTGCTGATGGCGTGCGCGGAGCCGGGGCGCACGGTGTCCGCGAGCTCGATCGAGCCGCGCAGCTCCCCGTCGGCCCGCACCTGGATCCTCGAGCCCTCGCCGCTGCCGATCTCCACCAGTGCGCTGGCGACCCGGGCCCGGATCCCACGCCCGGGGAGCGCGGTGAAGTCGCTCGGCGCGTCCAGTTCGATCCCCATCTCGCGGGCGCGCCGGACCAGTGCGCGGCCCGCAGGATGCTCGGAATACAGCTCCGCGCTGCCCGCGAGGCGCAGGAGCGCCTTCGCGGACACCCCGTGCGCCGGACGCATCGACACGACCTGGAGATCGCCACTGGTCAGCGTGCCGGTCTTGTCGAAGACCACCGTGTCCACCGCGGAGAGCGCCTCGAGCTGCGCGCCTCCCTTGACGAAGGCGCCGGTGCGGGCGGTCCGTGCGATCGCGGCGAGCACCGCGAGCGGCGTGCCGGCGGCGATCCCGCAGGCGCCGGCCACGAGGATCACGGAGATCGTCGCCGTGAGGTCGCGCGTGAGCAGGAAGGTGACCATGGCGCCCGCGAGCGCGATGTAGACGAGCCAGGCGGCGAGGCGGTCGGCCAGGCGCTGCGCCGGAGCCTGGGTCGATTGCGCCTCCCGCACGGCCCGCACGATCCTGCCGTACGAGGAGTCCTCGCCGACTCGCTCGGCCCGCACCTCGAGCGCACCCATCTGGTTCACCGATCCGGCGTGGACGTCGTCCCCGGGGCCGACGTCCACCGGCAGCGACTCCCCGGTGATGCGGGAGGCGTCCACGGCGGAGGCCCCCGCGACCACGGTGCCGTCCACGCTCAGCCGCCCGCCGGGGGAGACGAGCACCGTGTCGCCGACGCGGACCTCGGCGAGCGGCACCTCCCGGATGTCGGCCTGACCACCCGTGGAGCGCCCGGCACCGCCGCGCCTCACCTGCACGGTCTCGGGCAGGAAGGACATGAGGTCGGTGAGGGCCTCGCGCCCGCGGTCCATGGAGAGGTCCTCGAGGATCTCGGCTGCGAGCACGAAAGCGGCGATGATCAGGGCCGTCACCCATTCGCCGATGGCTGCTGCGGCCGCGATCGCCAGCAGCATCGACAGCTCCATGCTCATGCGTCGCGCGCGCACGTCCTCGAAGGCCTCGCGCAGGATCGGCCAGAGCCCCACCACGAGGCCGACGAGGGCGACCAGCGGCACCCGCTCGAGCGGCCACGCGGGCAGCAGGGCCGTCGCGATCGCGCACGCCGCGACGAAGGCGGTGCGCGCGAGATCCGTGCGCTCGATCCGCGAGAGCAGGGGACTGGCGCTCATGCGCCCTCACCCGTCGCTCGGCCGGTCCCGCCGCCAGGGCAGGCGCCGCCCGCGAGATCCTCGCGATGGTGCTCCGGGACCCCGCCGACCACGTGCTGCGCCTGCATGACGGCCTGGGTGACCAGCTGGCGCGCGTGCTCGTCGATGAGGCTGTAGTAGGCGCGGTTGCCCTCCTGGCGGGCCTGCACGACCTTCCCCCAGCGCAGCTTCGCGAGGTGCTGCGAGATGTTCGTGGGCGACTTGCCGACCCGCTCGGCGAGGTCGTTGACGGTGAGCTCGCCGCCGCGCAGAGCGAGGATGATCCGGACCCGGGTGGCGTCGGCGAGCAGCGAGAACACCTCCGCCGCGAGGTCGGCGTACTGGCTGTGCTCGTCGAACGTGCATCTCTTCGTATCTTCGCGCATACGAAGATAGTAGAGGGGGAAAGCGGACGGAGTCCAGATCGCGGCCCTCGTTCATCCGCGCCGCGCCATCGCTTCCGTCCACCAGCTCTCGGCGTCCGCGTCACGCGGATCGGCCCCGTGGGCGCGCAGCCAGGTGCACACGTTCTCGCAGTCGCGGCGCAGGAAGTCCGGCCCGTTCGGGTTCGCGATCAGATCGATCACCTGGGGCACGTCGATCACCACCAGGCGCTCTTTGTCGCTGCGCGGATCGACCAGCACGTTGTACGCCGAGAGGTCGCCGTGGACGAGCCCCAGCTCCGCGAGGCGCAGCACGAAGCCGTGCAGCTCCTGGGCCCATTGCGCGGCGCGCTCGGCCGACGGCCGGTGCTCGTGCAGCCGGGGCCCGGCGACGGGCGTGACGTGCTCGCCGGGCGCCCCGCCGACGCCGATGAACTCCATGCACACCTCGGTGCCCTGGATCTGCACCGGGTAGGGCACGGCGAGACCGGCGGCGTGCAGCCGGGAGAGGGTGTCGAACTCGGCGCGCGCCCACTGCCCGGCGGCCGCGCGCTTGCCGAAGGCGCTGCCGCGCGCGATCGCACGGCCCTCGCGGGAATCGGTCACCCGGCGGCCCTCGGTGTACTGGGCGGAGCGGTGGAAGGAGGTGTGCTCGTCGGTGCGGTAGCGCTTGGCGACCATGAGGATCGCCTCGCCGGTCGCGCCCGTGCGGAGGTCAGGAGGCAGGGCGCGTTCGAGCAGGAAGGCGTCGGCTTCCTTGCCGGTCTTCAGCACGCCGAGCTCGGTGTCGATCGCTCCCTCGTGCTGGACCACCCAGGCGGGGAACGGCTGCGGGCCGCGGTCCAGGGTGTGGGCGGTCTCGGGCCAGGTGGACCAGCGCTGGTCGGGGCCGGGCTCGTCGGGGTCGCAGGGGAGGTCGTCGTCGGTCACGCCGGCGGTGACCAGAGAGGTCGTATAGAAGGTGTCCCAGTCGAAGGACGGTGCCATGTGGGGTTCTCCCGAGGTGGGGACCTGCGGCCCGGCGGCGCGGGGTTCACCGCGGAGGAGAGCGTCGTGCGCGGGCTGTGCGGGGTCAGCAGGTCGAGGTGGAGCGGAGGACGGCAGGGGTCAGCACGGTGGCAACCATCGGGTCCTCCTCCCCTCGGGGTCGGCGCATGGCGGCCGACGCTGAGCAGCACCGTACGGCGGGCGGGGGAGCGGGGTCGAGAGATTTATTGGGAGCCGGCCGTATCACCACAGGTGAAGCGATTCACGCGGACTCCGGTGATGCCCTACGGTGGATCCGTCGTCGGCGCCGTCCTCACGATCGCCGGACCATGAGCACGAAGGAGTGGGCGTGACCAGCAGACGCACCCTGCTAGGAGCCGCAGGCCTCGCCGCGGCAGGCGGAGCGCTCGCGCTCTCCGGATGCTCCTCGGGAGGCGGCGGAGCCTCCCCGGAGCTCGGCGCGATGGCCGCGAGGAGCGCGAAGGACTCGATCAGCTTCCAGATCTGGGACGCCGCCCAGGCCCCCGCGATGCAGCAGATCATCGACGCTTTCCACGAGGACTACCCCGGCATCGAGGTGACGATGTCGATCGCCGCCTACGCGAGCTATTTCGAGCGCCTGCGCATCCAGGCCACGGGCGACGACCTGCCCGACGTGTTCTGGATCAACGGCCCGAACTTCGAGCTCTACGCCTCCCACGGACTCCTCCAGGACCTCAGCGATCTCGAGGGGTTCGACCCGAAGAACTATCCCGAGAACCTCGTCGACCTCTACACGTACGACGCGAAGCCCTGCGCGATCCCCAAGGACTTCGACACCATCGGCCTCTGGTACAACCGGGAGCTGCTGCACCGGGCGGGCGTCGACGCGCCCGACGGCTCCTGGAGCTGGCAGCAGTACCGCGACGCCTCCGAGCAGGTGACCCGGAAACTGCGGTCCGACCGCATCTGGGGAAATCCCGGCGGCATCGAGACCCAGGCCTACATCTACCCGCTCGCACTGCAGGCCGGCGGCTTCATCGTCTCCGAGGACAAGACGACCTCCGGGTACGACGACCCCGGGACGCTCGAGGCCTTCGAGTTCCTGCGCGGGATGATCGACGACGACATCGCCCCCGACGTCCGGTACACCACCGAGAATCGTCCGCAGGACCTCTTCAGCGACGGCCGCGCGGCCCTCATGACCTCCGGCAACTGGCAGGCGGCCGTGCTGCAGGACTCCGTGGTCAAGGAGCAGATCGATGCCGCCCCGCTGCTGCACGGGACGCAGGAGGGCAATGTCATCCACGGCATCGGCTATGCGATGAGCGCGCACGGAACGCACAAGCCCGCCGCCTCGGCGTTCCTGTCCTTCCTGGGGTCCGAGAAGGCGGCCCGCATCCAGGGCGCCGCGGGCGCCGCGAACCCCGCGTTCATCGGCACCAACGACAGCTTCTTCGACGCCCTCCCGGGATTCGACCTCGAACTCTTCGTGGACGCCGCCAAGACCGCCCTGCCCTACCCGGTCTCGCAGAACACCTCGGCCTGGAACCAGCTCGAGGAGCTCCTGCTCCCCAAGATCGTCGGCGGCCCCGGGGATGTCGTCGAGACCGCGGAGGATCTCGCCGATCGCATGGACGGAGTGCTCGCCGATGAGTCATGAGACCGCCTCGGCAGCGCCGCGCAGCAGACGCGGAGGGACCGACGGCTGGTGGCCGCTCGTGTTCCTCGGCCCCCTGCTGATCGGCGTCGCCGTCTTCTACTTCTGGCCGATCCTCGCGACCCTCATCAACTCCTTCACGGTGTTCGGGCCCTTCGGCGGGCGCACCTTCAACGGACTCGCGAACTTCGCGCAGCTGCTCCAGGACTCCTTCATCCCGCGGGCCGTCCTCAACACTCTCATCTACACGGTGATCGTGCTGTGCGGCATCCCGCTCGCCGTGTGCATCGCCTCGCTGCTGAACCAGAAGGGCCTGCGCTTCGCCCGCCTCTACCAGGTGCTGTTCTTCCTGCCCGCCGTCTCGATGCCGGTCGCCGTCTCGCTCGTGTGGCGGATGATCTTCAACAAGGAGTTCGGCCTGGTCAACTGGGTGCTCTCTCTCGTGGGCATCGACGGCCCCTACTGGGTGACCGCTCCCTGGTGGTCCCTGCTCGCGGTCTCGATCGTGGGCCTGTGGTCGAGCCTGCCGCTCGCGATCATCATCCTGGGTGCGGGGCTGCGTGGCATCCCCGCCGAGCTGTACGAGGCCGCGCAGCTCGACGGCGCCGGCACCGTGCGCCAGTTCTTCTCGGTCACCGTGCCGCTGCTGACGCCCAGCATCTTCTTCCTGTCCATCATCACCGCGATCAACGGCTTCCAGCTGTTCGACCTGCTCTTCGCGATGATGGGCCAGGCCAACCCGGCGATGGCCGACACCCAGTCGCTCGTGTACCTCTTCTACTCCGAGGCCTTCCGCCAGAACAACCAGGGCTACGCCTCCGTGATCGCCCTGCTCATCCTCGCGATCATCGGAGCGTTCACGCTGCTGCAGTTCCGCCTGCAGAGGAGGTGGGTCCACTATGAGTGAGACGCCCGCGCCGACGACCGCACGCACGTCAGCCCGCACGACCGCACCCGACCGTGCCCGCTCGAGGCCGCGCGCCCGTCGGCCCCGATGGGCGACCCATGCGGTGCTGCTGATCGGCGGGATCCTCATGGTGTTCCCGTTCCTGTGGCAGATCAACATGTCGCTGTCCACGCAGGCGGAGGTCACCTCGGTGCCGCCCAGCTGGCTGCCCGCGACGCCGCAGTGGAAGAACTATCCCGCGGTCTTCGAGCAGGTGCCCTTCCTGCACCAGTTCGTGAACACGGCGCTGGTGACGATCGCCCGCGTGATCGGGCAGCTGCTGCTGTGCACCCTGGCCGGCTACGCCTTCGCGCGGATGAGGTTCCGCGGGAAGAACCTCGTGTTCGCGCTGGTGCTCTCGATCCTCATGGTCCCGTACCAGATCTACCTCATCCCGCAGTACGGGGTGATCCAGAACCTGGGGCTGCTCAACACCATCGCCGGGATCGCCGCCCCGGGCGTCTTCAGCGCGTTCGGCACGTTCCTCATGCGCCAGCACTTCCTGTCGATGCCCGCCTCCCTCGAGGAGGCGGCGCGCCTGGACGGCGCGAACCCGTGGCAGACGTTCTGGCGGATCATGTTCCCGCTCTCGGGACCCGCCCTCAGCGCGGTCGCGATCCTCACCGCGCTCGCCTCGTGGAACGACCTCATGTGGCCGCTGGTCGCCGCCACCTACGACGAGAAGACGACTCTCGCCGTGGGGCTGACGTCCCTGCAGGGCCAGTTCACGACCGACTACCCGGTGATGATGGCCGCGAGCTTCATGGCGATGCTGCCGCTGATGATCCTGTTCATCGTGCTGCAGCGCCGCGTCGTGGAGGGGCTCGCCCATTCGGGCATGAAGGGGTGAGCACTGGAACCGCGCGAGCACGGTGGTCTCAGCGGCCGAACCGCTGCTGCGCCGCCTGGCGGGTGGTGTCCAGGGCCGCACCGATCACGGTCCAGGAGATCCCTGTGTCCCGTGCGGTGGCGACAGCATCCCGCAGCTCCCGTTCTGCGCGCACCAGTCCCTCGCGCGCGGCGAGGATCCGACGGAAGGGTTCTGCATCCTGCGATGGAGTCGTCAGGGGGTCCAGAGAGTCGAGGCCGTTCGCCGTCGTCCTGTGAGCGGGGTCGAATGCCATGCGATCACCTCAGGTGGTCGTAGAAGGTCGGGCGAAGTCGGTCTGCGTGGATGACGAGGGCTGGGGCGTCCGTGGGAAGCGCGACCATCTCGAGCAGCATCCCGTGGCGATCCGGGCCGATGACCAGGAGACGATCCTCTCCGCGGTACTCGTACTCGACGAGTCGCAGGCGTTCCGCCAGGCATGGCGTATCTCGAGGTCGTCGATTCCGTGTCGGCGGGCCGATGCCGTGATGTCCACACGAGTCTTCTGCCGACTGGACGAACTGTCAAGGGTGGCTTGACATGGAGTGGCGAGGCGGCTCGTCTCGAATGCCCAGGGTGCCCACGGTGTGCGCCCTGTGACGCGACGATGTGGACGGCGGGGGTGTGGGGAGGGTTGGCGGGTCCATCGGTTCCGAACTCTTCGCGGACCTTTCCGGCGAACCGCCCCACCCGCCGTCTCGTGCCCCCGACCCACCCTTCCCACGTGGGCATCCCGCGGTTACAGTGCAGATCCCCCACCTGCCACAGGAGTCGATGATGACCGTGGATCTGCCCCGCCCTGCCCTCTCCTCCCGTCCTGACCCGGCGGCGACCGCGCCGTCGGCGTCCCGCTCGTTCACCCGCCGCACGGCGCTGGCCGGCGGCATCGGCGCCGCGGGCGCCGCCGCTCTCTCGATGAGCGCCCCGTCGGCCGACGCGGCGGGCCCGGCTCCCGCCGGCGGTCACCACGGCGGTCACCACGGCGGATCCGCCCCCGCCGTGCACTGGGAGCGCGGGCGCCTCTTCCCGACCTTCGACCGCGCCGCGAGCACGGTGCGCGTGGGCGACATGCGGAAGCTCGACGGCTTCGACCGTCTGCTGCTGATCACCCTGCAGGGCCTGGTGAACCGCGAGCGCCCCGAGCTGTACCTCATCGCCGACGACGTCGACGAGACCTGGATCCCCGATCTGCCCGCGCGCACCCGGTACGAGAAGCACCCGCTCGACCTCGTCGGCCGCTTCCGCCGCCGTATCTCGGGCGCCGTCGTCTACGACATGGACGCACCGGACACCATCAACCTCGCCACCACGATCGCCGCCCAGCGCGGCGCCGTCGTCGCGACCGCCGACCAGGCCTCCGAGCATCACCTGAAGGTCATCGAGGACCTGCGCGGACGCTTCGACGACGACCCCGCCGCGATCTATGCGTACGCGACCGACCACCTCTGGGAGAAGAGCACCCACAAGGTCCTCGTCGGCCTCCCGCCCACCCACACGGTCGAGGTCGACGGCGTGGAATGGACCGAGCTGCTGCGCGAGAAGGAGCGCGTCACCGACTCCTCGAACCTCGGCACGCAGACCGTGGACCTCACCGGCCAGGTCGGCGACGGCGAGGTCTTCGTGCGCCTGTCCGACTCCTTCCCCGAGGACGGCTGGGGCCCCGCCCTCCACCACGCGACCCTCACGGTCGACGGCGAGCAGACCGCCGACTTCGTGCCCGGCACCGACGCCGAGGCCGAGTTCCTCTTCGACGGCAGCGGCTCCCAGACCAAGGACGGACTGCGCTTCGCCGACGGCGGCTCCTCCTTCATCTACCGCTTCGAGGTGCCGGCCGGAGCGAGCGCCGTGAGCATCGACCTCGAGCTCGAGAACGAGTACCTGGTCTCCACGACCGGGACCGCGCCCACCCGCGTCGAGCCCTTCTCCTCCTTCCGCGACTTCGCGATCGCCACGAGCGCGCTGATCACGTGGCTCCCGCCCTCGGGCGACAGCGGCAGCCAGTTCTCCGAGCTGCTCGCGAAGGTCGACCCCGGCACCGTCTACGCGGGATGGTTCGCGAACGACGTGGACGGCGAATGGTCGGGGGTCGAGCTGTGCAGCACCCACGGCGTCATCGTCGTCGCCGCCGACTACTACATGAACGCGAGCGTGCTGTCGGGCATCCCCGCCACGACCCGGGCCCGGCCCACCAAGCCCTCGCGGGGCCGCGTGAACGACCGCACCTACCTCACTCTCACCTTCGGCGAGGGCGACAACATCCAGTTCTGCGAGCGGCACATGCGCGAGCTCTGGGACGATCCCGCCCGCGGGTCCGTGCCCATGAACTGGACCATCACCCCTCTCCTCGAGGACATCGGCCCCGCCCTGCTCCACCACTTCCAGCGCACCGCCACCGAGAACGACTTCCTGGTGTGCGGCCCCTCCGGCGCGGGCTACACCTACGGCGACTCCTGGCCGAAGGACCAGCTGGACGTCTTCACGAAGGCCTCCGGCCGCTACCAGTCCCGCACCGGGCTCGACGTCGTCTACGCCTACTCGACGCCCGAGTCCGGGAAGCCCTCGCCGACCCTTCCCGACTGGGTCCTCGAGTCCTATGCGAAGAACGTCGAGCTGCGCGGCATCATGCAGACCGACGAGAAGGGCGCGATCAGCGACCCCGGTGCCGCCGTCCCGCTGCTCGGCACGTTCTATCCCGCGGGTGGCGTCGACACCTACCGCGAGGAGCTGCTCGCGAAGATCGAGGAGGAGCGCGGGGCGGACGGGGCCGACGAGAAGGGCGGGCCGCTGTTCATCGCCGGGCTCATCAACGCCTGGAGCTGGACCCCGTCGGACGTGAAGGAGCTCGTCGAGAGCCTCCCGGAGGACGTCGAGGTCGTGCTCGCCGACGAGTTCTTCGACCTCTTCGCGCGCACCGCCTGAGTCGACCGGCGGCAGAGGTCGCCGCGGGCGTACCCTGCCCGCCATGATCGCTCCCGCAGATCGCCTGATCGACGTCCACGCCCACTTCGTCACCGACGACTACGTCGCCGCCGCCCGCGCCGCGGGGATCGAGCACCCCGACGGCATGCCCGGGTGGCCGCAGTGGGACCTCGCTTCGCAGATCGAGGACATGGACCGCCGCGACATCGAGCACGCGGTGCTCTCGATCTCCTCGCCCGGCGTCCACTTCGGCGACGACGCGTCCGCGGCCTCGCTCGCCCGCGCGGTGAACGACGCCGCGGCCGCGTTCGTCGCCGAGCATCCGCAGCGCCTCTCCTTCTTCGCCTCCCTGCCCCTGCCCGATGTCGACGCGGCCCGCGTCGAGGCCCGTCGGGCCCTCGCGCTGCCCGGTGCGCGCGGGGTGATCCTCGAGTCGAACGCGCGCGGCCAGTACCTGGGCGATCAGGCGCTCGAGCCGCTGTGGGCGGAGCTCGAGGCGGCGGGCGCGATCGTGTTCGTGCACCCGACCTCGCCCGTCGGGGCCGACGGGACGGACCTCGGCCGGCCGCGTCCGATGCTCGAGTTCATGGCCGACTCGACCCGCAGCATCGTGGACCTCGTGCTCGCGGGCGCCCTGGACCGCCATCCCGGACTGCGCGTGATCGTCCCGCACTCCGGGGCCTCCCTCGCCCTGCTGTCCGACCGGGTCGCCCTCTTCCAGGGCGGATTCGGGCTGGGCGGCACGCCCTTCGCCGACGCGCTGCGCGGCCTCTGGTTCGACCTCGCGGGGACGCCCTTCCCGCACGCCGCGCCGCTGCTGGTGGACGTCGCCGGATCCCAGCACGTGCTCTACGGCAGCGACTCCTGCTGGACCCCGGCGCCCGCGGTCGACGCGCAGATCGAGAGCATCGACCGCGCGGCCCCGCCCCTCGGCGCGACCAGCTGGCGGCGCCTGACCACCCGCAACGCGGAGACGCTCCTGGGCGAGGCGTGAGCGCGCGGGCTCAGGCGCCGGCGAACCCGTCGACCCACTGGTCGACGGTCGTCACCGCCGCCTGACGCGGGAACACCTTCTGCGTGAGCACGCGGTGCACCTCCTCGTCGGGGTCGGCGCACGCGTCGGCGAGCACGGTGAGGCGGAAGTCCAGATCCGCGGCCTGGCGCAGCGTCGAGAGCACGACGCCGCTCGTGGAGATCCCGGCGAGCACGAGCGACTCGGCCTGCATGCCCCGCAGCAGCACCTCGAGGTCGCTGCCGGTGAACGCGCTGATCCGGCGCTTGATCACGACCGGCTCCTCCGGGCGTGGGGCGAGGGCCTCGTGGAGCGCCGTGGCGGGGGAGTCCTCGGTCATGCCGTTCTCGCCCGCGCGGGCCGAGATGCCGGCGAAGCCGGAGGTCGGTGCGATCTCGGGGTAGCCGGGGCGGAAGGCCACGCGCACCCACACCACGGGGATGCCGGCGTCCCGCGCCGCCTCGACGGCGGCGCGGGCGTGCTCGAGGACGCCGGTGCCGGCGAAGCGGTCGGCGATGCCGTGCTGGAAGTCCATGGCGAGCAGGACGGTGCGCGGTGCGGAGCCCGGCGTCTCGTGAGGGGTGGTCGCGGTGGAGGTCATGGGGGAGTGCTCCTCGGTCGGGGTGGACTGGGTGGTCGCGGTGGAGGGGGGCGATGGGCCCGCTCGGTGACGGTCAGGACCAGGTTTGCTCAACGAACATTGATCAATGTACGTTGACGGTATGGATCCAGCAAATCGTCCGGCCTCCTCGGCGGAGGCCGCGCACGCCCTGCGCGGGGTCGTCGGCAGGCTGCGGCGCCGCCTTCTCGCGGTCTCCGGCAGCGATGTCCTCACGCCCGCGCAGGCCTCCGCCCTCACCCTCTTCGTGCGCGGCGACGCCGACTCGGGCGCCTCCCTCGCCCAGGCCGAGCGGATCTCGGCCCAGGCCGCGGCGGTGACGGTGGCGGCTCTCGCGAAGGCCGGCCTCATCGAGCGCACGGCCGATCCCGCCGACGGCCGTCGCCAGATCATCGCCGTCACCGAGACGGGCCTCGACTACGTGCAGGGCGCTCGCGGGATGCGCCAGGCCTGGCTCGAGCAGGGCCTCACCGAGGAGTTCACCGAGCACGAGCGCGCGCAGCTCATCGCCGCGGCCGCCCTCCTCGAGCGCCTGCTGCAGCGATGACGGCGATCGCCCGCCGCCCCTCGCCCCCGGATCGCTTCGATCGCCGGCTGCTGTCCCCGATGATGCTCGGGTCGATCCTGAACCCGATCAACTCCTCGATCATCGCCGTCGCGCTGGTGCCCATCGGCATCGCGCTCGGCGCGCCCGCGCGGGAGACCACCTGGCTGATCACTGGCCTGTATCTCGCCACCGCCGTCGGCCAGCCGCTGATGGGGCGTCTCGTCGACGCCTACGGCGCCCGGCGCATGTTCCTCATCGGCTCCGCGCTCACCCTGCTCGCCGGGGTGATCGGCACCTTCGCCCCGAACATCTGGGTGCTGGTGGCCGCGCGCGTGGTGCTCGGCTTCGGGACCTGCGCGGGCTATCCCTCGGCGATGCGCCTGATCCGCGACGAGGGCGATCGCACCGGGGTGGACAGCCCCGCCGCCGTGCTCAGCGCGCTCAGCATCACCACCCAGACCATCTCGGTGATCGGGCCGGTGCTCGGAGGAGTCCTCATCGACGCGGGCGGCTGGCGCAGCACGCTCGCGATCAACGTGCTGCTGGGCGCCGCGGGGCTCGTGCTGGGCCGTCTCTACCTGCCGCCGAGCCGCCGGCCCGTCGGCCGCGCACGCATCGACGTGGTCGGGATCGTGCTCTTCACGATCGCCCTGGTGAGCCTGCTGCTCCTGGTCATGAGCCCGTCCGTCGGGCGGCTCTGGCTGCTCGTGCCCGTGCTCGCTGCGGGCGCCGGCTTCTGGATCTGCGAGCTGCGGCGGGCCGACCCCTTCATCGACGTGCGGATGCTGCGGGCGAGTCCAGCGCTCGTGCGCACCTACCTGCGCTCGGTGCTCGCGGCGCTCGTGAGCTACGGGTACATCTACGGCTTCACGCAGTGGATGCAGGAGGCGCGCGGGCTCAGCCCCTCGCTCTCCGGTCTCGTGCTGCTGCCCACCTTCGCCGTCGGCATCGCGGTCGTCGCCCTCACGGGACGGCGCGAGGCGCTGCGCGGGAAGCTGATCGTCGGCTCGCTCGCCCAGATCCTCGCGTGCGCCATGGTGCTCGCGCTCGGGGACCGCTCGCCGCTCGTGCTGCTGCTCGCGATCGCCGTCGTGCTCGGCATCCCGCAGGGGCTGCTGAACCTCGCCAACCAGAACGCCGTCTACCGGCAGGCGCGCAGCGAGCAGATGGGAGCGGCGGCGGGACTGCTGCGCACCTTCATGTACCTCGGCGCGATCGGCTCGTCCTCGGCGAGCGGTGTGCTCTTCGGCCGACGGGCCGACACCGGGGGCATGCACGACCTCGGGCTGGTGATGCTCGCGGCGGCCGTGCTCCTGCTCGTGCTCGCGGTGGCCGACAGGACGCTGGGCGGGAGGGCGGCCCGCGGCGACTGAGCCGGCGGGCCGGGCCTCTCCGGCGATTCGGTCCTCAGCGCAGCTCGCGGTGCAGATCCGCGAAGCAGTCGACCCCCGAGGTCCACTCCTTGTGCGCGCCGTCCCCGAAGTCGCTCAGACGGGCGACGGCCGTGCCGTCGCGCTGGGAGGGGCGGGGGTGGATGCGCAGCGAGCCGTAGGTCAGCTCGAGGCGCAGCCCGATGCCCTGCTCCTCGTAGGTGTCGGTGACGTCCTGGCCGATCAGTGCGCGCAGGGCGCCCGCCCAGCGCTCGTCGTCGGAGGAGACGATCGAGTGCTCCTTCAGCACGGTGGGCATCACCAGGCACTCCAGGAGCGGCTGCTCGCTCGAGCCCGTGGGGGACTCGAAACGGATCCGCAGGCGGCCCAGCACGAAGCCGATCTCGCGCACCCGGTAGCCCCGGAGCCTCGACAGCTCGAGGGTGTGGGGCTGCGTCGCAGTGCTGGCGTCCGTCGTGGTGTCCATGGGGCACACTCCTTCCGGTCGTGGCTGTGGTGCGGGCGGGCCGCCGCGGAGGGCGACCCGGGTCACAGTGCGGCACTGTAGACCCCTTGCCCGGAAGATGCCGACATGGTGTGCACAGTGGACACGCAGAACCCCGCGCGGGCGGCTGCCCCGAGGCGGCGGGCTCGCCCGGAGGGCAGAATGTGCGCCATGGACGAGACGCAGAACGATCCCGCCGAGACGGCCCCGCGCGTGGTGAGTGCGAGTCGCGTGATCGCGGCAGCTCCCGGCGTGATCTTCGAGCACATCGCCGACCCGGCGCTGCAGACCGCATGGGACGGCAACGACAACCTCGCCGAGGCCGCCTCCGGCCAGCGCGTGAGAGGCGTCGGGGATGTCTTCGCGATGACGCTGACCACCGGCGCCGTGCGCGAGAACCACGTGGTCGACTTCGACGAGGGCCTGCGCATCGCCTGGCTCCCCGCACCTGAGGGCGAGCAGCCGCCCGGTCACCTCTGGCGCTGGGACCTCGAACCCCTGGGCGAGGGCCGCACCCGCGTCATCCACACCTACGACTGGACCGACCTGCACGACCCCGTCCGCGAGGAGCGCGCCCGACGCACCACCGAGGCCAGTCTGAGGGCCTCGGTGGATCGGCTGGCGGCGCTGCTCGAACAGGACGACTGAGGGCCCGCCCGCTGGCCTGCCTGCGCCGACCTTCGCGCGCTGTGACCTCCCCGCGCTGATCGCCCGCGCTGATCGCCCCGCGCTCAGCGCGAGAAGGCGATCCGCCCGTCGACGATCGTCGCGAGCGGCCGCACCTCCCGCAGACGCGCCGCGGCCTCCCGCGCCGCGGATTCCACGAAGACACCGTCGGCCCCGCGCGGCACGTCGGTGAAGAGCCCGGGCCCTTCCCCGTCGACCGGATCCTCCAGCAGCACCAGGTCCGCGTGCGCTTCGACCACGGGCCGGACCCCGGCCCCGTCGGTCGAGGCGGCGAGCGCCTCGAGGGGCTGCAGCTGCTGGGCGGGGAACCACGCCTCGCGCCCGTCGGCACTGCGGTGGACGGCCGCGGACAAGGCGAGCCAGGGATCCACGGGGGCGACGGGGGAGTCCGAGCCCATGAGCAGGTCGACGCCCGCGTCGAGAAGGTCGCGGAAGCGGTAGGAGCGCTGCGCGTCGCCCGGCCAGACCTCCTCGGTGGGGTCGCGGTCGTCGAGCAGATGGGCGGGCTGCACCGAGGCCAGCACCCCGAGCGCCGCCATCCGCGCCACGTCCTCGTCGGCCAGCAGCTGGGCGTGCTCGATCCTGGGGCCGCCCCGACGCCCGCCGACGCCCCCGTTCTCGCGACCCGCGGCGGCCTCCTCGAGCGCATCCAGGACCACAGCGGCGGCGGCGTCGCCGATCGCGTGCACGGCGACCTCGAGCCCGCGCGCGTCGGCCCGCGCGAGCAGCGCCGCGAGGTCGTCGGCCATGTGGCTGAGCACCCCGTATCCGCCGCCGAGCGGGTGGGCCCCCGCCTCCCCGGAGAACGCGTAGGGGTGGCGGCAGTAGGCCGAGCGCGAGCCGAGCGAGCCGTCGGCGATCACCTTGAGCGGGCCCATGGTCACGAGCCCCGAGCCGCCGATCGGCGTGCCCGTGGGCCCCGGGACGCCATCGAGCCCGGAGGCGTAGGTGGCCGTGCGCACCCGGATCCGGGCCTCGCGCCGGGCCCACAGGGACGCGTTGTCCGCCCACTCCATGTCCGTGAGGCCGACGATCCCGCGCGCGAGCGCGTTCTCCTGGAGCTTCCCGACCCCGGCCTCGAGGTGCGCCGCGACGCCCGGGAGGTCGTCGAGGTGGGCGACGGCGTCGAACCACTCGTCCTCGGCCACGATCCCGCGTCGCGGCGGCAGGCCCAGTGCGCGCAGAGCGGCCGAGCTCATCCAGGCGTGGTGCGCGTCGCCGCCGATCAGCACCACGGGCAGCTCCCCGGCGACGGCGTCGAGCCCGGCCACCGTGGGATCGCCCGCCATGTCCACGAGACGGTGGCCGAAGCCGATGAGCGCCTCGGCGCCCGCGGGACGGGAGGCGATCGCGGAGGCGACCTCCCGCAGCACCTCGTCGACCGAGGCGAGCCCTGAGGTGTCGAGCCGCGCGTAGCCCTGGGCGGTCTGGCCCACGTGCACGTGGTGGTCCCAGAGGCCGGGGACCGCGAGGGCCCCGCCCGCCTCGAGGACCTCCTCGCCCGGGGACGGCACGAGATCCGCCCCGATCTCCGCGATCACCTCGTCACGCAGACGGATCGACACGGGCGATGCGGGGGAGGGCGACAGCAGACGCAGATCACGGACGAGCACGCGGCGAGCCTATCCGCCCCTGCGCGGGGGAGAATCGAGGCATGCGCGAGCAGACCCCCGAACCGACCACCGCGCCCGCCCCCGAGCCGACCACCGCGCCCGACCAGACCGCGACCGCCGCGCCCGACCCGACCCCCGCGTCCGCGCCGGAGGCCTCCAGCGACGAGACGGCAGCTCTGTGGTGCGCTGCGGGCGCCGCCGTGCTCGGTCTCGGACTGGGCCTGGTCTCGCTGCGCACGACGCTCCCGCTGTTCGGCCGCGGCTCGATCGGCGAGGTCGCGGCGTACGCGGGGATGGGCGCCGGTCTGCTCGGCTTCGTCCTCGCCGGTCTCACGATCACCCCGCGCCGCCAGCCCTGGCTGCGGGAGATCTCCCGGGTCCGCTGCGCGGCCAACATCCTCGCCCTCGGCGCGCTCCACGCGGTGTTCGCCTTCCTGCTGTGCAGCGCCCTCTACGGGGTGTTCGCCTCGGCCTTCCTGGGGCTCGCCCTGGACCGCTGGACCGGCGCCGTGTGGGTCGCCATCACCGCCGCTGCCTGCGCCTACGCCTGCGTGGAGAGCGCTCTCGCGCTCACCAGCGAGTCCCTGTCCGTGCTGCTCGCCGCGTTCCTCGTGACCGGTGCGCTCGCGGCCGCGCTGAGCGCGAGCGACCCGCACTGGTGGCACCACCACTTCTCCGCGCTCGGCTCGGGCCGGGACGGACTCACCTTCAACCTCACCCTGCTGCTGGCGGGGCTCGCGCTCGCCGCGATCGGCGACTTCGTGGGCCACGACGTCGCCCTCTGGTGCCGCGCGACCGGCCAGACCCGCTCCCGGGCCACGCTCGTGCGGCTCGCGCTCATCGTCCTCGGGCTGCTCGTGATCGCCGTGGCCCTGATCCCGATCGACGCCGAGCGGACCTGGCACGATGCCGCCGCGCAGAGCATCGTGCTCGTCTTCGCCACCGCGCTCGTGGGCTTCCCGGTGCTGTTCCGGCGCCTGCCCGGCAGCTTCCTCGCCGTCACGGTGGGCGTGATCATCGCGCTGCTGGCCCTGCTGATGCTGTGGAAGGGCGCGGGGTACCTGAACCTCACGGCGTTCGAGATGGGCGCGGCCGCGACCGTCATGGCCTGGCTCGTGCTGTTCGTGCGCACCGTCTCCGCGGCCGTGCGCAGCCTGCCCGCCGCGGACTGAGCTCCTCCGCCTCTCCCATGACAGCTGTCATGGGAGGGACGTGACGGCGACCGATGGGCCCGCGGCCCCGGCGCGGCGGAGGCTGGAGCCATGAACGAGACGACCCCGGCCCCGTCCCAGGAACCCCGGCCCGCGATCGACTGCCGGGCCCTGACCAAGACCTTCGGCTCCCTCACCGCCGTCGACGACCTCGACCTCGCCGTCCCGCGCGGCCAGATCCTCGCGCTGCTCGGCCCCAACGGCGCCGGCAAGTCCACGACCACCGAGATGATGCTCGGCCTCGCGACCCCGGACGCCGGTGAGGTGCGCATCTGCGGCACCACCCCCACCGACGCCGCGCGCCGCGGCCTCGTCGGCGCGATGCTCCAGAACGGCGCCCTCCTCGAGGACACCCCGGTGCGGGTGATGCTGAACCTCGTCGCCGGGGTCTGCGCGCACCCGCTCCCGCTCGACGAGGTCATCGAGCGCGCCGACATCTCCTCCCTGCTGCGCCGCAGCACCTCGAAGCTCTCGGGCGGGGAGGCGCAGCGCGTCCGCTTCGCCCTCGCCCTGCTGCCCGACCCCGAGGTCATCCTGCTGGACGAGCCCACCGTCGCCATGGACGTCGAGACCCGTCGACGCTTCTGGGAGCGCATGCGCCACGTCGCCGCCGACGGCCGCACCATCGTCTTCGCGACCCACTACCTCGAGGAGGCCGACCAGCAGGCCGGTCGGGTGGTCGTCATGGACCAAGGGCGCATCGTCGCCGACGGCACCGGCGCGCAGATCAAGGCCCGGATCGGCGGACGCGCGATCACCCTGCGCGTGCCGGACCGCGCCGCCGCCGGCCCCCTCGCCCACCTCGACGGCGTGACCAGCGTCGACGTGCTCGAGGACGGCCGCCTGCGCCTCGCCACCGCGGATTCCGACGCGACCCTGCGCGGGCTCTTCACCGGTGCGGGCCTGCCCGCCATCAGCGACGTCGAGGTCACCACCCCGAGCCTCGAGGACGCCTTCCTCGCGCTCACGTCCCACTGAACGCACCCCCAGAGCTCCCCGCCCGCCCCACCCTCCAGGAGACGCCATGACCACCGCATCCACCGCCGTCCATGCTCCGTCGACAGCCGCCACCGCGAGTCGCGGGGCCCCTGCGAGCCAGCTGCGGCGCACCACGCGCTTCGCGCTCGCCTCCACCACGACCACCCTGCGCAAGGGCATGTTCCTGTTCTTCACGGTCGCCCTCCCGATCCTCATGTTCCTGATGTTCAACGAGATCTTCGGGAAGGAGGCCATGGGCGAGGGCGGCGAGACCGTGGGCACCTTCATCATGGTGCGCATGGCCGCCTACGGCGGACTCGGCGCCGCGGTGAACGCCGGCGCGATCATCCAGCTCGAGCGCACCAACGGCTGGCTGCGCCAGCTCATGGTCGCGGGCCTCACCCCGCGCAGCTTCGTGCTCGGCAAGATGGTCGCCGCCATGGCCGTCGTGCTGCCCGCGCTCATCGGCGTCTACCTCGCCGGCGCGCTCGTCGCCGGCATCCATCTGGACGCCCTCGAGGCCGTGCGCTCGCTGCTCGCCCTGTGGATCGGCATGCTGCCGCTCGTGCTGCTGGGCCTGGTCGTCGGCCTCGCCCTGAAGCCCAGCGCCGTCGGCGCCGCGACCACGATCGGCATGATGCTGCTCGCCGTCGCAGGCGGGCTCTGGTTCCCCTACGAGATGTTCCCGAGCTGGCTGCAGTCCATCTCCCGCTTCACCCCGACGTACTGGGTGGGGGAGCTGGGCACCTGGGGCATCATCGGCGAGGACTTCCCGATGCGCGGCCTCGTGACCCTCGCCGCCTGGACCCTCGGCCTCGCGCTGATCGCGGCCCTGCTGCTGGGGCGCGCGGCGCGCTCCGCCTCGCGCCGCTGAGCGGCACGGCGGAGGAATGCTGGAAGAATCGGTGCCAGTCCGCGAGGAGGAGACCCCATGGCGCCAGCACGACTGACCGGCTCCGCGCGCCGCGGGCCCGATCTCGCCGCGACCGCACCGCCCCTCGAACGCTGCGACGAGCAGCATCCGCGCACGCTGCGCGGGCTGTATCGGGCGGCGGTCGAATCGGGCGCGATGTTCTACACGGCGCCCTCGCTGCTGTTCATGCTGTTCGTGATCATCCCGGCGTTCGACCATCCCACCCCGGTGCGCACGACGGCGATCATCGTGCTGTCCCTCGCCTTCAGCGCGGCCTTCCTCCTCCTGCCCGGGGTGAAGGCGTACAGCCCGAGCTTCGGGTACGGGTACATCGCCGTGGTGTGGCTGCTGGTCGCCCTGTTCGTCCCGGCGATCGGCGTGAACGTCCTCTACATGGTGATGTTCGTGCAGATCGCGCACACCATCGCGCTGCCCTGGCGCACCGCCCGGGTGGTGATCCTCCCGCTCACCCTCGCCGTCTGCCTCCTCGCCGTGCTCACCGGCCAGTACATCTCGATCATCCTCGCGCTCGTGGGGCTCATGATCTCCCTGGGCGTCGGGTACGGGATCGAGCGCGAGATCCTCACCGAGCGCCTCGCGCGCGCGGAGCAGCGCAACGCGGTCCTCGCCGTCGCCGCCGAGCGCGAGCGCATCGGCCGGGACCTCCACGACATCCTGGGCCATTCGCTCACCACCATCACCGTCTCCGCCCAGCTCGCCCAGCGGCTGCTGGAATCGGACCCTGAGGCCGCGCGAGCCCAGATCTCCGAGGTCGAGCGGATCTCCCGCCAGTCCCTGGCCGACGTCCGCGCGACCGTGAGCGGCATGCAGGAGGTGCGCGCCGCCACCGAGATCGCCTCGGCCCGCAGTGTGCTCACCGCCGCCGGCATCGAGGCCGACGTCCCCGCGGCGCTGCCCGAGCTCGACGACGCCCGCGCCGAGCTCTTCGGATACGTGATCCGCGAGGGCATCACGAACGTGGTGCGCCACTCCCGCGCGACGCACTGCACGATCCGTGTGGACGAGGACTGCGTGAGCGTCGCCGACGACGGCGTGGGCATCCCGCGCGATCGCAGCCGCTCGGGCCTGGACGGCCTCGCCCACCGCGTCGAGGAGAGCGGGGGAGAGCTCGTGGTCTCCCCGGGCGAGGACGGCACGGGGACCGTGATCACGGCGCACCTCGCGCCCGCCCGTCGGCCGCTCGACGAAGGAGCCCCCCATGCCTGACGCGCCCGCCGCACCCGGCGCCCTCGCCACTCCCGGCGCACCCGGCGCCCCGATCCGCATCGCCCTGGCCGACGACCAGGCCCTGCTGCGCTCGGGCCTCGCTGCCCTCCTGCGCCTCGAGGCCGACATCGAGGTGGTCGCGGAGGCCGCGGACGGCGCCGGAACCCTCGCCGCCGTCGCGGCGCAGCATCCCGACGTGCTGCTGCTGGACGTGCAGATGCCCGCCGGCACCGGTGCGGACGGCGAGGCCGGGCCGGCGGACGGGCTCGAGGTCGCCGAGCGCCTGCGGGGCACCGGCACCCGCATCATCGTGCTGACGACCTTCGGCCGCGCAGGCTATCTGCGCCGCACCCTCGAGGCGGGGGCCGACGGCTTCATGGTCAAGGACGCCCCCGTGGAGCGGCTCGTCGACGCGATCCGCCGCGTCCACCAGGGGCTGCGCGTGGTCGACCCCGAGCTCGCCGCGCAGTCGCTGGCCGCGGGACCGAACCCGCTCTCGGCGAAGGAGACCGAGGTGCTGCGCGCCTGCGCGCACGGCGGCTCGACGGCCGACGTCGCCGCGCGGGTGTTCCTCTCCGAGGGCACGGTGCGCAACCACGTCTCGAGCGCGATCGGGAAGCTGGGCGTCGCCAATCGCGCCGAGGCCGTGCGCCGCGCCACCGACAACGGGTGGCTGTAGCGGGACGAGGTATGGACGGCCCGGAGTCGCCGCCGTAGAGTCGCCGACGATGATGACCAGTCAGGCCCGTTGCGGCCGCTCCCGGACAGGCGACCTGGTCGGTCCCTGATCCGCGCCCCTCCCGTCGTGCGCACGCCGTCGACCTACCCGACCCCGCGCACCGACCGAGGAGAACCATGACCGCGCACTTCAACCACACCATCATCGCCACTCGCGACCCTGAGGGACTCGCTTCGTTCTACCGCGACCTGCTGGAAGCGGAGGAGGCCCCTTCCTGGGGCGTGTTCCAGAACCTGATCATCGGCAACGGCGTGCTGCTCCAGTTCGCCGCCCCACCGATCGACTTCCCGCCTCAGCACTACGCATACCTGCTGGACGACGAGCACTTCGACCGCGCTCTCGCCTCGATCCGCGCGAGCGGGCGCGAGCACTGGGCGGACCACACGAGGACCCGTCCCGGAGAGATCAACACGGAGCATGGGGGCCGTGGCGTCTATCTCCTGGACCCTTCTGGCCACTATCTGGAGCTCATCACGCGTCCATACCTCTGAACCACTGAAGCCGGACGCATGACACGGCCGGGCGACGCGCGAAGGCGCGCCGCCCGGCCGTGTGTGCTGCCGTGGGTCAGATGGTCGACGCGAACGGGTCGAAGTCGACGGGGACCGTCGGCACCTCGGAGACCGAGCTCTTCACGGCCACGAACTCCTCGCTGGCCGCGGACTCCTCGGCCGAGAGCATGATGTCCAGGACGTGGTAGCCCAGCTCGCCGCTCGCGACGTGCGGGCGGTCCTCGGCGATCGCGCGGACCATGTCCAGCAGGCCCAGGCCACGGCCGGTGACCGTGCCCTCCTGCGGGATCTCGATGCGCTCCTGGACGGGCGGCGCCTCGCCGAAGGACTCGAAGGGCTTCACGTACGAGATCGAGCCCTCGAACATGTTCGGGTCCGGCAGGAAGATCGAGCCCTCGGTGCCGTGGATCTCGACGATGCCCTGGCGGGCGAGCGGCGAGTCGAAGCTGACCAGCGAGTTCGCCTGCTGGCCGGCCTCGAAGCTGGTGAGCAGCGAGAGCGTGGACGGCACCTCGACGGGGAAGGTCTCCCCGGCGCGGTCGCCCACCTGGATGGTGCGCTCGAGCTGCGCGCGCAGGCCCATGGCCGCGACCTTGTCCACGGTGCCGAACAGGCTCACGAGCGCCGTGATGTAGTACGGGCCGATGTCCAGCAGCGGACCCGCGCCCTTGGCGAAGAGGAAGCCGGGGTTCGGGTGGAAGACCTCGGGGCCCTGCCACTGCATGGAGGTCTGGGCGAACAGCGGCGTGCCGATGGTGCCCTTGAGGATCTCGCGCTTGGCGGTCTGGAAGCCCGGGCCCAGCACGGTGTCGGGCGCGCAGCCCACGCGCAGGCCCTTGGCCTTCGCGTCCTCGAGCAGCTGCGCGGTGGACGCGCGGTCCAGGCCCAGCGGCTTCTCGGTCCACACGTGCTTGCCGGCGGCGATCGCGCTCGCGGAGACCTCGGCGTGCACGGCGGGGATGGTCAGGTTGACGACGACCTGCACGTCCGGGTGGTCCAGGACGTCCTGGGCGGTGCCGGAGGCGGGGACGCCGTGCTTGGCGGCCTGGGACTTCGCGCGCTCCACGTCGAGATCTCCGAGGATCAGGACCTCGACGTCGGGGAACGAGCTCAGGTTCTCCAGGTAGGTGTCGGAGATGACGCCGACGCCGATGAAGCCGACGCCGATCGGGCCGCCGGTGCTGCGGGTGGTGCTCATGCGATGAATCCTCCGTCGCGCAGGAAGGCAAAGCTGGCGGCGACGTCCTCGAAGACGTCGCCAGGAGTGTGGTCGTACTCGATGACGGCGTACTTCAGGGAGTCGCCGGCGGCCTTCAGGGCGTCCTCGGTGGGCACCTCGCCCTCGCCGGGGTGACGCTGGTCGAGGCTCGCCGAGTCGAAGTCGGGGGCGTCGGGCGCGAAGGGGTTGCCCTGCGGCGGGACGCCGTCCTTCACGTGGACCGCGACGAGGCGGTCGCCGAGCGAGCGCACGAGCTCGGTCGGGTTCTGCCCGCCCACGATCGCCCAGAACAGGTCGAGCTCGATGACGACGCTCGGGTCGAGCAGGGAGACCATGTACTCGTACGCGGTCTTCCCGTCGAAGCTCGCGAGGAACTCCTGCGCGTGGTTGTGGTAGCCGACGCTCAGCCCGAAGGTCTTCGCGGTCTCGGAGGCGGCGTTCAGGCGCTCGGCGATGTCCTTGACGCCGTCCTGCGTGAGCCAGCGCTCGACGGGCACGAAGGGGTCGATGACGGTGGTCATCCCGATCTCCGCGGCGGCCTCGAAGACGACCTCGTTGGCGGGGGTGGGGATGGAGCCGTCCGGGGTCCACAGCTCGTCGGAGAGCAGCGGCGCGTGGCCGGTCGGGGAGGCGAGGCCGCTCGCGTCGAGCGCGGAGCGGATCTCGCGGGGCCGGCGCACGAAGTCGAATGCCTCGACGTTCTTCAGGCCGATCGCGGCGAGCTTGTCGAGGGAGCCGCCCATGTCGTCGGAGAACTGCTGAGCAAGGGTGTACAGCTGCACGGAGCCGAGGGGGAGAGCCACGGTGCCCTTCTTTCCTTCAGGAGTGGTGATGGGTGCGTACGGCGCCACGCTAGCACGGAAAAGTACCGTGTGGAGGTTTTCTCGGGGTATGGTGCGGGCCATGACGAGCAGCGAGCAGGGCGAGGGGAGCGACGCGGCTCCCGGGCGGCCCGACCCGGCGCACGACGCGCCCGCCGAGGCGCACGTCGAGGAGCAGGCGACCATCGGCCGGCCCGGCGCCTACGCCAAGGGCATGGCCCGACGGCGCCAGATCCTGGACCGCGCCATCGAGGTCTTCCGCGAGCGCGGGACCGACGGCACCTCGCTGCGCCGCATCGCCGAGGCCATCGGCGTCTCGCACGCGGCGCTGCGCCACTACTTCGACTCCCTCGAGCAGCTGCTGGTGGCGGTCTACGCCCACGCCGAGGCCGCGCGCGACGACGACCCGGACCTGCCCGAGCCCTCGTCGGCCGTCGACGTCATGGTGCAGGCGGCCGTGCAGAACCTCGAGGTGCCCGGCCTCGTGCAGCTGTACTCGACGCTCGTCGCGGCCTCGCTCGAGGCGCGGTCGACCGAGGCGAAGGACTACTTCACCTCACGCTTCGCGCACCTGCGCGTCGCGCTCGAGGCGCGGGTGCGCGCCGAGCAGGAGGCGGGGGAGCTGCGCTCCGACGTCGATCCCGCGCAGATCGCGGCCCTGCTCGTGGCGGCGTCGGACGGCCTGCAGATCCAGTGGCTGCTGGAGCCCGACATCGATCTCGAGGGCACGCTGAGCGCCTTCCGCACTCTGCTGCGACCCTGACCCTGCGGCCCTGACGCTGCGAACCCGGCCCCGCGTCAGTCCGCGGAGCCGTCCTCGCCGACGTTCTGCTCGAGGAGTCGGCGCAGCGTCGCGGCCCGGTCCGGGGTCATGGAGGCCCCGAGGCCCCGTGCGGTGTCCACGGACTGCGCGGGCGTGAGGTCGCGACGCTCGGTGGGGTCACCCTCCCGGCGGATGGTCAGCGCCGTGTCCGCGAGGCTGAAGTGGCCCTCCTCCATGAACCTCGAGACGATCAGGTGATGGGTGAAGGGGCCCGAATCCGGGTCCCTCGACGTGATCACGTGGCCGCCGCGCACGTCGGCCGGCACCACGGGCAGGGTGTCGATCACGTGGGCGGTGCTGTCCCTGCGACGCAGCTCCCAGGTCTCCGCGCCGCCCGCCGTGCCGCGGTGCAGCGAGTACTCGCCGTGCGCCTCGTGCCGCACGGCGCCGTCGGACATCCGCATCGGCTCGGTGATCGAGAGCCCGAAACCGGGGTCGCAGAGCAGCCTCGTGTCCTCGATCTGCACCTCGACGGCCATGTGGGTGCGGGTGTTGACCGGGCTGTGCACGCGCCCCAGGCGCCGGGTCACCGCGAACCCGAGCGACTCGCACGTCGCGGCGAACAGCTGGGCGTGCTCGAAGCAGTACCCGCCGGTGCGCTCGACCAGCAGCCGGCGGGACACGGTCGCGGGCGCCACCCCCGGATGATCGCCCAGGAGCACGTCCACGTTCGCGAAGGGGAACGTGTGCACGTGCCGGCGATGGAGCTCGGCGAGCAGAGCGAGGTCCGGCTCCGAGCGCTCGAGCCCGAGGAGCTCGAGGTGGAGATCGACGTCGACGTCGGAGACATGCCAGGGGTCGGGGGCGGGAGTCATCGAGTCGCGGCTCATGCGTCCAGCCTAGAAGCCCGGCTCGTGGGCGAGGCCGGCGGGATCTGTCCGGGGCTTCGCTGGTAGCGGAGCGGCGGGTCCCCCCAGGAGCCCGGCACCTAGGCTGACACGGTGTCGTCCCTCGTGCGCATCGTGCGCTTCACCCGTGAGCTGTCCCCGCTCTACCTCCTCATCGTCCTCTGCTCGGTCGTCACCGCGCTGACCGGCCTCGCCGTCCCCTTCATCATCGGTCACGCGACCGACGTGGTCACCGGTGCCGTGGGCGGCAGCATCGACGCCGCCTCCGCCACCCGCACCGTGCTCTGGCTCGCCTTCGCGCTGCTGCTCGCGGAGCTCGCGAACACGCTTCTGTCGAACCTCGGCGGCTACTACGGCGACCGCATGAGCAACCGCCTGCGCACGATCCTCTCGGTGCGCTACTTCGACAAGCTGCTCGCCCTGCCGCAGCGCTGGTTCGACACCGAGCTGACCGGCACGATCGTCTCGCGCCTGAACCGTTCGATCGCCGAGGTCTCGAACTTCGCGAAGACCTTCTCGAACTCCTTCGCGACGATGCTCATCACGACCTTCGCGGTCCTGGGCATCTCCGCCTTCTACTTCTGGCCGCTCGCGGTGCTGCTGCTCGTCATCTTCCCGGTCTACGTGTGGCTGACCGCGCTGACCTCGAAGAAGTGGCAGAAGCTCGAGGGCGCGAAGAACGAGCAGGTGGACCACGCGGGCGGGCGCTTCGCCGAGGTCATCGGCCAGATCCGCGTCGTGAAGTCCTTCGTGCGCGAGCGCTCGGAGCTCGACGGCTTCCGGGGGCGCTTCGAGGCGACCGACGATCTCACCTCCGAGCAGTCCGCCCACTGGCACCGCATGGACGTGCTGCGCCGCGGCGTCCTGAACGTCATCTTCTTCGCGATCTACGCGATCATCTTCGTGCTCACCGCGCGCGGCCAGTTCTCGCTGGGCCAGATGGTGCTGCTGATCCAGCTGATGAACATGGCACGCGACCCCGTGCAGTCGATGAGCTGGGTGATCGACTCGTCCCAGCGTGCGATCGCGGGCTCCCGCGACTACTTCCGCGTCATGGAGACGCCCGTGGATCCGCGCACCCCGCACGTGGCGGCCGCACCCGGCGCCGACGGCCTCGAGGCGGAGGATCTGCCCGTGCCCGTCCTCGGCGCACCGATGATCGCCTTCGATGACGTCCGCTTCGCCTACGAGAACGGCGAGGACGTCCTGCACGGGGTCTCCTTCGACGTCGCGCGCGGGGAGAAGGTCGCCCTGGTCGGCGAGTCCGGCGGCGGCAAGTCCACGATCGTGAACCTGCTGCTCGGCCTCTACGAGACCCGCACCGGACGCGTCGACATCGCCGGCCATCCCCTCACGGACCTGCCGCTGGGCCAGCTGCGCCGCGAGATCGGCGTGGTCTTCCAGGACGCCGCCCTGTTCTCCGGCACGATCCGGGAGAACATCGCCTACGGCAGGCCCGATGCGTCCGACGAGGAGATCCGCGAGGCCGCCCGCCGTGCGAACGCCGACCGCTTCATCGAGCGCTTCACCGGCGGATACGACACCGTGATCGGGGAGCGCGGGCTGCGGCTCTCCGGCGGTCAGCGCCAGCGGATCGCGGTGGCCCGCGCGATGCTCAAGGACGCGCCGATCCTCGTGCTCGACGAGGCGACGTCGGCCCTGGACACCAAGGCCGAGCGGCAGGTGCAGGCCGGGCTCGAGGAGCTCATGGCCGGACGCACCTCGCTGATCATCGCCCACCGCCTCTCGACGATCGCGAGCGTGGACCGCATCGTCACCCTGCGCGACGGGCACGTCGACGAGATCGGCGCCCCGGAGGACCTCGCGGCATCCGGCGGCATCTACGCCGAGCTCCTGTCGCTGCAGGACTCGGGACGGAAGAAGGATCTGGCGAGGTTCGGTTTCCGCGCCTAGGGCGAGGCGGACGGGGCATGCGGCGGTCCTGCAGCCGCCCGGACGGCCCGACCCACACCAGCCGCCCGCGCGCAAGAATGGACGCGACAGCAGACCGGAAGAAAAGGACCCCAGCACATGACCAAGCGCATCCTCGTCGTCGGAGCCCGTGGACTCATCGGATCGGAGGCGGCCTCCGCACTCGAAGCTGCAGGCCACGAGGTCATCCGGGCCTCGCGCAGCAGCGGCGAGCACGTCGACCTCACCGACCCCGCCTCGATCGAGGCCCTCTTCGAGCGCATCGGCGATGTCGACGCGGTCGTCTCGACCACCGGCGTCGTCGCCTTCAAGCCCTTCACCGAGCTCACCCTCGACGACTTCCGCGACGGCGTGGCGGACAAGGCCCTCGGCCAGATCGCCCTCGTCACGCTCGGCGCGGCGCATGTGCGCGATGGCGGTTCGTTCACCCTCACCAGCGGAGTCCTCTCCGCGGAGCCGATCGAGACCGGCGCCGCCGCGTCGGTCGCCAACGGCGCGCTGGACTCGTTCGCGATCGCCGCCGCCGTCGGCCTGCCCCGCGGCATCCGCATCAACACCGTGAGCCCCAGTGTCATCGCCGAGGCCACCGGCTACCACTCCAGCTTCCCCGGCTTCCCGCAGACCCCCGTCGCCGAGGCGGCCCGCGCGGTCGTCCGCTCGGTCGACGGCGTGGAGACGGGGCAGATCTTCTCGGTCTGATCCCCGCGGAGGCCGGAGGTCGGATGCCGGATTCCGGATGCGGGGCGCGCGCCGCCGGGCGCCGGATGCCCGGCAGCGCCGCCCCGCACAGCCCCTTCTTCGGGAACTCCACAGCTCCTGCTCAGGGCGGTCGATAGCATGGTCCGCATCACATGACGACCGGCCTCCCGGGGGACGAAGGAGATCAGCATGGGCTTCATCCAGGCATTCAAGGGCGCCATCGGCGGCATGTTCGCCGACCAGTGGAAGGACTTCCTCACGGTGCCCGACGGGCTCCCGGCGACGGCGGCCCTGTTCCCCGCGGTCCCGCGCGGCACCAACGCCGGCCGCGGCTCGAACGTGCGCGGCTCGCAGTCGATCATCACCAACGGCTCCCGGATCCTCGTGCCCGAGGGCTACGGCCTGGTGACGGTGCTCGACGGCAAGGCGACCGGCTTCATCACCGAGGCGGGCGGCTACGAGTTCCAGGGCGATGCGCCGGACTCGAAGTCCGTCTTCGCCGGGGACGACGTGATGTCCTCGACCGTGGGCATGAGCTGGGAGCGCTTCAAGTTCGGTGGCCGCCCCACCTCCCAGCAGCTCGCGTTCTTCGTGAACCTCAAGGAGATCCCCGACAACCGCTTCGGCACGCAGTCGGAGATCTACTGGGACGACGCCTACCTCAACGCGCAGGTCGGGGCGCTGGCCCGCGGCTCGTACACGATGCGGATCCTCGACCCGCTGCTGTTCGTGCACAACTACGTGCCCGCCTCGTTCATCACCGAGAACGCCGGGGTCTTCGACTTCTCCGACCCGGACAACCCGGCCGGCAACCAGCTGTTCCGCGAGGTCGTGTCCTCGCTCGCCGCCGCGTTCTCCCGCTACACGAACGACCCCGACAAGGGGAACCGGATCACCCGCATCCAGTCCGACGCCGTCGGCTTCGCGCAGTCCCTCGCGGCCGTCGTCGAGGAGGACTACCGCTGGTCGAGCGACCGCGGCCTCGCGATCGTGAAGGTCGCGATCGCCTCGATCGAGTACGACCAGAACACCCGCGCGCTACTCAACGACGTCCAGAAGGCCGACGCCCTCTCCGGCAACCGCTCGCAGTCCTTCATGAACCAGGCCGTCGCCCGCGGCGTCCAGGGCGCCGGCGAGAACGGCGGCGGCCAGGGCCTCGCGATGATGGGCATGGGCATGAACGCGACCGGCGGGATCGTGCAGCCCTCGCAGGCCCAGACCCCTCCCGGACTGAACTTCGGGAACCAGCAGGGTCAGCAGCAGGGCCAGCAGAACCAGCAGCAGGGCCAGCAGACCGCTGGCGAGCCCGACCAGGCCCAGGCCGCGGGAGCCTCGGCAGGCGCTTCCGGAGGGGCTCCGGCCGACGGGGCCGCCGGCTCCGCTCCGGCCGCGGACGACCCGGTCGCCAAGCTCGGCCAGTACAAGCAGATGCTGGACCAGGGGCTGATCTCGCAGGAGGACTACGACGCGGCCAAGAAGAAGGCGCTGGGTCTCTGACCCGGCCGTCGGCCCCCCTGGCACCTCGACACCAGACCACGGAAGACCCGCGATGAGCCAGCAGCCCGGTGACCCCGCGCGTCCGACCGGACCCGCGGGGCCTCCGCCCGCTGCGCCGGGAGCGCAGCCTCCGATCCAGCAGCCCCCGGCGGAGCAGCAGCCGCCGGTGCAGCAGCCTCCCGCTCCGACGCAGCAGGCGCCGTCGGCCCCTGGCGCGCAGCCTCCTCCGCCCGCCCCCGCCGAGCAGATCCAGGACGCGATCGACGAGGCCACATCGGGCGACCGTGTCATCGACACCGATCGGGGCAAGAGCCACGGGCTGGACAAGTGCCCGCGTTGCGGGTCCTCCGACGTCCACTACCGGATCGAGTCCCGTGCGCTCGTCTGCGACTACTGCCGCAACGAGTGGAACGAGGACAACGCCGAGAAGGCGTTCCACCTCGACACACCGATCCAGGAGCTGCGCGGCGACCATGTCGCCTCCGGCGCGCAGGACGTCCAGGCCGGCGATTCGATGGTCACCATCAAGTGCCAGGGCTGCGGCGCCGAGATCGTCGTGAAGTCCGACGAGACCCTGCAGGCCCGCTGCCACTGGTGCCGCCAGGTGCTCTCGATCAACCATCAGATCCCCAACGGCGCCGTCCCCGACGCGGTGCTGCCCTTCACGCTCACCCGCGAGCAGGCGGTCGAGCAGATCAAGAAGTTCGTCGACTCCCGCCGCACCTTCGCCAATCGCACCTTCGTCAAGGAGTTCGTGCCGGACAACGTCAAGGGCGTCTACATGCCCTACATGGTGGTGGACGGCAACCTGCACACCGATCTGCGCGGCACCGGCGAGATCACCACCCGCACCTACACGGTCCAGCGCCGCGTCGGGAAGGACCAGACGGTCTCCGAGCGCTACTGGGACGCGAGCGTCCACGAGCTGGGTCGCAGCTTCGACGTGCTGGTCAACGACCTCACGGCCGGCTCCTCGCGGCAGTACGACCGCACCGACTCCTCGGCCGCGACCAACTACATCCTCGACGCGGTCCAGCCGTACGACACCCGCGAGGCGCTCGTGTTCAACCCGAACTACCTCTCGCGCTTCACCTCCGAGCGCCGCGACCTGGACATCGACGACCTCGACGAGCGGGTCGAGGACAAGTTCCTCACGATCGCGCGGGAGAAGGCGCGTCCCACGATCGCCCAGTACGACCGCGGCGTGCGCTGGGAGCGCGAGGGCGTCGCGATCCGCGGCACCCGCTGGATCACGATGTACGTCCCGGTGTGGCTGTACAGCTACTACCAGCAGACGTCGAAGGGCAGCTACGTCCACTACATCGCGGTGAACGGCCGCACCGGCAAGACCATGGGGTCCGTCCCCGTGTCCCATCCGCGGATCTTCAGCCTGGCCTGCGCGGGCGGCGCGGTCGCGACCGCCGCCGCGGCGGTCGTGGGCTGGGGAGTCTTCCTCACCCAGGGATTCTGAGAGGAGCAGGCCATGGACACCATCCTGGCGGCGCAGGTGCTGCTGGCCGACGGCGGCAGCTCCGAGGGCGGGCTGTTCGCCCTCGCGCTCCCGTTCGTCGTGGGACCGGCCGTGTTCGGCGCGATCTACGGCGGCATCTACCGCTACTACCGCAACAAGGACAAGCGGTTCGGCTTCGAGCGCGAGACCGACATCCAGGTCGGCAACCTCCAGGCCTTCGACCACCACGTCGGCGACAAGAACCGCCAGCGCAGCGCCACGATGTCGGGCGCGAACCAGGACGATCCGCTGCAGCGCGTGGGACGGCTGGAGGTGCGGTGAGCACCCCGCACGCCGCTCGCCCCGCGGCACATCACCTCGCGGCCGACGCGATCGTCGTGGGAGCGGGCCTGGCCGGGCTCGTCGCCGCCTGCGAGATCGCCGACGCCGGGCACGACGTGCTGCTCCTCGAGCGCGAGGGCATGGCGGACCTCGGCGGGCAGGCGCACTGGAGCTTCGGCGGACTGTTCCTCGTGGACAGCCCCGAACAGCGCCGCCTGGGGATCCGCGACTCCCTCGCGCTGGCGCATCAGGACTGGATGGGCTCCGCGCGCTTCGAGCGGCCCGAGGACCACTGGCCCCGCGCCTGGGCCGAGGCCTACCTGCGCTTCGCCGCGGGGGAGAAGCGCGCCTGGCTGCACGGGATGGGCGTGCGGTTCTTCCCCGTCGTCGGCTGGGCCGAGCGCGGCGACGGCACCGCCGAGGGCCACGGCAACTCCGTGCCCCGCTTCCACGTCACCTGGGGCACGGGACCCGGCGTGCTCGAGCCGTTCCTGCGCCGCCTCGCCGCGCACCGCGAGAGCGGGCGGATCCGCCTGCGCACCCGCCACGCCGTCGAGGCGCTGATCCTCGAGGACGGGCGTGCGGTCGGGGTGCGCGGGCACGTCCTGGAGGCCGACGCGACGCCGCGCGGGGTCGCCTCGACCCGTCGGCCGACGGGCGAGTTCGAGGCCCGCGCGGGCGCCGTGCTGCTCGCCACCGGAGGCATCGGCGGCAACCCCGACCTGGTGGGCGAGCTGTGGCCGCAGCGCCTGGGCACCATGCCCGGGGACGTGGTGCGCGGTGTGCCCGCGAGCGTCGACGGCGCCGGCATGGTGATGGCGCGCGACGCCGGCGCGCACTGGATCAACGCCGACCGCATGTGGCACTACACCGAGGGGCTGCGCAACTGGGATCCCGTGTGGGAAGGGCACGGGATCCGCATCCTCCCCGGCCCCTCGTCGCTGTGGGTCGACGCGCGCGGGGAGCGGCTGCCCGCTCCCGCCTATCCCGGCTTCGACACCACGGGCACGCTGCGGATCCTGCGCGAGCGCGGGGGCGAGCACTCGTGGTTCGTGCTCACCCGCAGGATCATCGAGAAGGAGTTCGTGCTCTCCGGGAGCGAGCAGAATCCCGATCTCACCGGCAAGGACCTGCGCGCGGTGCTGGGGAGGGTGCGGCCCGGGGCGCCGCCGCCCGTGCAGGCCTTTCTGGACCGCGGCGAGGACTTCGTGACCGCGAGTGACGTCCCCGGCCTCGTGCAGAAGATGAACGCCCTGGTGGGGGAGGACCTCGTGGATGCCGAGCGGCTCGAGACGCAGATCCGGGCCCGCGACGCCGAGGTCGTGAACCGCTTCGCGAAGGACACCCAGATCACCGCGATCCGCGGCGCCCGCCGCTACGTCGGCGACCGGCTCATCCGCACCGCGGCCCCGCACCGCCTGCTGGATCCTGCGGCGGGTCCCCTGATCGCGGTGCGCCTGCACGTGCTGCTGCGCAAGACCCTCGGCGGCCTCGAGACCGACCTCGACGGCCGCGTGCAGTGCGCGCCCGCGGCGGGCGGCGGCGCGTTCGACGGCCTGTTCGCCGCGGGTGAGGCCTCCGGCTTCGGGGGCGGCGGCTACCACGGGAACTCGGCGCTCGAGGGCACCTTCCTGGGCGGATGCCTCTTCTCGGGCCGACAGGCCGGGCGGGGGATCGCTCAGGAGCTGGGCTGATCCCCGGGGCCGTCGTGCACGAACATGGCCGAGAAGTCGTGCTCGCCGCGGTCCGCCTTCTGCTGTCCCTCGAGGGAGTCCAGGGCCGCGTGCAGCGCCGGCAGGTCCTCGTCCTCTCCCGTGTCCGCCACCGTGTCGAGCATGAGGCGTGCGTCCTTCGCGATCGCGTCGACCGTGAAGTCGCCGCCCTCGGTCGAGCGCTCGCCGCGCACGAACGGCCCCTTCATGCCGGCGATGAACGCGAGGCCCGTCGAGCCCAGCATGTCGAGGGTCGCCTCGTCGGACACGCCGCACGCCGCGCCGAGGGCGAGCGCCTCCTTCAGCCCCTGCGCGCTCACGGCGAGCGCGAGGTTCGCCAGCAGCTTGCCGGTCGCGGCCTCTCGGCCCGAGCCGACCTGGACCAGGCGATCGGGGTCCGCCCACGGAGCGACGAGATCGGCGACCTGCGCCCGGCGGTCCGCGTCGGCCGAGCCCACGTAGACCCCGAGCATGCCCGTGCGCGCCGGGCCCAGCGTTCCCACGACGGGCGCGGCGACGTAGGAGGCGACCGCGCCGGCGAACTCATCGGCGTCGGCGGGGGAGACGGTCGTGGTGTCGACCCAGGTCACGTCCTCCGGGATCAGACCCGGGCCGGTGACCACCTCGCGGACGGCGGCAGGGCCGAACAGGCTCGTGACCACGACGTCCGCGCCCTGGACGGCCTCCTCGGGGGCGTCGACCACGCGGGCTCCGCCCTTCTCGACGATCCGCGTGCGCTCACGGGTGCGGTTCCAGGCCACGAGCTCGTGGCCCGCGCCCAGCAGCTGCAGGGCAAGCTCCGTGCCCATCCGTCCGGTGCCCAGGAATGCGATCCTCATACCCGACAGTCTGGCACTGCTCCTAGAGTGGCATCCATGACTTCCGCGCCCGCCCTGCCCCCGGTCATCGACATCGATCGCTTCCGAGCTCTGCGCGAGGAGCCTGGGGTGCGCGTCGCCGAGGTGCGCTGGGCGCTCGACGGGTCCAAGGACCGCTCGACCTTCCTCGCCGGCCACGTGCCCGGCTCCGTGTACATCGACCTGGGCGCCGATCTCGCCGCTCCCGCACGACCGGACGCCGGGCGCCACCCGCTGCCGGACCCCGCCGACTTCGCCGCCGCCCTCGGCGCGGCGGGCATCGGAGACGGCGTCACCGTGCTCGCCCTCGACGACACCGACGGCTCGCAGGCCTCGCGCCTGGTGTGGATGCTGCGCGCCCTCGGCGTGGACGCCGCGCTGCTGGACGGTGGGCTCGGCGCCTGGACGGCCGACGGCGGCGAGCTCTCGACGGAGGACCCGGCACCGGACGCCGCCACGTTCACCCCGCGCTCGTGGGGGAGGGGCGTCACCGCGACGGCCGACGAGGTCGAGGCCGCTGCCGGCAGCGAGGGCTCGGTCGTCATCGACGCCCGCGCATCCGAGCGGTTCCGCGGCGAGACCGAGCCCGTCGACCCGCGCGCAGGTCACGTGCCCGGTGCGATCAACGTCCCGTTCGCGGGGAACATCGGGGCCGACGGGCGGTTCCGCGACCCGCAGGCGCTGCGCGAGCGCTTCGAGTCCGCGGGCGTGGGCGGCGAGGACGAGATCATCGTCTACTGCGGCTCCGGCGTCACCGCGACCCACGACCTGCTGGCACTCGAGCGCGCCGGCTTCACCGGCGCGCGGCTGTACCCCGGCTCGTGGTCGCAGTGGAGCGCGGACGCGGGCCGCGAGGTCGCGACCGGCGCATGAGGGACTGGGGCGGTGTCGCGGACGCCTACGAGAGATCGTTCGCCCGCCTGTGCGCCGGCACGATCCCGGCGCTGCTCTCCGACGCCGACGGGCCTCGGATGCTGGACGTCGGCTGCGGCAGCGGCGAGCTCGCCGAACGGGCGGAGGCGGAGGGCAGCTCGATGACCGCCGTCGATGCCGATCCGCAGATGGTCTCGCGCACGCGGGAGCGCATCCGCGGCGAGGTGCTCGAGGGGGCTCTTCCCGATCTCCCGCTGGCCGACGGCGCCTTCGACTCCGTCGTGGCGAACTTCGTGATCAACCACGTCGCCCGCCCGGCGGACGCAGTGGCCGAGCTCGCGCGGGTGACTCGTGCCGGCGGCCGCGTCGCGATGACGATCTGGCCGACCGGGGGCGCGGGGTGGCAGGCGCTCGTCGGCGAATGCTTCGACGCCGCGGGCTTCGTCCACGTGCCCTCCGAGCGCCTCCCGCCTGCGCTCGACTTCCCGCGCACTCCGGAGGGCCTCGCGGACCTCGCCCGCGGGGCTGGCCTGGTGCCCCGGACGGCGCGGGAGCTGAGCTGGGAGTGGGACACCGCCCCGGACGACCTGTGGTCCGGCCTCCGCGCCGGCATCGGCGGAGCCGGTGCCGCGTACCTGGCGCAGGATCAGGAGGCGAGAGAGCGGGCGGACGACGAGTTCCGGTCCCGCACCGGGAACGACGAGCACCTGGTGCTTCCCGCCTGCACTGTCTACGTCGTCGGGGAGAAGCCCTGACCCGTGCGGCCTCCGAGCCGCCCTGGATCCCATGCGTCGAACTCGGACGCCCTCACCCCGCCCCCAGCCGCTGCTGGATCGCCCGCACCACACGCCCTCTGTCCACCGACGGGTCGAGGCCGAGGACCGCGGCCCAGACCAGCACGACCTCCTCGTGGTAGCTGTGGCCGTGGCCGCCGTCGACCTCGGCGGAGAGCGGCATGTCCGCCGCGATCTGCCAGAAGGTGATCCACGGCGCCCAGCCCACGGCGCCGGTGACGTCCCTGCCCACGCGCTCGCGCAGCCAGTCGGGCTTCCTCACCAGCAGGGACGGCTGCCACCAGACGACAGGGTCCGAGGCGTGCTGCACGTAGGCCACGCGCGGGGGCAGCCAGGGCCCGAAGGCCGGGCCGCGGCCGTGGAAGGGGCGATGCAGATCGGCCGGCTCGGTGATGAAGCGGACGTGCTCGCCGTCGCCCACCACCGGTGCGATCTCCGGCGTGCCAGGCCGTCGTGCCTCGGTGAGCTCGCGCCAGATCGGCGTGAATCCCGGGGTGCCCGTCCACACCGCGCCGTCGATGCGCGCGAGCATCTCCGAGACGTCGCCGAACGTCGCGTGGCCGGCGAAGGAGCCGAGCGACTCTCCGGCCGCGAACAGACGCGGGCGCTCGTGCGGGGGCATCGCGTCGAGCCTCCCGCGCACCGCCTCGAACAGCAGACGTCCCGCACGCTGCGGGGTGCGCCGGTCCAGCACGTAGTTCAGGGCGCTCGAGTAGACCGAGTACTGCAGCGAGGCGGTCGCGCAGTCGCCGCCGGTGAGGAACTCGACCGAGGACAGCGCCCACTCCTGCAGCCACCCCGTGCCCGTCCCCGTGAACAGCACGAGCACCTCGCGCTCCCACGCGCGGGTGCGGTCGAGCTCGGCGACCACGGCCGCGACGGTCTGCTCGAGCGTGCGGTCCGAGCGCTTGCCCGCGTACACGCGGATGGGCGTGCGCGCGCTCCTCCCTGTGGCCTGCGCGATCTCCTCGGCGCTCGCCGCGGAGGAGACGATGCGCCGTCCCGCGGCGCCCAGGGACTCCCAGCTCTCGTTCGAGGCCATCGACCCGGACACCAGCTCGGAGGCGGGACGCCGAAGATCGGGGGAGAGCAGCCGGTTGGCCTGCTCGGCGCGCTCGATCATCCGCTCGAGCACCTGACCGCGCACCAGGCGGTCGATCGCGACCGCGAGCGTCGCCGAGGTGAGCAGGGCGGAGCCGATGCCGACGGCGAGCGGCGGCAGATAGGCGCGCAGCAGCAGCCGGTACAGGCGGGCCGTCGCGCCCACGACACGGGACGCCATGAGCACGCCGGCGAAGATCCCGAGTCCCGCGGCGGTGCCGACGGCATGCGTGGCGAGGTTCTTCGGCTCGCGGTCCACGAGCACGCTGATCTCCCGCTGCCGCAGCGCACCCCGCGTCCACGAGTAGGCGGTGATGCCGACCAGCGCCGCCGCGCCGCCCCAGCGCAGGATCTCCCGGCGCCGCGGACTGAGGGGCTCGCGCGCCGCGGGATGGGGGAGGCGACGCACGAGCATCCGGCCGCCGCGGCCCAGCACCACGCCCGAGGTGTAGCCGTAGGTGGTGGACAGCGCGTAGTTCGCCGCCCACATCCACCAGGTGCGCGGCAGCAGGCTCGGGGAGGTCGCGATCCAGCCGGCCATGCTCGCGCCCAGGAAGCCCGAGGCGCTCAGCGGGGTCGTGGTCGCCACGCGGCCCGCGGCGCGGCGGATCATGCGGCGCGTCGCCCGCGGCGCCACGTCGGCATGGACGGTGCGCGCGAGGCGGCCGAGAGCGCGCAGCAGGCGCCGCGAGGACGAGGGGGAGGGGTCGCGCGTGGGGCGGAGTGCCGAACCGATGCGCATGCACCCAGGCTAGTGCTCCCGACCGGCAGGCTCTGCGCGATGCGGTGTCCGGATCCGACGTCGGGCCCGCGCCCGCGCGCCCGACGTCCTAGCCTTGTGCCATGAAGATCCTGCTGCCGGACACGATGGAGCTCGACCCCGCCCTGCCCGAGGGGTGGGAGGCCGTCGTCGTCGACGCCCGCGAGCCGATCCCCGCCGAGCACCATGACGCCGAGGTCCTCGTGGTCTGGGGCTCCTCGCGCCGCCATCTCGAGTCCGCCGCGCGCGACCTGGGCTCCCTGCGCCTCGTGCAGTCCCTCGCCGCCGGGGTCGACGGGATCCTCGCCGCCGGATTCGCCGACGACGTGGTGATCGCGACCGGCGCGGGCCTGCACTCGCGCACCGTGAGCGAGCACGCCCTGGCCCTGCTGCTCACGCTCGTGCGGCGCCTGCCCGAGGCGCGGATCGCCCAGGAGCATCACGAGTGGTCGCGCGAGCTCGGCGGCCTGCAGCCCCTCCACCCCGAGGGCCGCCTCACCACCCTGCTCGACGCCCGCGTGCTGATCTGGGGCTTCGGCGAGATCGGGCAGACCCTCGCCCTGATCCTCGCCGCCCTCGGCGCGCACGTGCGCGGGGTCGCCCGCAGTGCGGGGGAGCGCTCCGGCTTCGAGGTCATCGCCGCGGACGACGTCATGTCCGCCCTGCCGGGGACAGACGTCCTCGTCGACATCCTCCCGGCCTCACCGGAGACCGCGGGAGCCGTCGGCCGCGAGGTGCTGGACGCGCTGCCGGACCACGCGATCCTCGTGAACGTGGGGCGCGGGGCCACCGTCGACCAGGACGCCCTGCTCGACGCCCTCGAGGACGGGCGACTGGGCGCCGCAGGCATCGACGTCACCGATCCCGAGCCGCTCCCGGCCGACGACCCGCTGTGGGGAGCGCCGCGGCTGCTCATCACGCCGCACGGCGCGGGCGGGCGTCCCGTCGGCGCCGACGAGAGGATCGCGCGGAATGTCCGCTCGCTCACGCTCGGCGAGGAGATCCTGCACACCACCGCGCGCTGAGCCCGACCGTCGGCCCGCGCGCCCGGTGCCGATCGTCCTCGCCCCATATCGCCGCCCGGGAGCGGTGCGCGAGCCGTCGTCCGCCCGTCCCACCTGCACGGATGGGCGGACGCGTCGGAGGGGCCGATGTGCTGGCGCTCGTCGGCCCCCAGGGGCTCAGGCCATCGCCTCCCGGCGTCCACGCCCCGGGCCCCGCACCGGCTCGCGGGTTAAAGTGAAGGGCTTTTGTCCCTCGCCCCCACCGTACGAAAGGACATGCGGCCGCGCCTCCTGGCCGCAGACCCCTGTATGAGCAGCGACACCGATACCCATCAGCTCCTCGAGCAGCTCGATGCCGCGAAGGCCTCTGCCGAGAACCCGCCGCCCCGCCGCAAGGGGCTCGACAAGTTCGTCTTCTTCCCCGCCGCCGTCCTCGCGATCGCGTTCGTCCTGTGGGGCGTCATCAGCCCCGCGGGCCTCGGCGGCGTCGCGACCAATCTTCTCAACGGCACCATGTCGAACTTCGGCTGGCTGTTCGTCATCGCCGGCTCCGTGTTCACCGTCTTCGTCATCGTCGTCGCCTTCAGCCGCTTCGGCTCGATCCCGCTGGGCAAGGACGATGAGGAGCCCGAGTTCAAGACCAGCTCCTGGATCGCCATGATGTTCGCGACCGGCATGGGCATCGGCCTCATCTTCTACGGTGTGGGCGAGCCGCTGTTCTTCTACCTCTCCCCGCCGCCCAACACGGTCGAGCCGGAGGCCGCGCAGGCCGCCGCCACCGCCATGGGCCAGACCGCGTTCCACTGGACCCTGTACCCGTGGGCGATGTACGCGATCGTGGGCCTCGGCGTCGCCTACGGCTCGTTCCGCCTGGGCCGCTCCCAGCTGTTCTCCTCGATGTTCACCGGCCTGTTCGGCGAGCGCGCCGTGAACGGCGTCGGCGGCAAGATCATCAACATCCTGGCGATCCTCGCGACCCTGTTCGGCTCCGCCTGCTCCCTGGGCCTGGGCGCCCTGCAGATCGGCGGCGGCATCACCGCCTCCGGCCTCATGGACAAGGTGACCAGCCCGATCCTCGTGATCATCATCGCGGTGCTCACCGCGTGCTTCGTGGCCTCGGCGGTCTCGGGCATCGAGAAGGGCATCCAGATGCTCTCGAACATCAACATGGTGCTCGCGGTGCTGCTGGCGGTCATCGTGTTCATCGGCGGGCCCACCCTGTTCATCCTGAACATCATCCCGTCCACCATCGGCGAGTTCATCAAGGACCTGCCGCAGATGGCATCGCGCACCTCCGCGAACGGCGGCGGCGACGTGCAGAGCTGGCTGTCCACCTGGACCGTCTTCTACTGGGCGTGGTGGATCTCCTGGTCGCCCTTCGTGGGCCTGTTCATCGCCCGCATCTCCCGCGGCCGCACCGTGCGCCAGTTCGTCACCGGCGTGCTGCTGGTGCCCTCGGGCATCTCGATCCTGTGGTTCGCGATCTTCGGCGGCGGGGCCATCGGCCTGCAGGAGCGCGCCGAGCAGGCGGGCGACACCGCGAAGAAGCTCGCCCAGACCGGCGACGACATCAACTTCGACACCGTCCTGTTCGACCTGCTGAACCACATGCCGGTCCCGCACTGGATCTACATCGTGCTGGTCGTCCTCTCGGTGGTCCTGGTGGCGATCTTCTTCGTCACCGGCGCGGACTCCGCCTCGATCGTCATGGGCGGTCTCGCCGAGAACGGCGCCGAGGAGCCGCGCAAGTTCCAGGTCATCTTCTGGGGCGTCGCCACCGGCGCCGTCGCGGCGGTCATGCTGCTCGCGGGCGGCGATGATCCCGCGGAGGCGCTGAACGGTCTGAAGAACATCACGATCGTCTCCGCCCTGCCCTTCGTGATCGTGATGCTGCTGCTGTGCATCTCGATCTGGAAGGACATGTCCAAGGACCCGCTGGTGCTGCAGAACCGCCTCGCGCGCGCCGTGCTCGTCGACTCGGTCTCGGCCGGCATCGACATGCACGACGGCGAGGTGTTCCAGCTGCGCACCCACTCCGCGCCCTCGGACTCCGACAGCGAGCCGAAGCTCGTGCCCACCGGACGCAAGTCCGACGGGACCCCGACGAGGGACGCCGGCGCCGACGGGGAGAACACCCATCGGGCCGACGCCTCGAGCGATGCTCCGAGCGACGCCCCGGCGGACGCCGACGAGAAGGGCACGGACGAGCGCTGAGCGCCTGAGCCCGAGCCCGGTCCGAGGGGATCCCCCGGACGCACAGGAGCCCCCGATCCGCCGCTGCGGATCGGGGGCTCCTGCACGTGCGGGGTGGGGAGAAGGGGGCCCGGCCGGCTCAGCCCGCCGCCACGTCCTCCAGCAGCCGGCAGACCGCGCGGGCCGACGTCTCGGCGACCACGTCGAGCTCGAGATGGAACTGCTCGTCGGCCGCGGGCCCGCAGAGATCCGAGATCGCGCGCATCGCGAGGAACGGCACCCCCAGCGACGAGCAGGTCTGGGCGATCGCCGTGGACTCCATGTCGGCGCTCAGGGCGCCGGGGAAGCGCTCGCGCATGGGCGCGGCGATCTCGGCGGTCACGAAGGCGTCGCCGGAGAGCATGAGGCCGCGGCGCACGCCGTGCGCGGTCGCCGTGTCCTCGGCCGCGCGCGCCGCGAGGTCCACCAGGCGCGGATCGGTGCGGAAGCGCTCGGGGCCGCCGGGCACCTGGCCGGGCGCATAGCCGAAGGCGGTCGCGTCGGCGATCGAGTAGGTGAAGGACTCACCGATCACGAGCGTGCCCACGCCGATCCCGGAGGCGAGGCCGCCCGCCGAGCCCGCGCTGATCACCAGACGCGGATGCTGGGTGAGGATGCCCCAGGTCGCCGCGGAGGTCGCCGCGCTGATGCCGATCCCGCTGGTCGCGACCACGGCGTCGAGCCCGCCCAGGGTCCCCGCCCAGGCGTGGGCCGGGGCCGACAGCGGGAGGTCCGCGCGGCGCGGCGAGAGCATGCGCTCGACCAGCGGCGAGGCTTCCTCGTCCATCGCGGCGAGGATCAGGACCGGCCCGCTCCCGCGCAGGACCGGGCGCTCGGCGGCGGGGGAGTGCGCGCCCGAGGGTGTGGTGGAGGACGTCATGACGTGCAGGCTACCTGCGGCTCGGAGTCGCTAGGCTGGAGGGGACCGAGCCCACCGCACAGGAGACGTGATGAGTCGTATCCGCGACGCCGCGATCATGGCAGGACGCACCCTGCGCCGGCTGCCTCTGCCGAAGGTTTTCTACACCCATACGCTGCGTGAGGCCCGCCGCCCGATGCCCGGGGGCGGGGTCCTCAAGCGCCACGCGGTGGACGTGGAGATGATCGACCGCACCCGCTGCGTCTGGCTGGACCGCCACCACGCCTCGAACGGTGTGATCGTCCACCTGCACGGCGGCGCCTTCCTCTCCGGCCCGTTCCCGGGCGACTGGGGGTGGCTCTCCCGGCAGGCCGACGCCCAGCAGTGCGCGGGACTGCTCGTCGACTACCGCACCGCGCCGGACCACCAGCATCCCGTCGCGCTCGAGGACGTCGAGGCCGTGCTCGCGCAGCTCGCCGGCTCCGGCGCGCTCGGCGAGGCGCCGTGGGTGCTCTCGTGCCACAACGCGGGGGCCGCGCTCGCGCTCGCCGTCGTGCGTCGCATCCGCGACGGCGTCGGGCCGCTGGCAGACATCCCCGAGCCGGCGCTGCTCGTGCTCATGTCCCCCTGGACGGACCTCGAGCTCGCCAACACCGGCATGACCGAGACCGGCCGTCGGGACTTCCCGCAGGAGCGGCGCCTGCTCACGCTCGCCGCGCAGTCCTACGCGGGCCGCACGCCCCTGGACGACCAGGACCTCTCCCCGGTCAACGCACACCTCCACGACCTCCCGCCGATCCACCTCAGCGTGGGCACGGACGACATCTTCCTCACCGATGCCCGCGTGCTGCGCCTGCAGCTCGAGGAGGCGGGCCCCGAGGTCTCCTACCGGGAGATCCACGGGCGCCTCGCGTTCCTCTCGGGGCTGCGTCCGGGCGAGGAGATGGGGCGGCTGCTCACCGAGCAGCGTGCGGCGATCGCGAAGGCGCTGGGCACGGACTGAGCGGCTGGCCGGCCGACTGGCGTGCCGGTCGGCGACCGTCCCGTCCGGGGGAGCGACCCGTCGAACGAGCGGGCGTCGACCCGCGGTGATCAGCCCTCGATGATCACGAGCGAGGCGCCGCTGCTGGGCTGAGGGGCCCAGCGGCGCGCTGGCACGGTGCGCAGCAGCCCCAGCACCAGCAGGGCGTTGCCCGCGATGTAGGAGCCCATCACCCACAGGTCGGACTCGGGGATCCAGGCGCCCGGCAGGAACCAGGACATGCCCAGCACGGAGCTCGAGAGCAGCAGCAGGGTGCCGCCGATCCAGGTCAGCGGGTTCACGCCGGCCGAGAGGAAGGCGACGGCGGCGAGCACCAGCGCGTAGACGACCAGCAGCGGCAGCAGGCTCCCGGCACCGCCCGCGCACGCGAGGAACAGTCCGATGACGACCCCGCCGTAGGGGATCGCGAGCAGCAGGTGCAGCCCGTCGAGCTCACGCAGCCAGTACGGGGCGAGCGTCGCCGCGTAGACGACGAGCGCGAGCAGGAACAGCACGGAGGTCGCGCCGTGCGCCCATGGCGTGAAGCCCGGGGCGATGTCGGCGAGGAACGCCAGGGCGAGCGCGAAGGTGAGGCGCTTGGCCATGCGCTGGGTGAGCGAGAGCGCGCTGAGGACCGCGACGATGAGCGCGGGGGCGAGCAGGGCCTTGGTGGCCAGCGCGAGGGCACCGGTGTTCGTCACGAGGGCGATCATGTGCAGGACGGCCGCGACGATGTAGACCGCCCACGCGGCCGCATGCGTCCTCCGGCTTCTCACCACCGTCACAGGTTACGAAGCGCCGGCGCGTGATGACCAGCGACTTCTGTACCGCAGCAGGACACGGTTCGGTCACGAACGGACACGGTTCCGTCACGACGCCGGTGAACATGCACCCATGACCGGACATGCCGGATTCCCGGGCCGGTCCTCACATGCGCTGGGGCGCGCGCACCCCCAGGGCGTCGAGCCCCTCGACGAGGACCCGCTCGGTGAGCTCGGCCAGCGCGAGCCGCCCCCCGCGCACCTCGTCGTCGGACTCCTTGAGGATCGGGGACGCGTCGTAGAAGGCCGTGAAGGCCTGCGCGAGGGAGAACAGGTAGGCGCACAGCCGATGCGGCTCGTACGCGGCGCCCACCTGGACCAGCGTGGGGCCGAACTGCAGCAGCTCGAGGGCGAGCGCCCGCTCGGCGTCGTTCTCGACGCGCGGGGCCGGGCCGGCGATGATGCCCTGCTCGGCGGCGCGCCGCGAGATCGAGCGGATCCGCGCGACCGCGTACTGCAGGTAGGGGGCGGTGTTGCCGGTGAGGGCGAGCATCCGCTCGAGGTCGAAGACGTAGTCGGAGTCGTGCGCGGTCGAGAGGTCCGCGTACTTCACGCCGCCGATGCCCACGGCGTGCGCGATCTCGGCGCGCTCGTCCTCGGGCAGGTCGGGGCGCAGCTCGTCGATGACGCCCCGGGCGGTCTGCACGGCCTCCTCGAGCAGGGACATCAGGCGCAGCGAGCTGCCCGAGCGGGTGCGCAGGATCTTCCCGTCCTCGCCGAGCACCGAACCGATCTTCACGTGCGTCGCCTCGACGTCGTCCGTGAGCCAGCCCGCCTCGCGCGCGGTCTCGAAGACCATGTTCATGTGCAGCTCCTGCGCGGAGCCGATCACGTAGGCGATGCGGTCGGCGCGCAGGTCCTGGATGCGGTGGCGGATGGCCGCGAGGTCGGTCGTGCCGTACCCGTAGCCGCCGTCGGACTTGCGGATGATCAGCGGCAGCGGCTTCTCGTCGCGGCCGATGAACCCCTCGGGGAACACGCACAGCGCGCCGTCGGAGATCCGGGCGAGCCCGTCGGCCTCGAGCTGCTTCGCGACGATCTCGAGCTGGTCGTTGTAGCTGGACTCCCCGGCGAGGTCGTCGTCCGTGAGGGTCACGTCCAGCATGTCGTAGATGCGGTGGAAGTACTGCTTGGACAGCTCCACCAGTCGGGTCCAGATCTCCAGGGTCTGCCGGTCCCCGGCCTGCAGGGTGACCACGCGGGAGCGCGCACGGTCCGCGAAGGCGGCGTCGCCGTCGAACTTCGCGCGGGCGTGCTGGTAGAACGCGTTCGGGTCGCTCTCCAGGAGCTTCGCCTCGTCGCCGTCCTCGCCCACGTCCAGCAAGTGCTCGATGAGCATGCCGAAGGGTGTGCCCCAGTCGCCGATGTGGTTCTGGCGCACGACGGTGTGACCGAGCTTCTCGAGAGTGCGCGCGAGGGCGTCGCCCACGACCGTGGTGCGCAGGTGGCCGACGTGCATCTCCTTGGCGACGTTCGGCGCCGAGTAGTCGATGGCCACGGTGTCGGCGTGATCGGGCGCGGGGATGCCCAGGTGCGACTCGGGGGCGGCGAGCTCGGCCGCCTGGTTCCCGATCCAGTCCGTGCGCAGGCGGATGTTGAGGAAGCCGGGCCCCGCGATCTCCGGGGTCTCGGCGAGGCCGGTGAGGTCGACGGCGTCCAGGATCTGCTGGGCCACGTCCCGGGGCTTCGCGCCCACGCGCTTCGCGAGGCCCATCGCCGCGTTGCACTGGAAGTCGGCGAACTGCGAGGGGCGGATGATCGGATCCGCGTCGCGGAACTCCTCCCCGAAGGCCTGGGCGAAGGCGGACTGGAAGCGCTCGGTGAGCGCGAGCTCGGGTGCTGGCATGCCTCCCAGCGTACCCAGGCACGGCCCGGGGGAGCACGCCCGCGAGCAGGCATGCGACCGCGGCCACGCTCCCGGCCCGTCGGCCGACGGCGCGCCCCGGACGGACGCACGGCCTCCCCGCCTAGAATCGGCCCGCAGAAGGCTCTGGAGCCCGGCGTCGTCCGAGGACGACGGATCGGGCAGGATCGGGGCCGCAGGGTCGAGGAGCAGGGAGGGACCGGATGGCGCGCGACCGCCGTGGCTCACGAGGCGGGGACGAGGACTGGATCTTCTCCGCGGATCCCGGGACGGTCCCCACCGAGAAGCTTCCCGGCCGCGAGGAGGTCGAGCTGCTCGCCGCCGAGCGGGCCGGCCACCCGCGGCACCGCAGGCCCGTGCGCCCGGCGGGGCCCGCGGGCGCACAGGAGGACGGGCAGACGGGCGACGACCTCCGCGACACCCGCACCGGCGCGCTCCCCGCGCTCGACGAGGACGGCGAGGTCCCCGAGGACGGCGCGACCGGCGGGAACCGCGCCGGAACCGATGCCGGGACGGACGTCGGGACCGATGCCGGGGACGACGCGAACTGGACCCGCGAGAGCACCGACGAGGACCCCGGCTCCCTCGCCCCGCGCGGCGAGGACGCCCCCGCGCCCGTCGGCGGCTCCCCGGGTGCGGGACGCGGCTCCTCCGCGACCTACGCGCGCTCGGGCACGACGCCGAACGCGGCCGACGCCCCGGGGCGCTCCCCGGCGATCCCCGCGCGCTTCGCCGACCTCGGCGCCTTCGACGCCCTGCGCGACGTCACCGCGTTCGTGTGCCTGGTCGCGGCCCTCTCTACCTCCTTCACCCACGCCGGGTACACCCCGGTGGACCTCATCGGCCGCATCGCGGTCGGCTTCGGCCTGCTCGTGCTCGTGGTGGTCCTCGTGCTGCGCTGGCTGCCGAAGTCCTCGCCGCTGCGGCTGGTGCGGACCGTCCGCGTGATCGGCCTCGCGCCCGTGCTGCTGGTGGCCGTCGGCACGATCATCGCCGACCTCGTGACCTCGATCCCCGTCATGTTCTCCCCGCTGCCCGAGGGGCCGCCCCTCGGCCTCGGGGCCGGGGTCTCCCTGCTGCTCGCGGGCGCCGTGGTCGGCATCGAGCCGCGCGCCCACGAGGGCTATCTGCCCTCGGCGCTCGCGCGGCGCCGCTCGCGCACGGTGATCGCCGCGATCGCCCTGGCCGCCGCGGCATCCTTCGTGTTCGCCGTGGTCATGCTCGTGGGCCGCGTGTTCGTCACCGGCTGGGCGTACTCGCTCATCACCTTCGCGAGCGCGCTCGTCTCCGCGCTGCTGCTGACGCTGCTCATCGGCGCGGCGCTGCGCCGCGACCGCTCCTGGTTCGTGTTCTGCGCGGGCGCCGCCTCGGGCCTGGTGATCCTCGCGATCGCCGACAACTCCCTGCGCCTCGAGTTCGCCGCCCCCACCTCGTTCGCCACGGACTTCGTCTACCTGCCCTTCGTGTTCGCCGCCTGGGGCGTGATGGTCTCGCGCTCGTTCGTGCGCACGATGCCGCTGAACTTCCAGCGCGTGGACTGGATCGTCTACGCCGTGCGCGCCTTCGAGTTCGGCGCGATCATGCACGCCGCGGCGATCGTGTGGAACCTGATCGCCGCCGTCGCCGCGATCGGGGGAGCGGGCATGGGCGGGCCTGTCATCCACGTGATGGATGCGGTGATCTCCGCGTGCTTCGTCGCGATCTCGCTGTTCGCGCGCCGCTCGCTGCTCGAGCGTCCGGCCGACGTGGCCCGCTCGAGCGCCGTCATCGCAGGCGTCGTCATGCTCGTGGTCGGCTTCCTCGACGTCATCGTGAACTCGCTCGCGACCGGTGCCGGGGCGGGGCTGATGACCGGCGGCGTCGCGCTCGCCGTCGGCGTCGTCGCGGCCCTCATGCTCACCGTGCCCGCCCCTGTGCGCGACGAGTACGGCGCGCCGGACCTCAGCCGCATGTTCGCCGACTTCCGCACTCGCAACGAGCCCGCCACCGCGGCCTCGCCGGACCTGATCCCCGACGTCTCCGCGGAGCGCGCACGGATCAAGGTCTTCCCCGGAGCCGCACGGCGCTGATCCTGTGCCCAGCGCACTGACCCGGCGGTCGGCGCGCTGGTCCGGTGCGCAACCCGCTCCGGTCGCGCTGATCCGCCGCCCGCGCCGGCCCGCCGGCCGACCGCGCTGACCCGCCGACCGTCCCCGACCCGCCCTCCTGACCCCTGGAGCACCCATGCCCGTCTGGACCCTGCACGGCGACGGCCGCTCCGTCGCCCCCGATGCGATCGTGCGCCCCGAGGAGCGCCTGGCGTGGCCGCTGACCATCGGCATCGGCGCCCAGCACGTGGTCGCCATGTTCGGCGCGACGTTCCTGGTCCCGCTGCTGACGGGCTTCCCGCCCTCGACGACGCTGCTGTTCAGCGGCATCGGCACCCTGCTGTTCCTGGCGATCACCCGCAACCGCGTGCCCAGCTACTTGGGGTCCTCCTTCGCGTTCATCGCCCCGATCACGGCCTCCACGCAGGCCGGGTCGATGTCCGCCGCCCTCGGCGGGGTGCTCGTCATCGGCATCGCGATGGCGCTGCTGGGGCTCCTCGTGCAGGCCGTGGGCACGCGCTGGATCGGGCTGCTCATGCCGCCCGTGGTGATGGGGTCGATCGTCGCCCTGATCGGCTTCAACCTCGCGCCGACGGCCTACGGGAACTTCCAGAAGTCCGCGGTCACCGCGACCATCACCCTGTTCGCCGTGGTGCTGTGCACGGCGCTGTTCAAGGGCATGCTGGGCCGGGTCTCCGTGCTGCTCGGCGTGATCATCGGGTACCTGGTCGCCGTTGCCCGCGGCGAGGTCGACTTCACCGCCTTCCACGAGGCGCACTGGCTGGGGCTGCCCCAGTTCCACCACCCCACCCTGGACCTCTCGCTGCTGCCGATGTTCCTGCCGGTGATCGTGGTGCTGCTGGCGGAGAACGTCGGCCACGTGACGAGCGTGGGGCTGATGACCGGGCGGAACCTCGACCACATGGTGGGGCGCACGCTCGCCTCCGACGGCATCGCCACGGCGCTCTCGGCCTGCTTCGGGGGCTCGCCGACCACCACCTACGGCGAGAACATCGGCGTCATGTCCGCGACCCGCGTGTACTCGACCGCCGCCTACTGGGTCGCGGGGGTCGTCGCGATCCTGCTCTCGCTCTCCCCGAAGGTGGGCGCCCTCATCAACACGATCCCGCCGGGCGTGCTGGGCGGCGTGACCTTCGTGCTCTACGGGCTCATCGGCATCGTGGGCGTGCGCATGTGGGTCGACGGGAACGTCGACTTCTCCCGCCCCAAGAACCAGATCACCGCGGGCGTCGCCCTCGTGGTGGGCATCGCGAACGTCACCTGGACCTTCGGCGGCATCCAGCTCACGGGCATCGCGCTGGGCACCCTCGCCGCGCTCGTCATCTACCACCTGATGGCCGGGATCGGACGGCTGACCGGGACGGACCGGGCGGCGGCGCCCGCCGATGCAGCAGCGGCGCCGACGGACCACGAGCAGACGCGGCCCGTCGACCCGGAGCGGTGAGGAGCGACGACATGACGGCCCCGCTCACCCGCCTCGCCACGCCCGCCGACCGCGACCTGGTCCGCACCCTGCGCCTGCGCACCCTGCAGGAGGATCCCGAGGCGTTCGGATCGACCTACGAGGGGACCCTCGAGCGCGAGCGCGAGGATCCGACCTACTGGGACCGCTTCCTCGGGCTCGGCGCATGCATCCTGGCGACCCCCGAGGGCGGCGAGGCCCCACGGGGCATCGCTCGGGTCGTCCCCGCGACGGTGCCGGGGGAGCCGGCCATGATCGTCTCGGTGTGGGTCGCCCCGGAGGCGCGCGGAACCGGTGCGGGCCGGGCCCTCATCGACGCCTGCATCGACTGGGCCGAGGAGCACCTTCCCGGGGTGCGGCTCCGGCTGCACGTGATGCGGGAGAACCCGGCCGCTCGACGGGTCTACGAGCGCTGCGGTTTCGGGGAGATCGGAGCGGATCCGGAGGACCCCGCGCAGCTCGTCATGGAGCGCCGCTCGGGCCGCGCCCTCCCCGCCGTGCTGCTGCCCACCGCGCTCGTCGCCCGCTATCGGGCCGTGGACCGGGAGGTCGTCGGCTCCCCGCATCTGGACACCCCCTCGCACCTCGATGCGATCGAGGCCGACGCGCGCGACCACGGCATCCGCACCCCGCTCGACCTCGCCTTCAACGAGCAGTTCGCGACGCTCGACGGGAACCACCGCGTGGCCGTCGCCCTGCGCCTCGGCCTCGCCCAGGTGCCCGTGCACGTCACTCGTCGGCTGCTGAGCCCCCGCCCCGAGCACGCCCGACCGGTGCGCCCCGAGGATCTCGCCGTGCTCGAGGAGGCGCTCGCGAGCGTGCAGCCCGACTGAGGTGCCGACGGGGCGGGCGCGATCGCCTGCCCGCACCGCCGGTCCTCACCGCCCCGCCGGCCCGCCCGCAGCGCCGGGCTGGGGAGTTCGCCGCGCCCCGTGTACGGTCCGAAGGGTGACCAGCGCGCTCAGCACCTACTTCGACCGGCAGATGCACGTCCTCGGCTCCGCCGTGCCCGACGGCGACGTCCCCGACCTCGCCCGCCTCTCCGGTGCCCGCGAGGACCACCTCGGCGTCGCCCTGTGCATGACCGACGGCGAGATCATGACCGCCGGAACCGACCACTGCTTCCCGATCCAGTCGATCTCCAAGGCCTTCGCCTACGGCGCCGCGATCGACCTTCACGGCCTCGAGTACGTGAACTCGATCGTCGACGAGGAGCCCACGGGCGAGCAGTTCAACGCCCTCAGCCTCGACGTGTGGACGAAGAAGCCCAAGAACCCGCTGGTGAACATCGGGGCGATCCGCACGCACGCGATGCTCGGCCCCACCCAGGGCGAGCGCACCGAGCGCCTGCGCTCCGTGCTCGAGGCCGCCGCCGGGCACACCCTCGCCCTCCACGAGGCGACCCGCCGCGAGGAGGCCCGCACGGCGGACCGCAATCTCGCGCTCGCGTACATGCTGCGGGCCGCCGGCTCGATGACCGAGGAGGCCCACGAGGTCGTCGAGGGGTACATCGAGGGGTGCGCGGTCCTCGCCTCGGTCACCGATCTCGCCGTGATGGCCGCGACCCTCGCCTCGGGCGGCACGAACCCGCTGACGGGCGAGGAGGTCTTCTCCCGCGTCGCCGCCCGCAAGACCCTCTCCGTCATGCTCACCTGCGGGATGTACGACAACGCGGGCGACTGGGTGAGCGACGTGGGCCTGCCCGCGAAGTCCGGGGTGGCCGGCGGCATCATCGCCGCGCTGCCCTCCCGCTTCGGCATCGCGACCTACGCCCCGCAGCTGGACCTGCACGGCAACTCCGTGCGCGGCACCCTCCTGTTCGAGCGCTTCAGCGAGGACTTCGCCCTGCACATGCTCGACGGCGTCGAGCCCATGGACCTCGAGCGCCGCGCCGCCGAGATCGTCGAGGTGAGCGGGGAGCACTGAGGGCGCCGTCCCTCTCGCGCCCTCGCCTCCCCGCCGCGTCCCTCGCTCCCTCGCCCTCCCGCTGTGCCGCAGTGCACAGCTCTGAGGGCGGTCCGGGGGTGTGGTCGGACATGGGGCACGGTTAGGCTCTCCTTCATGACGACCGATCTCCGATCGACCGCCGTCGAGGAGAGCGCCGTCCCCGCCGAGGACCTCGCCGCCGACGGACCGGGCGAGACCTCCCGGAACCCCGCACCCCTGGACCCCGCGCGCCGGCTCGACGCCGAGGGCCTCGTGCTGCGCTACGGCCGCAGCGAGGTCGTCCACGGCGTCGACCTGCAGATCCGCCCCGGCGAGGTCACCGTTCTGCTGGGCCCCAACGGCAGCGGCAAGTCGACCGTGCTGCGCGCCGTCTCCCGCCTGCACCCGCTGACCCGTGGCGAGGTGCGCATCGCCGAGCGCGACGCGGTGCTGATGGGCGCCAAGGAGTTCGCGCGCACCCTCACCCTGTTCTCCCAGAGCCGCGGCACCCCGCAGGGCCTCACGGTGCGCGAGGTCGTCGGCTTCGGCCGTCACCCGCACCGCCGCCGCTTCGCCGGTCTCTCCGAGGCCGACGAGGCCGCGATCGAGCGCGCCATGGAGCTGACCGGCACCGCGGCCTTCGCCGCGCGCGGCGTCGGCGAGCTCTCCGGCGGCGAGGTCCAGCGCGTCTGGCTCGCCTCCTGCCTCGCCCAGGACACCGGCATCGTCCTGCTCGACGAGCCCACCAACCACCTCGACCTGCGCTATCAGATCGAGACCCTCGACCTCGTGAAGGACCTCGCGACCGAGCACGGCGCCGCGATCGGCGTGGTCCTGCACGACCTCGCCCAGGCCGCCCGCATCGCCGACCGCGTGGTGCTGCTGCGCCGCGGCGACGTCCACGCCGCCGGCACCGTCGACGAGGTCCTCACCTCGCAGCATCTCAGCGAGGTCTACGAGATACCCATCGAGACCAGCACCGATCCCGCCAGCGGACGCCGCCGGATCGAGGTCGCCGAGCGACGCCCGCGCGCCCGCTGAACTCCCGTCGTCCCGAGCGCCGCCCCCGCACCCCCTTCTGCACCCCGGTCCCGCGTCGCCCCACACTTCGCCCCGCCCCACCCCGCGCTTCGCCCCGCCGCAGCCGCCACCCGGCCGCACACCGTCCCGCCCACCCGGCCGCCCGGCCGTCATCCCCCGGAGAACCATGACCACCACCTCGCTCAGGACCCTCGCGCCGACGTCCGCCTCGTCGCGCCCGTCCCCGCTGCGCCGCCTCGGCGCCGTCCTCACCCTGGGCCTCACGGCCCTCTCGCTCGCCGCCTGCGGCACCACCGACGTCGAGGCGTCCACGGACGCCACGAAGGACGCCTCCGCCGTGTCCGAGTCCTGCGCCGACGACTCCACCTCGACGGCGACCGGCCCCGTCGAGCTCACCGACGACTTCGGCCGCACCGTGAAGCTCGACGAGCCCGCGAAGCGCGTCGCCGTCCTCGAATGGCAGCAGACCGAGGACCTCCTCAGCCTCTGCGTGACCCCCGTGGGCGTCGCCGACGCCGAGGGCTTCAGCACCTGGGACACCGCCGAGAAGCTGCCCGACGGCGTCACCGACGTCGGCCAGCGCGGCGAGCCCGACCTCGACACCCTCTACGGCACGAACCCCGACCTCATCATCGTCGAGGCCTCCAGCAAGGACGACGAGATCATCGGCCAGCTCGAGGAGCGCGGAGTGCCCGTGCTCGCCACCCAGGGCGCCGACGCGAAGGACCCCATCGGGAACATGAAGGACCTGTTCTCCCTGATCGGGAAGGCGACGGGCCGCACCGAGCGGGCCGACGCGGTCCTCCAGGAGTTCGACCAGCACCTCGCCGAGGCCAAGAAGAAGGTCGCGGACGTCGACCTGCCCACGCGCGACTTCGTCTACTTCGACGGCTGGGTCGACGGCGGCAACGTCTCCATCCGCCCCTTCGGCAAGGGCGCACTGTTCAGCGCGCTCGGCGAGCAGCTCGGGCTGAAGCCCGCCTGGACCGGGAAGACCGACGCGATCTACGGGCTCGGCCAGACCGACATCGAGGGCCTCACCTCCGTGGGCGACGCGAACCTCTTCTACACGTCGACCGACGACCCGGCCGGCAACTACGTCACCGAGCTCGAGAAGAACGACATCTGGACCTCGCTGCCCGCCGTCGAGGACGGCCGCGCCCACCCGTTCCCCTCGAGCATCTGGACCTTCGGCGGCCCCCGCACCTCCGAGCAGGCGGTCGACGCCTACGTCGACGCGCTCACGAAGTGACCCGCCCGTGAGCCCCACGGCGAGCCCGACCACCACCCCCGAGGGCGCGGAGCGGACCCCGGCCGCGACGCCGGCCCCGGCCGCGCCCCGGCGCCCGGGCGTCGGCGCGCTGCTCGCGGGCGGCGGCGGGCTCGTCGTGCTCGCCGTGGTGCTCGTGGTCGTCGGCGCCTGGCACCTCACCCAGGGGACCTCGGGCGTCGGCCTCGGGGACCTGCTGCGCGCCGCCGTCGGGGCGGAGCCCGCCGACCGGGCGGGAGAGGGCGGCGTCCCCGTCTCCGCGATCTTCTCGGCCTCGCGCCTGCCGCGGCTGCTCGCCGGGATCGCCGTCGGCTTCGCTCTCGGCGCGGCCGGCGCCGTCCTGCAGTCCATCTCCCGCAACGCCCTCGCCTCGCCCGACACCCTCGCGGTGACCGCCGGCTCCTACCTCGCGATCGTCGCCGTCGCCGCCTTCGGACTGGCCGTGCCGATCTGGGCCTCCGGCGCCGTGGCCTTCGCCGGCGGGCTTGCCGCCGCGGGCCTCGTTCTCGCGATCTCGGGCGGTGCGGGGACCTCCACCACCCGGCTCGTGCTCGCCGGGTCCGCCGTCGCGCTCGCCCTGCAGGCCGCGACCTCCGCCCTGCTGATCCTCTTCGAGGTGCAGACCACGGGCCTGTTCGCGTGGGGGAGCGGCTCCCTCGCCCAGCTGAACCTCGACGCCTCCCTGCGCGCCATCCCGGTGATCGCCGGGGTGCTCGTGGTGATGCTGCTGATCTCCCGGCGCCTGGACATCCTGGGACTGGGCGACGACGCCGCCTCCTCGCTCGGCATCCCCGTGCGCCGCACCCGCGTGCTCGGGATCCTCGGCGCCGTGCTGCTCACCGCGATCGCCGTGACCGTCGCCGGACCCGTCGGCTTCGTGGGACTGGGCGCGCCGGTACTCGCCCGCCTGCTCGCGGTGCTGCTGCCCGCCCTCCACCGCCACGTGCTGCTCGTCCCCGCCTCGGGACTCCTGGGTGCGCTCGTCGTCATCACGGCCGACGCGCTGCTGCGGGGCATCGCCGGCGCCGAGGCCGCCGCAAAGATCCCCACCGGCATCGCGACCTCCCTGCTGGGCGCGATCATCATGATCGTCCTGGCCCGTCGGCTGCGTGACTCGGGGCCCGCGAAGGAGCCGCCGCAGGCCCGCACCCCGCCGCGCTCCGGAAGGCGCGCCCTCGTGATCGGCGTGATCGTCCTCGCGGCGCTCGCCGGAGCCGCACTCGTCGGACTGCTCGCGGGCAGCCTCTGGCTGCGCACGGGCGACGTGCTCCTGTGGATCCAGCACGCGGCGCCGGCGCCCGTGCGGTTCGCGCTCGACGAGCGCCTCCCGAGGACCACCGCCGCGATCGTGGGCGGGGCGTCCCTCGCGCTCGCCGGCAGCGTCGTGCAGTCCACCGTCCGCAACCCGCTCGCCGAGCCCGGCATCCTCGGCATCACCGCCGGGGCGGGCCTGGGCGCCGTGCTGGCGATCGGCGCCGGCGGCGCGGGCGGCGCGAGCAGGCCCGTGATGGTGGGCGCCGCCATCGTCGGCGGCCTCGTCACCTTCGCCGTCATCTACCTGCTGGCCTGGCGGCGCGGCATCCGTCCCGAGCGCCTCGTGCTCGTGGGCATCGGCATGGGCTTCGCCCTCTCCTCCCTCTCCACGTTCCTGCTGCTGTGGCAGAACCCGTGGGACACGCCGCGCCTGCTCACCTGGCTCTCCGGCACCACCTACGGCCGCAGCCTCGTCGACGTCGCGATCGTCGCGATCGCCCTCGTGCTCATCGCGCCCTTCGTGCTCTCCCGCTCGCGCGAGCTCGACCTGCTCGCGCTCGACGAGGACTCCCCGCGGATCCTCGGCGTGCGCCTGGAGCACACCCGTCTCGCGGTGATCGCGTGCGCGGCCGTGCTCGCCTCGGTGAGCGTCATCGCGGTGGGCACGATCGGGTTCGTGGGGCTCGTCGCCCCGCACCTCGCGAGGGCCCTCGTCGGCGCGCGGCACGTGCGCTCCGTGCCGGTCGCGATGCTGCTGGGCGCGCTGCTGGTGAGCATCGCCGACACGATCGGCCGCACGCTCATCGCCCCCGCCCAGGTTCCCGCAGGGCTGGTGGTGGCGATCATCGGGGCGCCCTACTTCGTGTGGCTGCTCTGGCGCTCGCGCGCGTGAGGAGCCGGCGAGCAGCTCAGACGCGCGGCGCCAGGTGGATCCCGGCGATCATGCAGCGCACCGAGCCGCCCGCCGTCTCGATCGTCGGCACCTCGACCGCGCGCACCCGGCACGAGCGCTCGATCCGGCGGACCTGATCCGGGGTGAGCGCCGCCGCGGCGGTCGCGGACATCATCAGCGAGCGCTCGCCCGCGGCGTCACTCGCGGCGCCGCCTGCGGCGCCGCCCGCCGGACCGGCAGCCGACGGGCCGGCATCCGCCGCGACCTCGAGGCAGTTCCCCGCGAAGGCCCGCACCTGGCCCTCGTCGAGCTCGACGACCTCCCTGCCGCCCGCACGCAGACGCTCCCGCACCGCCTCGCGCCGCGCCGGGTCCCGGATCATCGAGGCACCCAGGAGGGCGACCTCGGCCCCCACGCTCATCAGCACGTTCGTGTGATAGACGGGCACGCCCGCGGCATCGGCCGCATCGAAGACGAGGGGCTCGAGACCGAGATCCGCGCACACCTCCGCCAGCAGCGTCTCGTCGAGGCGCCGCGAGCGGCACGCGAACGCCGTGCGCGTGACGTCGTCGAGCACCATCGCCCCGGTGCCCTCGAGATAGCGCGCATCGGCCTCGCCGTCGGAGTAGTCGACGACCCTGCGCACGTGGAAGCGGGTGCGCAGGGCGGCGACGATGTCCGCGCGGCGCTCGGCGCGGCGGCTGGGCGCATACATGGGGAACAGCGCGAGCGTGCCGTCCGCGTGCGTGCTCAGCCAGTTGTTCGGGAACACGCTGTCCGGGGTCGCCGTGCCCGGGTCGTCGAACATCGTCACCGCGACGCCCGCCGCGTCGAGCGCGTCCGCGAGGCGCCCCACCTCGTCGTACGCCCGCCGGGCGAGGACGACGGGATCCACGGCCCGCGCGGCGCCGAGGGACTGGAAGGCGTTGTCGAGCGCGGTCTCCGGGTTCGCCGTGAAGTGGTGGGGCCGCACCAGCAGGGCCCGCGACGGGGACTGCACGGGGAGCGAGGGCGACGTCCGAGCGCCGGCGAGGGCCGGGGCACTCATCGCCCGCCGACCGGAGACAGCGAGCTGACCAGCGAGAACAGGTCCTTCGGGTCGCTCGGGGAGGCCACCAGGTCCACGTCGGAGACCAGGTCGGTGCCCTTCGTCGCGTCGCGTGCGCAGCGCAGGCCCGAGAAGTCGGAGATCGCGAAGCCCACCGAGTCGAACACGGTGATCTGCTCGGGCGAGGTGCGCCCCGCGGCCGTGCCCGTGAGCACCTCCCAGAGCTCGGTGACGGCGAAGTCCTCCGGCATCTGCTGGATCTCGCCCTCGATGCGGGTATGCGGCGTGAACTCGACGAACACGTCCCCGGCCTCGAGGATCCGCGGGTCCAGCTCGGTCTTGCCGGGGCAGTCGCCGCCGATCGCGTTGACGTGCACGCCGGGGCGCACGTCGGCCAGGTCCAGGACCCGGTTCTGGGCCTTGTCGGCGGTGCAGGTCGTGATGATGTCCGCGCCCTCGGCCGCCTCGGCGGCGGTCGCCGCGTCGTGGATGCGGAAGCCGAGCGGCTCGAGGTTGCGGCGCACCTTGTCGACCGCCGCGGGGTCGACGTCGAACACGCGCAGGTCCTCGATGCCGAGGACCCCGCGGAAGGCGAGGGCCTGGAACTCCGACTGCGAGCCCGCGCCGATGAGGGCGAGCACGCGGGAGTCGGGCCGGGCGAGGGTGCGGGCCGCGAGGGCGGAGGTGGCCGCGGTGCGCAGCGCCGTCAGCAGCGTCATCTCGGACAGGAACACGGGGTAGCCGTTGTCGACGTCGGCGAGGACGCCGAAGGCGGTCACGGTCTGGAAGCCGCGCGCGGGGTTCGAGGGGTGGCCGTTGACGTACTTGAACGCGTACGTCTCGCCGTCGGAGGTCGGCATCAGCTCGATCACGCCGAAGGGCGTGTGGCTCGCGATCCGGGGGATCCGCTCGAAGCTCTGCCAGCGCCGGAAGTCGTGGTCGAGGTAGCCGACCATGGTGGTGAGGATGTTCTGGGCGCCGTCCCGCACGATCCAGCGGGCCATGTTCGCCACGTCGAGCAGCTGCGTCATCGTCATCGCTCCGTCTCTCGCGGTGTGCCTGGTGAAGCTCAGAGTAGATTTCGCAGATGGCAGGCGGAAGAGCAGGATCGCGCGAGATCTGCCAAGTGCATGCGCAGTCTGCGAGCCGGGATCTAGCATTCTGCGCATGAACACTGCACGGGACGGCTCTGCGGACCGGCTGACGGATCTGGACCGGCGGCTGCTGGCGGCGCTGCGCACCGACGGCCGCGCGCCGATCGCCTCGCTCGCGCAGCGGCTCGGCGTCTCGCGGGCCACGGTCTCGCACCGGATCGAGAAGCTCACCGCCCGGGGCGTCATCGTCGGCTTCTCGGTGCGCGTGCGCGACTACGCGCAGGCGGCGCCCGTGCGCGCGATCTCCTTCATCGAGGTCGAGGGCCGCACGACGGATCGAGCGATCGACGCCCTGCGCGGCTTCGTCGAGATCCAGAACCTCCACACCACCAACGGCGGCTGGGACCTGGTCGCCGAGATCGCCTGCGAGGACCTCGCGGCCTTCGACGGCGTGCTGCGCCGGATCCGCGGCATCGAGGGCGTCGTCAACTCGGAGACGAGCCTGCTGCTCAGCTCGGTGGTGCGCTGAGGGAGCCGGGACGACGTCGTCGTCGTGGCCCGGGCATGGGCGGACCCGCAGGCTGCGCTCGTGCGCCTGCCGGATGGACGGGGTCCGGCGCCTGCGGGTCCGGGCAGCTCGGTGGGATTCGCTGCACGTCCCTCGATCTGGTGGTCGGCGGCGTTGCCGCCGGTCAGGTCGATGGCCGCCTCAGCGGCGAGCCACCTCACATGTCCGAGAGAACTTCATCTGTCGGATCACCTCCTTCCCTGTGTCCGACGAGCGTAGGACCGGACTCGAGCGGGCGGCAAGGGATTAACGGGAGCGGGCGGCACGGGATTCTCAGGAGCGGGCGGCACGGGATCAACAGGAGCGTGCGTCACGGGTTCCACCGGTGCCGGCAGAGGGGCGGCGTGTTCTCCCGAGCGCAGCTCGAGCTCACCCCGCGGGCAGCACGAGGTCGAGGCGGAAGCCGCCGTCGACCCGCTGCGCCGAGACGTCGCCGCCGTGGGCCTCGGCGATGCCGCGCACGATCGCGAGACCGAGGCCCGCGCCGCCGGATCCGCCGAGGTCGTCGGACTGCGTGCGCGCGGGATCCTCGCGCCAGCCGACCTCGAAGATCCGTCCGATGTGCTCGCTCGCCACGCCCGGCCCCTGGTCCAGGACGCTGAGGACCAGTCGGTCGCGGGGCAGGACATCGGCCGAGACCACGATCTCCCCGCCCTCGGGGGAGTGGCGCACGCCGTTGCTGAGGAGGTTCGCGAGCGCGCGGGTGAGCTCGCGCGGATCCGCCCGCAGCACGCGGCCCTCGATGCCGCGGTGCACGATCCGGATGCCGCGCTGCTGGGCCACGGGCATCACGTCGGCCACGGCGTCGGAGACGAGGTCCAGGAGCTCGACCGTCTCCCGCCGCAGCACGAGGGTGCCGGACTGCAGGCGGGAGAGCTCGAAGAGGTCCTCGACCATCGAGCTGAGGGTGTCCACCCGGCCGCGGATGCCGCGCGCATAGGCGACAGGATCATCGGCGGTGCCCGCCTCGAGCGCCTCGGCCATCGCGCGCAGACCAGTGAGCGGGGTCCGCAGGTCGTGGGAGATCCACGCGATCGACTGCCGACGGTCCGCGTCCAGCGCCTCGATCTCCGCGCGGGCCGAGCTGAGCCGGCGGGACGTCTCCTCGAGCTCGGCGGAGAGGGTCTCGAACTCCCTCCAGCCGGGACCGTCGGCCTCGACGCCGGCCCCGGCCCCGGCGCGGTCCCCGAGCCGCCGCGCCGAGTCCGCGAGAGCCGTGATCGAGGTGCGCACCCGCCGGCCCAGCAGCAGGCGCGCGGCCGCGATCGAGATCAGTCCGGAGACGGCGAGCACCCAGGCCAGCACCGTGAGGTCGTGCGCGGTGAAGTACATCTCCACGAGCACCGCGAGGGTCGTCGCCGCGATCGAGAGCACCGTCGCGACCAGCAGGATCACCGTCTGCGAGACGATGCTGCCGCGCCGGTTCAGATGCAGCGCCCACCAGGCGCCGCCCATCACGACGCCCGTGCACACGATCGTCGTCGCGACGATGAGCAGGTAGTCGATCGCGCTCAGCACGTGGGCCCCGACGATCGCGACGGGGGAGTCGGCCGTGCCGTCTGTGGCGGCTGAGCCCGTCGCGTCGACGCGGCGTCCCCCGTCTCCAGGCGGTACCCGGCGCCCCACTCGGTGCGCAGGAACCGCGGGGTCGTCGGGTCGGGCTCGATCTTCTCGCGCAGGCGGCGCACGTGGACGGTCACCGTCGAGGCGTCGCCCTCGCTCCAGCCCCAGACCTCACGGAGGATCTCGTCCCGCCGCACCACCTGGCCCTCGCGACCCAACAGGAAGAGGAACAGCTCGTACTCGCGCGAGGTCAGCGCGATCTCACGATCGCCGATCCGCAGCCGCCGATGCGCCGGATCCACGCGGAACGCGCCGGCGGTGAACGCGACGGGCGCCGCATCGGGCAGGCGCCGACGCAGCAGGGCCTCGAGCCGCAGCTGCAGCTCGCGCAGGGAGAAGGGCTTGGGCAGGTAGTCGTCGGCCCCGTGCTCGAGCCCCTCGATGCGGTGGTCGACCGTGCCCAGCGCGGTGAGCATGAGGATCGGCACGTCGCTGATCCCGCGCACCCGGCGGCACAGCTCGTCGCCGCTGAGCCGCGGCAGCATCCGATCCAGCACGATCACGTCCGGGAGCCGCGTGCGCATCGCCTCCCACGCCGCATCTCCCGCCGCGAAGGGCTCGACCCGGTGACCGGCCGCCCGCAGATGGTCGCCGACCACCGTGCGCACGGCCGGATCGTCCTCGACGATCATCACCCGTGCGCCCGCGCTCGTCCTCTCGCTGCCGGCCACGCAGCCAGCGTAGGCGCAGGGATCGGCCGCGGACCTTACGGATCCGTCACGCGCCCTTACGGTTCCGTCATCGCGCTCACGGAGCCGTCATCCTCCTTCTCCGCGGCCGACGCGCCGGATCGACTGGTCGTCATCGGGGTCGGCATCGGGCCGACGCCCGGGCCGGGCAGCATCCCGGCCCTCGACACAGGAGGAACTCCCATGCGCATCACCCGCACCCTGCAGCGCGCCGCCCTCGGCGCCGGAGCACTCGCGCTCGCCGCCGGCCTCGCCGCCTGCGGCTCCGGCTCGGGCGGCTCGATGGACGACGGCGCGGCGAAGGACGGCTCGTCGGCGATGGGGACGAGCGACGGAGGCGGCGACGCAGGCATGGCGTCCGACGGCGGAGGGGACATGGGCGGCGACATGGCCATGTCCATGGCGCACGGCAGCTTCGCCGGGGCGAACGGCAAGAGCGTCGCAGGGAAGGTGAGCATCGAGGACGGGAAGCTCATGCTCAGCGGATTCTCCTCGGATGAGGGGCCCGACCTGCACCTCTATCTCGCGAAGGGCGACGACGAGGCCGCCGTCGGCTCGGGGATGGAGCTCGGCGACGTCGCGTACGACTCGGCCGAGCAGACGTTCTCCGTCGAGGGCGTCGATCTCTCGCAGTACGACCACGTGGTCGTCCACTGCGACAAGGCCAAGGCCGTGTTCGGCAGCGCCGCGCTGTCGTGAGCCCTGGGAGCGAGCGGGCGCACTGGAGTGGGCGCGCCGCGTCGGTCGCCGTCGGCGCGGCGCTGGTCGCGCGCCTCGTCCTGGCCGCGCTCTGGCTGGTCGAGGGCGCGGTGAAGGTGCATGCCGGGTTCGGCGCTGCGGACATCGGCCTGGTCGTCGAGGGGGCGCGGTCCGATCCGCGCGTGCCCGAAGTGTTCGGCCTGTTCGCGGAGCACGTGATGGCCCCGCTGTCCGGCGCGTTCGGGATCGGCATCCCCGTTCTCGAACTGGCCCTCGGCGCCGGGCTCGCGCTGGGCTGGGGGAGGCGCCTGCTCGCTCTCGCCTCGAGTGCGACGCTCGCCCTGTACTGGATGTCCGACCAGCTCGTCGTGCAGTATCCCGTGATGATGCTGCTCGGCGCCGTGGTGCTGTGCCTGGCACGGGGCCCGGTACGGGCCCGCGCGCCCCGCTCCTCCGTCGGGCCGACGCATCGGTAGACTGGCGCGCATGTCGACGAGCTCACGAGACGCGCTGGTCCGCCGTCCTTTCGAGGGTCTGCCGCAGGAGCAGGATCTGGTGGCGATGCGCCAGCTGATCCCCGCCGCGACCATCAGCGCGCGGACCACCGCCGAATATGGAAGCGAGGCCGTCACCCTCGCCACGATCCTGCCGATGAACTGGCCCGCGATCCGCCGCTCCGACGGCTCGGTCGTCGTGGGCCTGCAGGCGAGCGTCCCCGGCGGGGACCTCTCGCGCGCCTTCGGCCAGGCGATCGTGCAGGCCCTCGCGCTCGAGCCCGGATCGCCGGTCCCCACGGTCGCCCTCGAGGACGACTCCCCGCGCCTCCAGGACGTGCTGGACCTCGACGGCGACTTCGCGATCGAGGTCCACGACTCCTTCGAGTTCTGGGTCGACCCCGAGGCCGATCGCACCGCCGAGGTCGAGGCCTCCCTGCGGGAGGCGAACGAGAAGATCATGCCGACCCGTCCCGTCGCGGGCCTCGAGCACGCCTACTGGGTCGACGCCGGCCCCAAGGAGCACCTGCGCTGGGTCCTCGATGCCGACGAGGACCGCGTCGTCGACGCCGTGGCCCGCCTGCACGCGCGCCGTGAGTCCGGCATCGACGAGGGCACGAAGTACGTCGGCTCCTTCCGCGCCGAGGGCCTCACCATCCCCGTCTGGGACCTGCCCTCCGGCTTCGGGGCCGAGGGCGTCGAGGCCCGGGCGGAGGCGTTCAGCGCCCGCTTCCTCGAGGCGCTCGAGACCACTGCACCGCTCACCGTCGCGGAGCGGCGCGCCCGGGGCGGCATCGTCGCGCGCCAGGTGACCCTGCGATGAGCGCGGCGGGGCCGCTCGCGGCGGACCGTCCCACGGCGGTCGCCGTGGTGATCCCCGCCAAGGACGAGGCCGACCGCATCGAGGCGACGATCCGCGCCGCCCAGCGCATCGACCGCGTGGACACCGTGGTGGTCGTCGACGACGGCTCGAGCGATGCGACCGCAGCGGTCGCCACCGGCGCTGGCGCGCTCGTGGTCCGCCACCGCACCAACCGCGGGAAGGCCGCCGCGATGGCGACCGGCGCGCGCGTCATCGCCATGCGCGAGGACACCGAGGCGGCCGACGGCGGCGTGGACTTCCGCGAGGAGCTCCACGCCGAGCCGCGCATGCCCGGCCACACGGGCCCGCTGCCCGTGATCTCCCCGTCGGACCTCATGTCCCGCGCGCTGCTGTTCCTCGACGGCGACATGGAGGACAGCGCCGAGAACGCCGCCCCGCTCGTGGACGCCGTCCTCGACGACGGCGTCGACATGGCGATCGCCCTGCTGCCCCCGCAGAACGGCGCCGCCGGTTTCGGGATCGTGGTGCGCACCGCCCGCAACGGCATCCGCCGCATCACCGGCTGGGAGCCGCAGCAGCCGCTCTCGGGCACGCGCTGCATCACCCGCGAGACCTGGGAGGCGTGCCAGCCGCTCGCCCCCGGGTGGGGTGTGGAGACGTCGTTGACGATCGACGCGCTGACCGGCGGGTTCTGGGTGAAGGAGGTGCCCTGCGAGCTGCGCCATCGCGCCACCGGCAAGGACCTCTCCGGACAGCTGCACCGCGCCGCCCAGCTGCGCGATGTCACACGCGCGCTGCTGCGCCGCCGCACCGTGCACCCGCCGGAGGTCGCGGACGAGATGGCGGTCGACGCCGAGGATCCTGTCGTCGTCGCCGACGAGTCGCCCGTCGCGGAGGAGCCGATGCTCGCGGAGGACTCGGTGGTCGCGGACGAATCGGCTCCGGCGCCGGTGGCACTCGAGGAGACCGACGCGGACACCGAGGACGCAGCGCACGACGATGCGAGGGACAGTGTCGTCGAGGACGTCGAGGACGTCGAGGACGTCGAGGACGTCGAGGCGGAGCGGGCCGACGAGGCCGACCGGACGGACGCCGCGGAGCAGGCCGACGAGGTCGCACCGTTCGCCGCGTCTGAGCCGTCTGAGCCGTCTGAGCCGTCCGAGCCGGCCGAGGAGGTCGAGCCGGTGGACGAGGCCCCACCGTCAGAGACGACGGAGCTGATCGACGACACCGATCCTGCCGCCGCGAGCGATCGTGAGGCAGCGGCGGAGCCCACGCTTCCGCGTCCCGCACCCACGAACTATCCGGATGACGTCGACGCCTGGGGAATGGCGTCGTCCGCGGGAGCAGACGTGGACGAGAATTCTTCGGAGCCGGAGCCGGAGCCGGAGCCGGAGCCGGAGCCGGAGCCGGAGCCGGAGCCGGAGCCGACGAGCGCGACCGTCCCCGAATCCCCGTCGGCCCCCGACTCCGCGGACGAGTCGTCCGGCGACGCCCCGTCGGCCCGCACTCTCGCGGACCTGCCCGCCTCGGGGCCCTTCGACGCCGAGGACGCGCGCGAGCTCGAGCAGGTCGACATCGCGGCCCTCGACGCGGACCTGCGGGCGTTGCCCGTGGACGGGCCGTTCGAGCCCGAGGACGTCGTGCTGCTCGCCGGCTCCGATCTCCATGAACTGGGACGACGCATGCACGAGGCCCCCGTGGACGGACCCTTCGCTCCCGAGCACGCGGTGATCATGGCCGCGCATCTCCAGCGCAGTGTGCCGCGCGTGCCCGAGCGCATCGAGCTGCCGATGGACGCCGGCGAGTACACCTCGCTCGTGGTCCAGTCGGCCGTCGAGGAGGCGGACGCCGAGGGGCAGCGGGATCGCGGTCACCAGGACTGAGGCCCACCCGAGGCGCGGGCTCAGGTCAGCAGGGTCAGCCGGAGCCGCTCACGCTGCGCGGCGCCTCACCTGCTCGGCGCTCCACCCGTTCGCTGCTCCACCCTGCCGCCCGGCGCATCTTCCCGGGCAGGCAGCACGGCCGCGAGAGCGAGGACGCTGAGGCCCAGCACGGCGGCGATCAGCACGGGGCCCGTGTCGTTGACCGCGTAGCCCAGCCATCCGCCCGCGACCAGCGCGATCCGCACCGTGCGGCCGCTCGGATGCTCCTGGTCCAGCTGCTCGAGCGCCCGCCAGTGCAGGCGACGCGGCATGAGGATCGCGACCGAGCCGAGCAGCGCCGCGAGCACCACGAGCGCGAGCCCCGGGAAGTCCACGAGCATCTGCAGGTTCTGGCCCAGCTTGCGCAGCACCACGGTCCCGAGCCCGCCCGACAGCACGTCGTCGATGAATCGACCCAGGTGGGAGCGCGATGCGGGCGGACGCAGCCAGTCGAGCACCGACACCCCGACCACGGCGACCACACCCGCCGCATACAGCCCCAGCACGTGCCACCAGCGCAGCGGGATCCCGGAGACGAGCAGGGCGAGCAGCCCGAACGTCGGCACGCACACGAGCATCGAGCCGAAATCGGCGCCCATCGACGGGGCGACGCAGGCCGCCGAGACCACGACGCCCGTCGTCACCGTCGCGATCACCCGGGCGCGCGGGGCGCGCACGCGCGTGAACAGACAGCCCAGGGCGGCGAGCGTGCCCGCGAGCACCATGCCGAACAGGTGGTTCGAGAGTCCGTAGAAGCGCGCCCCGGAGATGGCGTTCGCGCCCAGAGGCGACCCCGTCTGCCACGGCGAGCCGAGCGCCGACTCCAGCAGGATGAGCCCTGCGACCAGCGAGAACGAGACCCCTGGAGGGCCGAAGCGCGATCGCCGCCAGGGCCCGGCGAGGACCACGGCGGCCAGCACCGCCGACCCGGCCCACACCACGCCCGTCAGCGCCAGAGCCGGATGCTCGGCCCGCCACCACGGCACGAGCGTGGACATGAGCGCGACCGGGAAGCACAGCGGGGCGATCGCGAGCAGCGAGCGGGCCAGATGCCGCACGCGATCACGGCGGCGCAGCGGGCCGATCAGCAGGAGGACGAGCCCGGCGGCCCCGAACGACAGCCAGGAGAGGAACGCGGGCGGCGACGCGCCGTCCACGAGCCGAGCGGCGAGCGAACGGTCCAGGGCGAGCTGCTGGGGGCCGACGCGGGTGTCCGCCCCCTCGAAGGACTGCCCGGGCAGGGTGAGCGTGGGCTCGACGCCGTGGCTCTCGAGCACGGTGGGCAGCACGTCGGTCAGCACGACGAGCCCGTTCTGATGCGTCGATCCGCTGGACAGCGCCTCGCCGGGGCGGCCGGTGTCCATCGCGACCTGCAGACCGGCGGTGCGCGAGGCGATCGACCCCTGGGTCTCGACGGCGGCGGGATCGACCGGGTCGGTCGCCGCGACGGAGACCAGGAGCGTGCGGGGAAGATCCGCGGAGCCGGCCGCGCAGCCGCCCGCGGCGTCGAGCACCTCCCCGGCGCGCTCGTCCAGCGCGGCGAGATCCGAGGAGGTGGCCGAGCCGAGATCGACGAGGAGGACCCCGGAGCCGTCGTCTCCTGCGCCATCGCCGTCGAGCGCCGCGCTGATGCGGCCGACGGGGACGTCCTCGCTCGCGTCGATCTCGGTGGTGCCACCGGGGATGCGGGCGAGCTGGTCGACGGGCGGATTCGGGACACCGGCGCTCGCCGGAGCCATCGCGGCGAGCCCGCGGAAGCCGGTGCGCAGCGTCTCCTCGCCCTGCCGCTTCGTGGAGACCACGGTGGTCGAGGTCGTGTTCATGGCTCCCACACCAGCGTTCCCGGCGAGGCACTGCAGGTGCGGCGTCTTCTCCTCGGACACGTCCTCCCAGGTCAGCCCCGAGGTCACGAGGGCCATGCGGACCGGTGCGGTCGACGCCCCTGCGTCGGCTCCGTCGTCCGCCCGTGCAGATCCGATCGGTCCCAGGAGGGTGGCCGCCGTCGCCAGGAGCGCGCACAGCGCGGCGAGGACGATCGGACGGGGGAGGGCGCGTCGCGCGGTTCTCGAGGGCGTCCGTGCGCTCGCGCGGAGGGTCGCGCGTGGAAGGGGCCGACGGGGGAAGAGCACGTCAGCGATGGTATGCGGCCGTCCCGGGAGGAGCCTCACCGTCGGTCGCGCCGACCTGTCCGCGTGCGTCGGCGTCGCTGCGCGCGCCGTCTCCGCGCGTCTCGCCGCGCGCGCCGACCGCAGGATCCGGGAGCATCGCCGCGATCAGCGGCAGTGAGACCGCGAGCGCGGCGAGCAGCAGCATCGCCCCGGTGTCGTTCGTCGCGTAGCCGATCCAGGCGCCGACGCCGAGCGCGATGCGCACGGGCCGGGCGGCGGGGTGCCGGGCGTCGAAGGCCGCGAGGCGCCGCATGCGCGTGCGGGAGGGGACGAGCGAGCACAGCCAGAGCACGGCGGCCACCAGCAGCACACCCAGCAGCGGCCAGAACGTGGTGACCTGGTCGATGTTCTGCTGCGCCTTGCTGGCGACCACGTCGAGTAGCTCGCCGGAGAGCACCTGGTCCACGAACCGTCCCAGATGCGTGCGCTGCGCGGGCGGGCGCAGCCAGTCGAGCACCGAGACGCCTCCGACGGCCACCACCGCCGCCCCGCCGACCGCGAGCAGATGCCACCAGCGCACCCGGATCCCGCTCAGCATGAGCGCGAGCAGTCCGAGCGCGGGCACCAGCACGAGCACGCCGCCGAAGTCGGCGCCCATCGTCGGCGCCGCGCTGACGCCCATCACCACGATCCCGATCCCGATCACCGCGAGCACGCGCGAGCGCGGACGCGTGAGCCGGGCGCACACGGCGAGAAGCGCGATCATCGTGCCCGCCAGCACCATTCCCGAGAGATGGTTGGAGATCCCGTAGAAGCGTCCGCCGCGGATCGCCTGCGCCCCGAGCGGGGAGCCGAGCTGCAGCTGGGAGCCGGTCGCGGACTCCGCGAGGATGGCCAGGGCGAGCAGCGCCCCCGCGGCCCCTGCGGGTCCGTACCGGACACGGCGCCAGGGACCGAGCAGGGCGATCGCCGACAGCACGAGGGCGAATCCCCACACCACGGCGGTGAGTGCGAGCGCGGGGTGCGCGGCCCTCCACCAGGGCACGGCTCCTGCGAGCAGTCCTGCCGCCGGCCCGAGGGGAAGGCACACCGCCGCGGCGCGCCCGAGGGCGGACAGCCGACGGCGCCCCGCGAGGCGGGGGATCAGCAGCACCAGCAGACCGAGTGCAGGCAGGACCAGCCAGGACCCCAGCGCCCACCACGTCGCGCCGTCGACCAGCACGTTCGCGGCGGAGCGGTCGGTGGCGAGGCGGACGCCGGCGGTGTCGCGGACGACGGCATCGGATCCGTCGGTGCCCGACGCGTCGGTGCTCGACCCGTCGGCCCCCGACTCGTCGCCGGCAGACCCGTCGGCGCTCGCCGGCGTGCCCTCGAAGACCTGCCCGGGGAGCGCATCGGGGGCGCTCTCCCCGTGGCTCGCGAGGATCGTCGGCACCACGTCGGTGAGCAGCACGACCCCCTCCTGATGGGTGGATCCGCTGGTCAGGGAGCCGCTCGCGAAACCGGAGTCCATCACCACCTGCAGCCTGTCAGGTCCGGGCGCGGGGGAGCGGCCCTCCTCGACGGCTGCGGAGTCCTCGGGATCGTAGGGGGCGACGGAGACCAGCAGCACCCGCCCCATCGATGCGCTGTCGCAGCCGCCGACGGCATCGAGTTGCTTCCCGACCTCCTCGTCGAGCGCGGCGAGGGCGCGGCCGCGCGCCGAGCCGGGGTCGACGGGGTCCTCGTCCGCGCCGCGCGCGGGCAGCGAGTCCAGGGAGACGACCTCGGGGGCGTCGGGCAGCGCGGAGACCAGGTCCTCTGCGGGCTGTGGTGAGCGGGAGGTGCGGTGGGACTGGGATGCGAGGCCCAGATAACCGCTGGTCAGCGTCTCCATGCCCTGGCGGCGCGTGGGTGTCAGCGGCGTCATCGAGCCGACGCTCATCGCGGCGGTCCCCGAGCGCTCGGCGAGGCACATGAGGTGCGGGGTCGCCTCGGAGACGTCCTCCCAGTTGAGCCCCGCGGTCGCGAGGACGAGCTCGACGGGCTGCTCCGAGGGGCCCTGCGCGGCGGGTGCTGCGGTGGCGTCCGCTCGGGCCGACGCGGGGGCGAGCGCAGGAAGCAGCACGGAGACGAACAGGGCGAGCGCGAGGGCGAGCGCGAACGGGCGGGTGGCGCGGTCGAGGCATCGGGGCGCGCGTGCCGGGGCCGAGCTCGGGCGGATGGCCGACGGAGGGAAGGTCACCGGATGATCGTAGAAGGCGACGCGGGGCGGCCGCTCACACTGCTGCTCCGGGCGAGGCGGCGCGCGGCGAGTCCGCGAGGCGCCGCGTGAGACCGCGCGGTGGCAGCGGCAGGCAGGCCGGTAGATTGCCCAGGATCACCGGCGATCCGTGCCCGACGTGCGCTTCGCCCATCTCCGCTTCGCCCATCTCCGCTTCGCCCATCTCCGCTTCGCCGACCTCCGCTTCGGCCCACCTCCGAGGAGCCCCGCATGATCCTCCACACCGTCTGCTTCACCCTCGCGCACGAGCCCGGCTCCGGCGAGGAGCAGGCCTTCCTCGACGACGCGCGACGCATCCTCCCCGCGGTCCCCGGCGTCGAGGAGTTCACCGCGTCACGGCAGGTCGGGGAGCAGAGCGACTTCCGCTTCCAGTTCGCCATGCGCTTCGCCGACCGGGACGCGTACGCCGCCTACGACGCCCACCCTGACCACCAGGGCTTCGTCGCACGCCGGTGGAAGACCGAGGTCGCCGCGTTCCAGGAGTTCGACTTCGTCCCCCTCGAGGGATGACCACGCTCTGATGGTGGGTCCGGTGGGTCCGGTGGGTCCGGTGGGGCCGGAGGGTCCTGAGGGTCCGGTGGGACGGGTGGATGCGGGTCGGCGCGACGGGTCCGTGCGCCTCGAGCGCCTCGGGAGGTCGCATGCCGGCGCCATCCTCGCCGGTCAGGACCGCGCTCTCGCCCAAGAGGTCTTCGGCTGCCGCTGGGAGCCCGGAGAGCTCGCGGAGTTCCTCGAGCGTGCGGAGCGGTGGAGCGCGGACGGGCCCCTGCGCGAGTTCGCCGCGCGCCAGGTCGCCGACGGCAGCGCCGACTCCGACACGGACACCGCCAAGGACGCGGGCACGGACGCGGGCACCGGCGCAGGCGCCCCCAGTGCCCGCGGCGAGATCGTCGGCGGGGGAGGGTTGCACCTGCTCGGCCCCGGCCTCGAGCGCGGGCAGGCGGACATGAGCTATTGGGTGCTCGCTCCGCATCGACGGCACGGGTGGGGCGCCGCGATCGTTCGCGCGCTGCGGGAGGCCGCGGAGTCCGATGCGCGCATCTGCACGCTCGTCCTGCGCATCGCGCCGGAGAACGCGGCGTCCCAGCACGTCGCGAGGGGAGCGGGCGCACGGCCGACGGGCCGGAGCGAGCGCCACCCCGGCGACCCGGGTCGCAGCGTCGAACGCTGGGAACTCGATCTCGGTCTCGAGCGCGATCTCGACCTCGAGCACGGCGGCCGCGACGACCAAGACGGCCGCGACGGCCCCATTACGCTGGCCCGATGATCCGGCTGACCGCCCCCGACCCCGCCCGCTTCGAGTCCTGGGCGGCGTGCCTGCGGGACTTCGAGGACGGGCCGATCGACGGCTCGGGCTATGTCACGGACTCGACCCCCGAACCCGCGCCCGAGGAGTTCGCGCGCTACATCGAGCAGCGCCTCGCCGAAGGAAACACGTCGACCCCTCCAGCGCCCGAGCGGGTGCACTGCTCGTACCGGTGGATCGTCGACGAGACCTGGGCGGATGGCGGGCCACTGCTCGGATTCCTCGCCCTGCGCCACCACCTCAACCGGTTCCTGCTCACCCAGGGCGGGCACATCGGCTACTCGGTGCGGCCCTCCGCCCGCCGTCGAGGCGTCGCGGGCGCAGCGCTCGCCGTCGGCCTCTCGGAGGCCGCGGGCCTGGGCATCGATCCCGTGCTCGTCTGCTGCGCCGAGACCAACGAAGCCTCGCGACGCACGATCGAGCGCAACGGCGGGCAGTACGAGAGCTCGATCGGCGAGCACAGGCGGTACTGGTTCGGGCCGGGCCCCTGGCCGCAGGAGCCGGATGCGCAGGGAGCACCCGGCCGCTGAGCCCTGGACCGCGCCCACGCCGCACGCCCTCCGCGGATACCCTGCAGCCATGCGGTACGGATTCCTCGGCCCCGAGACCACCTTCACCCACCAGGCGCTCCTGCAGGCCCTCGCGGAGGCGCCCGAAGACCTGCGCGCCGGGGCCGAGCTGATCCCCTTCACGTCGGTCGCGACCGCGACCGCGGCGCTCGTCGGCGGTGACATCGACGCGATCACGGCGCCGATCGAGAACTCGGTCGAGGGCGGGGTGTCCGGCACGCTCGACGTCCTCGCCTCGCACGACCGCATCACGATCGTCGCCGAGCAGATCGTCCCGATCACCTTCGTGCTCGCCGCCAAGCGGCAGATGGACCTGTCCGAGGTGCGCGCCGTCGCCTCCCACACCCACGCGCAGGCGCAGGTCCAGGGGTGGATCCGCGAGAACCTGCCGGGCGCCGCGATCGAGCCGGCCTCCTCGACCGCCGCGGCGGCGCGGGCCATCGCCGAGTCGAGCGAGGAGGAGGCCGAAGGTCTCGCCGCGATCTGCTCACCGCTGGCCGCGGAGCACTTCGGGCTCCAGGTCCTCGCGCGCGGCATCGAGGACACGAAGGGCGCTCAGACCCGCTTCGTCATCGTCACCCGCAACAGCCGGATCCCCGCGCGCACCGGGGCGGACAAGACCACGCTCGTCGTCCACCTCCCGCACAACCGCTCGGGCGCGCTGCTGGAGATGCTCGAGCAGTTCAGCGCCAACGGCGTGAACCTCTCCCGCATCGAGTCCCGCCCCATCGGCGACGCCCTGGGCCGTTACTCCTTCTCCATCGACGCCGAGGGCCATCTCGAGGACCGGCGCGTCGCCAGCGCACTGCGCGGTCTGCACCGCATGTGCCCGCAGGTCATCTACCTGGGGTCCTACCCGCGCGCGGACCGGCAGCGCTCGACGGTCGATGTCGCCACGGCCGACGACTCCTACGACGACGCGAGCCGCTGGGTGGGCGAGCTGAGCAGGATGATCACGCCCGTCCCGTGACGGATGTGTCCGACGGCGCCGGCTCGGAGTCCTTGGGGTCCATCGGGTCCTCCCCGCCGTCGATCTGATCCGATTCCGTGACGTGCGGGCCGACCTGCTGCCTGTCGGTCTCGACCGCGCGGTCCGCGACGCTGGCGGGCGTGCGCATGATCAGCGCGCCGGGATCGACCTCGGCGAGCAGGTGGGTCGCCTTCCCCTCCGTGTCGCCGTCGAGCTGGACGGGCTGCGGCTTGGTGGTCACCACGCTCACGCTCGTGGTGAGCGCCTGCTCCATCGTGGAGAGCTGGGGTTTGGGGTGCAGCGCGGGCTGGACGAGACGGGCGATGATCTGGCTGAGTCCCGCGGCGCCGCGCCAGGAGAGCACGAGCACGTCGAGGCGATGATTGTCCACCGTCGCGTCGGGCATCAGCACGATGCCGCCGGGCAGACGCCCCACGTTGCCGATCAGCACGGTGCGGGCATCGACGTCGACGCTGTGGCCGGAGGGGGTCGTGATCCGCGCGGAGAACGCGCGGCCCGCGATCTTGTCGAGGCCCGCGACCACGTAGGCGGGCCAGCCGATGCGTCGCTTCATCTTCGGGTTCGTGGCGCCGATGACCTCGGCGTCCGCGCCCACACCGGCGATCACGAGGAACGCCCGCTTCTGAGCCGTCGAGATCTCCGAGGAGGAGCCGCCGGTGCGCATCCAGCCCATGTCGACCATGCTGTCGGCTCCCAGCAGGGCGACCCGCAGCGCCTTCTCGAGGTCGTCGAGCGGGAGGTCGAGATTGCGGGCGAGCAGGTTGCCGGTGCCCACGGGCAGGATCGCCATCCGCACACCGGAATGGGCGAGTGCCGAGGCGACCTCGCGCACCGTGCCGTCGCCGCCCGCCGCGATCACCAGGTCGGCGCCGTCCGTGAGGGCCTGTTCGGCCTGGCCACGGCCGGGGTCCTCGCGCGTGGTGTCGTGGAAGTGCAGCTCGATGCCGAGCAGCCGCTCGGCGATCGTGCGCAGTCGCTCGCGGAACTGCTCGGGATCGTCGTGCTTGGACGGATTCATCACCACGGCCACGTGGGTGAACGACGGGCCCTCGTTCGCCAGCACTGCTCGGTCCGCGCGGGCGCGGGCGAGATCATCGACCTGGCGGCGCTGCGCGCGCACGTGCACGAGCACCACGGCGAGCAGCACGACGACGATCACGCTGAGGACGATCGAGACGATCGCGAGGGTGGTGCTCAGATCCATGGGCCGAGACTACCTGGGCCGATGGTGCGATGAGCGACGGGCAGCACTCAGCCGCCGGGCCCCGGAGGGCTGGCGAGCCGGTCCTTCTCTGAGCGGTGCTCGCCTGAGTGGTCATGCTCTGAGTGGTCCTCGTCCTGCGAGCCCACGTCCAGGTCAGGTCGCGGCCACCGCAGCGGGGGAGGAGCGCCGCTGAAAGTGCGGCCGGTGGGAGTCGTGAGACGGAGGGTGCGATCCGGAGGGGGCTCGGGCCCCTCGGACTCATCGGGTGGCCCCGACCCGTCGTGCCCGTCGGTGGCGCCCGTCCCGATCTGCTCGATCCAGCCCTGGGTCTCCATGAGGTAGTTGCACGATTCGCACAGGCCTGCGCCGTTGTCGATGCGGGTGGCGCCGCCGTCGGCGTAGCTCTCGACGTGGTCGATGTGGCGGATGCGCGCCTCGCACCAGGGGGTGCGGCACCGCTGGTCGGCGATCTCGATGAAGCGGCGGTCGGGGCCGGAGAAGCGGCGGCGCGTCTCGTCGGCCGCGGTGAGGCGTCCGCTGATCGGGTCGGTGAGCAGGCGGCGCACGAAGCGCTGCGCGGTGGTGTCGTCCTCCGGGTCGCCGTGGAGCGCGAAGCGGCGGGCGATGCCGGCGGGCACGGGGTGACCGTCGATCCAGGCCACGTCGTCGGCCTCGTCCAGCAGCGCCTTGTCGGTCATCATCAACTGGATCTCGACGCTCGTGCTCTCCGGCTCCTCCTGGCCGGTGACGCGGGCGACCAGGGCGTCGGCCATGTGCTGGCCGCGGGTGCCCTCGATGCCCTGGGAGCGGGCGGTCGAGGCGGCCTGGTCCAGCGCTTTGTACATGGCGACGCCCTGGGCGAGGGGCAGCAGGGCGCTCAGCCGCACGGTGGAGCCGGAGGCGGGTCGGAGCGAGACGTGCCGCTCGGAGACCTCGCGCTCATGGCGGGCGAGGGCTGCGGCCTGGTCGAGCTCGTCGGCGCGCGCCCGCGCCAGCACGCCGGCACGGGTGGGGGAGACCTCGGGCAGCTGGGCGGAGATGTCGCGGTCCACGCGGGAGCGGTCCTCGTCGTCGAGGCAGATGACGCCCTTGGCGACCTCATCGGCCGCCCAGGTGCAGATCTCGCCGCGCGCGAGGAGATCCAGGGTCCTCGGCATCGACTCGACGACCACCCGTTCGAGAGCCAGATGGTTCCGGGTGCGGGCGGGCGAGGCGCGGCGGACGAGCGCGATCTCTTCCGCGACGCCCTTGCCGAGGTCCTTGCGGGGCACGCCGTCGGCCCGCTGCTGGGCGATGCGCCTGGCGCGGAAGGCGACCGATGCGCTCATCTGGGTCGCACCCGCCAGGGCGAGGATCCGCTCGCTGATCTCGATCGACGCGAGCAGGGAATCGATGCCGATCGGCGTCGCGGAGTCAGATGCGCCCGAGTCGTCATCCGGCGCGGGACTCAGGAGGGAGAACGCCCGCGCGAGCGTGGCATGGGCCTGGGCGAGGAGCTGCGCCGGATCCTCCGATCGCACCAGCCCCAGCGAGGGCCCAGCGGTCTCCGCACCGCGCGTCGCCGTCGACGTCATCATCCACACCTCCCCTCCAGGTCCTGTTCCAGATCGGTCCCTCGTGCTCGCCGCTCCGCGCGGTGGACACGCATAAATCCCACTTCACCTGCGGCGATACACCTGAGACCTCGAGCCTACGGACCCTCCACGCCCATGGGAACAGCGCCGCGGAGAATGTGGATAACTCGGAGAAAACGGGCGCAGTGCGGCGAGACGAGCCTCTGACCTGCCGTCCGCCAGTCCTCCACAATCGGCCACAGGATCGAACGCGTGCGCGGGATCCGCCGCGGGCCGTCGCTGCGAATCCGCCCCTCACCTCGCCCCTCGCCCCGCCGCGCCGACCTGTTCCCCGCATCCCATCCCGTCCTCGGCGCACGGCAGCGCCGCCGAGCCCCGGTACCCTGGAGCGCATGATCGATCTGCGGCTCCTGCGCGAGAACCCCGACCTGGTCCGTGACGCACAGAAGGCCCGTCGGCGCGACCCCTCCACCGTCGATGCCGTGCTCGCGGCCGATTCGCGCTGGCGCGAGGCGACCACGTCCTTCGAGAACGCGCGCGCCGAGCAGAAGGCCTTCGGCAAGCAGGTCGCCAAGGCCCAGGGCGAGGAGAAGCAGCAGCTCCTCGCGCAGGTCAAGGACCTGGCAGCTCGCGTGAAGGACCTCGAGGCCGAGGCCCACACCGCGGCCGACGAGCGCGAGGCCGCACTCCGGGTCATCCCGAACATCTCCGAGGGCGCCCCCGAGGGCCTCGAGGAGGACTTCGTGGTCCGAGAGGTCGTGGGCGAGAACCCGACCTTCGACTTCCCCGTGAAGGATCACCTCGAGATCGCCGAGGGCCTGCGCGCGCTCGACATGGCGCGCGGGGCGAAGGTCTCCGGCGCCCGCTTCTACTTCCTGCGCGGCATCGGCGCGCAGCTCGAGCTCGCCATCCTCAACGCGGCGATCGACCAGGCCACGAAGGCCGGGTTCACCCCGATGATCACCCCCACCCTGGTGCTCCCGGAGTCGATGGACGGCACCGGCTACCTCGGCGAGCACGCCGACGAGGTCTACCACCTCGACAAGGACGACGACCTCTACCTCGTGGGCACGAGCGAGGTCGCGCTCGCGAGCTACCACCGCGACGAGATCCTCGACCTCTCCGACGGGCCGCTGCGCTACGCCGGCTGGTCGACCTGCTACCGCCGCGAGGCCGGCAGCTACGGCAAGGACACCCGCGGCATCATCCGCGTCCACCAGTTCCAGAAGGTCGAGATGTTCTCGTTCTGCCGGATCGAGGACTCCTACGCCGAGCACGAGCGCCTGCTGGACTGGGAGCGGGAGATGATGGCGAAGATCGACGTGCCCTACCGCATCATCGACACCGCCGCCGGCGACCTCGGCACGAGCGCGGCCCGCAAGTTCGACTGCGAGGCCTGGGTGCCCAGCCAGGACACCTACCGCGAGCTCACCTCGACCTCGAACACGACCCAGTTCCAGGCGCGCCGGCTGAACATCCGCGAGCGCACCGAGGACGGGCTGCGGCCCGTCGCGACCCTCAACGGGACGCTCGGGACCACGCGCTTCATCGTCGCGATCCTCGAGAACCACCAGCAGGCCGACGGGTCCGTGGTGGTGCCGGAGGGCCTGCGCCCGTACCTCGGCGGCCGCGAGGTCTTCGAGGTGCAGTCCTGATATGGGGCGCGGACGCTCCCGCACCTCGGGGCTGCTGCCGAGCGCGCTCCGGCGCCTGGGCAGGGGCCTGCGTCGCCTGCCCTTCACCCGTTCGTCAGACGCACCTGACAGGCTCGAGGCCATGACCGTGACGGAGACCGAGAACGACCGCATCGCCCGCGTCGAGCACGTGCGCACCCGGCTGGGCGAGGCGCTCGCGCCCCTGCGGGGCGCCGAGGACGGCAGCGTCCTGTTCGGCCTCGACGTCGACGGGACCCTCGTGGACCACGACGGCGAGATGTCGCCCGGCGTGCACGACGCCCTGGTCGCCGCGGCGTCCGCGCAGCGCGTGGTGATCGCGACCGGGCGCTCGCTCGGCGCGACCCTCCCGATCGCCCGCATGGCCGGCGTCGAGCGCGGGTACGCGGTGTGCTCGAACGGCGCTGTGACCATCGAGCTCGACCCGTCGGCCGACGAGGGATGGCGCGTCCTCGAGACCCGCGCCTTCCAGCCGGAGGAGGCCCTGCGCACCCTGCGCGAGGTCGCGCCGAACGCCCACTACGCGGTCGAGACCGTCGACGGCGCCTTCTACGCGACGCCCGGGTTCCAGGACGCGAGCTTCGGCGTCGAGGCGATCCCCACCGACCTCGACGAGCTGCTGGTCCTCGAGGCGGTGCGCGTGGTCGTCCACGTCCCGGACCTCACCCCGCAGGAGTTCGCGCAGCTCATCGACGAGTCCGGCGTCCACGGTGTGCAGTACGCGATCGGCTGGACGGCGTGGCTCGACATGGCCGCGCCGGGCGTCTCCAAGGCGACCGCGCTGGAGTCCGTGCGCTCGCGCCTGGACATCGGGACCTCGCACACCGTCGCCATCGGCGACGGCTTCAACGACGTCGAGATGCTGCGCTGGGCCGGCGTGGGCATCGCCATGGGCCAGGCGGTCGACGGGGTCAAGGACAGCGCGGACCTCGTCACCCTCGACGTCTGGAACGACGGGGCCGCCGAGGTCCTGCGCACCGTGGTCGACTGAGCGAGGGTCCCCTCAGCCCGCGGTGTGCGCGGCGAGCCACCGCCCCGTCGCCGAGCCCTGGCACTGCGCGACCTGCGCGGGGGTGCCCGAGGCGACGATCCTCCCGCCGTCCTCGCCGGCGCCCGGACCCAGGTCGATGACGTGATCCGCCTGCGCGACCACGCGCATGTCGTGCTCGACGACGATGACGCTCGAGCCTCCGTCCACGAGCCTGTTCAGCTCGGCGACCAGCAGGTCCACGTCCGCCGGATGGAGGCCCGCGGTCGGCTCGTCCAGGAGGTAGGCGGTGTGCCCGCGCGCGGTGCGCTGCAGCTCGGTCGCGAGCTTGATGCGCTGCGCCTCGCCGCCGGAGAGCTCCGTGGCGCTCTGGCCGAGCGTGAGGTAGCCCAGTCCGATCGCCTCCAGGGCATCGAGGGCGCGCATGATGCGGGCGTCGGATGCGAAGACCCCGCGGGCCTCGCGCACCGAGAGGTCCAGGACCTCGGCGATGGTCAGCGAGTTCCACGTGACCTCGAGGGTCTCGTCCGTGTACCGGGCGCCGTGGCAGTCGGGGCACGGGGTGAAGGTGCCGGGCAGGAACACGAGCTCGACCTCGATCTGGCCCTCGCCCTGGCAGGTGGGGCAGCGGCCCGCGGTGACGTTGTAGGAGAAGCGGCCGACGCCCCAGCCGCGCCGCCGGGCCTCGTCGGTGTCCGCGAACAGGCGGCGCACCCTGTCGAACAGGCCCGTGTACGTCGCCAGGCATGAACGGGGAGTGCGCCCGATGGGCTTCTGCGTGATCCGCACCAGTCGGTCGATCTGCTCCGCACCGCGGACCTCCCGGACCCGCGGAGGCCGTTCGGCGCCGGGGAGCTGGGCGTCGGGTTCCGCACCGCCCACCTCGTCCTCGTCGTCGTCCACGCTGGTGCGGACCGTCCCGGCGAGGACCCGCGCGATGACGTCGCTGATCAGCGTGGTCTTCCCCGAACCGGAGACGCCGGTGATCGCCGTGAAGGAGCCCAGGGGCACCTCGACGTCCATGTCATGGATCGTCCGCGCCTCGACGCCCGTCAGGAGCAGTCCGCCCGTCGGCCGGCGGGACTGATCGCGGGTGCGCAGGGGCGGCAGGGGTCGGCCGAGGTGCGCGGCCGTGCGGGACCCGGGGGCGTCCGCGAGCTGCGCGACCGGGCCCGAATGCAGGATGCTGCCGCCCTCGACGCCCGCCCCGGGGCCCATGTCGATCACCCAGTCGGCCTTCTCGATGAGCCACATGTCGTGCTCGACGAGCAGCACCGAGTTCCCCTCCTCGAGGAAGCGGTCGAAGAGGTCCTGCAGCATCCCCTTCTCGCTCGGGTGGAGTCCGGCCGACGGCTCGTCGAGCACGTAGGCGACGCCGAACAGGCCCGCCCGCAGCTGCGAGGCGAGGCGCAGACGCTGCAGCTCGCCCGTGGACAGGGTGCGCGCCGGCCGGTCCAGCGTGAGGTGCCCGACCCCGAGGCCCACCATCGTGCGCAGCACCGGCAGCAGGTTCGGCAGCAGCAGGCGCTCGGCCTCCGCCTCGGGGGAGACGTCGTCGCGGTCGGTGGCCGCATCCTCCGTGCCGTGCTCCATCCCGAGCTGCGTCGCACGCTCCTCGCACATCGCGAGCACCTGCTGCGCGCTGCGCGCGAGGAGGTCGAAGATCGGCAGACCCAGGTACGTGACGCGCAGGGCGTCGGCGTGGAGACGATGCCCCTCGCACGCGGGGCACAGGGACGTGTCGAGGTGGCGCAGGGCCCGCTCGCGGGTCTTCTCGGAACCGGCCGCGGAGACCGCGTGCCGCAGGTAGCGGGCCACGGACTGCCAGCGGCCCTCGTAGGTGCGCTGGACCTGGTCGACGCCGCGCACCGGATGGACGGTGACCACGGGCTGCTCGTCGGTGAACAGGATCCACTCGCGCGCCTCACGGGGGATGTCGCGCCAGGGCACGTCCATCGGCGCGACCTCGAGGGTGGCGAGGATGTCGTGGAAGTTCTTGCCCATCCAGGCGCCCGGCCACGCCTGGATGGCGCCGTCGTCGATGCTGAGCGAGGGGTCGGGGACCATCGAGCGCTCGGTGGGCTCGTGCAGCACGCCCGTGCCGCGGCAGACGGGGCACATGCCCTCGGTCGTGTTCGGGCTGAACGCCTCGGCGAGCAGCCGGCCGCCGTGAGCGGGGTGGCCGCGGGTGAGGACGTCGGCGGGATGCTCGCCGGCGCGGGCGTAGAGCAGGCGGATCGCGTGGGAGAGCGTGGTCAGGGTGGCGACGGTGGAGCGTGCGCCGCCGCCGCTGGTGCGCTGCTCGAGGGCGACCGTGGGCGGCAGCCCATGGAGGCTCTCGACCCGGGGGTCCATCGCGCTGCCGATGAGGCGGCGTGCGAACGGAGCGATCGACTCGAGGTATCGGCGCTGCGCCTCGCCGTGGATCGTGCCGAAGGCGAGGGAGGACTTCCCCGAACCGGACACGCCGGTGAACGCGACGAGCGTCCCCCGCGGGAAGGACGTGCTCACATGGCGCAGGTTGTGCAGGTGCGCGTCATGCACGCGGACCAGGTCATCGTGGGCATCGGGCATGGTCGGACCGTAACAGGGCGGGCCGTCAGTCCCTGACGTCGAGGATGACCTTGCCGAGGTGGCCGCCGTCCTTCAGGATCTGGTGGGCCTTCTCGGCATCGGCCAGGGGGAGTCGTGCCTGCACCGGCAGGCGCACAGAACCGTCCTCGAGCATCGGCCACACGAGTTCGCGGGTGAGCTGCACGATGAGGTGCTTCTCCGCGACCGGTCGCGAGCGCAGGGTGGTGCCGATGACGCGGGCCCGACGGCCCATCAGGGCGCCGAGATCGAGCTCGCCGCGGGGCCCGCCGATCGTGCCGATCACGACGAGACGGCCGTGCTCGCGCAGCATCCCGACGTTGTCGCGGAGGGTCGGCCCGCCGACGACGTCGAGGATCACGTCGGCTCCGCCGGCCTCGCCCACTGCGGCGGGGACGTCGGTCGTGTGCCGGTTCCAGGCGAGGTCCGCGCCGAGCTCCTGCGCCGTGCGCACGGCGTCGTCGGAGCCGACGGTCGTGAGCGCCCGCGCGCCGAGCGCGTGGGCGAACTGGATCGCGAACGAGCCGATGCCGCCCGTGCCGCCGTGGACCAGCAGGGTCTGCGGGCCGGGAGCGGGCTCGCCCTGCAGGCGCGGCCACGGGTTGTCCGTGCGGCCGCCGGGGCGCAGGTCCGCCTCGATCACGAGGTTCGAGACGACGGTCGCCGCGACCTCGATGAGACCGGCGGCGTCGTGCAGGTCCAGGGCCGACGGGGCGGGCAGCACCTGCGCCTCGGGCACCGCGACGACCTCGGCGTATCCGCCGCCGGCCAGCAGCGCGACGACCTCCTCCCCGGTGTCCCGGCGCCGACCGGAGACCTCGAGGCCGGGGATCTCCGAGGCCCCGGGAGGCGGAGGGTAGTGCCCGGCGGTCTGGGCGAGGTCGGCGCGGTTCACGCCGGTCGCGACGACGTCCACGAGGATCTCGCCGTCGGCGGGCACGGGCTCGGGGATGTCGCTGAGCTGGAGGCGGTGGTCCTCGGTGATCGTGATCGCGCGCATGGGATCCACGGTACGCGGCGGGCGCGGCGTCGGCCGATGCCGGGCCACGGGAAGCCGGCCTCTCCGCGCCCCGATCCGAGCACCCGCGTATCGGTACGAATCGGAACGGTTCCCCCGAAGCCGGGACCTCGGGCCGACGGGTCGCTAGCGTGAGCGGCGATGCGGCGCCCGGCCGTGCGCCGCGCACTCGATGAGGAGTCCGCCGTGGCAGATCAGACCTTCGACCCCGCCCCGCACGATCCCCGAGCCGAGGAGCCCGCCGGCGCGGGCGGCCGTCCGGGCCGGAATCCCAGCCGCCATCCGGGCCGCCGCGCCCTGCTGGGAGCCGCGGTGTGCGCGGGCGCCCTGCTGCCGGCCGCGGCGGCGGGCGCGGCCCCGACGGGCGGTGCTGCCACGACGGGCGGTCCAGCCCCCGCCTCGCCGCATCGGCCGGAGAGATCCGGGGATCGCCTCTCGACGGGTCAGCGCCGTCGACGCGCACGCCGTGCGGTCCGCGCGCTGCAGCTGAACTTCTCGCTCCCCGCGCCGAGCCCGATGCTCTCCGAGCTCTATCCCCGCCGCGACGGTGACCCCGACTTCTCCTACTGCTGGCCGCTGTCCCAGGCCCGCTCCGCAGCCTGCGAGCTCTCCTACGCCCTCGCCTCCGAACCCGCGCAGGACCGCCGGCTCCGCAGTGCGCTCGAGGACGCCCAGCAGGCCTACTGGTACGCGGCGGGCGGCGAGACGGGCCTGCCCGGGTGCACCGCCGCGTGCGATCGGGAGCAGGGCCCGCACGGTGACATGTACTACGACGACAACGCCTGGGTGGGCCTGCAGGACGTCGAGGAGCATCTGATCGCCGGCGGCGGGCGCGGGAACCTCGAGCGGGCGCGGGCGATCCTCGAGCTGCTGCGCTCGGGGGAGGACACCGACCCCGATGCCCCGAGCCCCGGCGGCATCTTCTGGACCCAGGCCGGTGACGAGAGCGGTCGCAACACCGTCTCCACCGTCCCCTCGGCGAAGCTCGCCCTGCGACTGCACCAGATCACGGGGGACGCGACCATGCTCCGCGACGCGCAGCGCTGGGTGTCCTGGGCCCGCGGGGCCCTTCTGGCCGACGAGGGGCTGTTCTGGGACAACATCGCGCCCGACGGCACCATCGACAGGACCTTCTGGAGCTATAACCAGGGGGTGCCGCTGGGCACCGAGGCCCTGCTCTTCGAGATCACCGGGCGACGGGCCCACCGCGACCGGGCCGTGGACCTCGCCGATGCGGTCGTGCGCCGATACGCGCCCTTCGAGGACGGCGGCGGCCTGGACGATCAGCCCCTGCAGTTCGCCGCGATCCTCACCGCGAACCTGGTGATGGCGCAGGCGGTGATCGGCGACCGGATCCCCGGCCGTGCGATCGCCCAGGCCTATGCCGATCGCCTGTGGTCGCGCCGCGATCCCGGCACGGACCTCTACGACGGGGAGAAGCGCGAGGGCGGGGACCGTCTGCACCTGCTGGACCAGGCGGGCTATGCGCGGGCGCTGGCCGTCGCGGCCATCGGGGAGAAGCACGCGCGCCTGCTGTGCTGAGAGCGCGAGGACTGCAGAGCTGAGGGGCTGCGGGGGCGAGGGGCTGCGGGTCGGCGGGACAGCGGGGCCGAAGGGCTGAGGGACTGCGGGACGACGGGGTCGCGGGTCGGATCAGTCCACCTCCGTCGGCTCCTCGCCGAGGAGGGCTGCGACGCCGCGCGAGAACGCGACGGCGTCGGTCTGCTCGAGCAGCGCGGACTGCGCCAGGAAGCCCTGGACGAGCGCGGCCATCACGCGCGTCGAGGCGCGCGCGTCGGCCGTCGGGTCCGGGCGCTGTTCCTGGGTGAACCAGGAGGTCAGATACTCCTCCATCGTGGTCTGCAGTGTGGAGAGGACGCCCACGAAGACCTCGCGCACGCGCGGGTCGCGAGCCGCTTCGGCCCACACCTGCAGCACCAGCGTGCCGTCGCGGGCGAACTCCGGGATCGTCGTCAGCAGCAGACGCAGCACCTGCGAGGGCGGAGGGATGGGGGAGGAGGCGATCACGCGCTCGAGCTCGGTGCGGCGATCGGCCGCGAGGCCCTCGGCGACGGCGAGCAGGATGTCGTCCTTGGAGGGGAAGTATCCGTAGATCGCCCCGGCGGAGAGCCCCGAGCGCTCGATGACCTCGGACATCGAGACCGAGCTGATGCCCTTCTCGCGGACGGCGTCCCGCATCGCTTCCACGATCCGTGCTCTCTGGGCGGCACGGCGCTCCTCGGTGATCCTCGGCATGATGCCCATCATAGAGAACGGTCATTCTGGTTGTGCGTCCGCGGGACAGACCTCATACTCAGAACGTTCATTCGAAGAACGGTCCGCCCGGAACCCGGCGTCGGCCCGGTGGTGGCCGTTCGACAGCAGATCAGGGGAGATGCATGGCTCAGGAGCACACGCACCGCAAGGACGTGTCGGCGCAGCAGCAGCGCGACGCCGCCGCGCAGCAGCACGAGGAGGCGACCCACCGCGCGCCGGAGTCGTCGTCGGCCTCGTCGCAGACCTCGTCGGCCCAGGACGAGGCCGCACCCGTCGCGCCGGTCGACGCCGCCGCGAGCTCGGACGACGCACCCTCCAAGCCCGCCCCCACGCCGTGGGGGAAGGCCGTCGGCCTCGGTCTCATCGCCTCCGCCCTGATCACCGTGGTGCTGCTGGCCTTCCTCTGGCCCACCTACGAGTCGAAGGCCAAGGACGTCACGGTCGACGTGGTCGCCTCCCAGTCGGACTTCGAGGACTTCACGCAGGCCGTCGGCGATGCCGCGGAGAAGAACGGCCAGGACCTGCCCTTCGAGTTCACGCGGGTGGACGACCGCTCGGACGCGGTGACGCACATCAAGGAGCGCGAGGCCTACGGCGCCTTCGTGCTGCCCGCCTCGAAGGACGACAAGCTCGAGGTGCTCACCGCCTCGGCGGCGAACACCTCGGTCTCCACGATGCTCGGCCAGACCGGGCGCAGCATCGTCGCCGCACAGACACAGGCCGTTCTCGCCCAGGCGCAGGAGAAGATGTCCGACGGGTCCTCCCAGCAGTCCGGCGACCAGCAGACGCAGCAGGCGAGCGACCCCTCGGCCATGCAGGAGCAGATGCAGAAGCAGCTCGGCTCGATCATCGGCGCCGCGCAGGCGGGTCTCCAGGGTCCGACGATCACCGACGTCGTGCCGCTCTCCGACGACGACCCCCAGGGCGCAGGCCTCGCCGTGGCCTCCCTGCCGCTGACCATCGGCGGCATCGTGGGCGGCTCTCTCATGTCCTTCGGGCTCAAGGGCAGCTGGCGTCGACTGCTCGGCGTCGTGGTCTACGCGGTGGTCGGCGGGCTCGCCATGGTGCTCATCCTCGACGCCTGGTTCGGCTTCGCCCCGGCCCCCGCCTTCGAGCTCTGGGCGGCCGTCACGCTGAGCCTCGCCGGCACGGTCGGGCTCATCGTGGGGCTGAACAGTCTGATCGGCGGTGCGGGGATCGGCGTCGGCGCTCTGATCACGATGCTCATCGGCAACCCGATCTCCGGCGCGCAGTCCCCGAAGGAGTTCCTGCCCGGTCCCTTCGGCGAGATCGGTCAGCTCTTCGTGCCCGGAGCGACCGGGACCCTGGTGCGGGACCTCTCCTACTTCCCCGACGCGAGCCTCGTGCAGCCCTGGCTCGTCCTGGGCGGCTGGGTGGTCGTGGGCCTTCTGCTGATCATCCTCGGTCACCACCGCACGGGAGGGCACGCCCACAAGGGCGAGCCGAGCCGGCGCGACGCGCAGCAGGAGCCGGCGGCGGCCTGAAGGTGCGGCCCGGGCCGCCGGGCCGCCGGGCCGCCGGGCCGCCGGCCCCCGGTCGACGGCCCCGGCCTCGCAGCCATCATCCGATAAGGTTTCCTGGCGGCGAGGCCCGTGGGTCCGCCGCCGGGAGGGATGACAGAGCGGCCGAATGTGGTGGTCTTGAAATCCATCCGGACACCGCAGGTCACGGCCGGATCGGGTCACCCGTGCAGGGGGACGACCACTCCCGAACCCTCCGAGGCCCCGGCGTCCTCGCCGTCGCCTGTGTTCAATCCGTGAGCGGCCAGCGCCGCCGTGCGCGCAGCGTCGAGCGACCCCGCCACCGCGTCCAGGTCCGAGTCCCACAGGTCCGCGTACCGGTCCAACGTCATCGCCGCCGAGCGGTGCCCCAGCATCCGTTGCACCGCTTTCACGTGCGCCCCCGACTGCACGGCGAGGGACGCGGCCGTGTGCCGCAGGTCGTGGATCCGGAGGTAGTCCACCCCGGCGTCCTCAAGGGCGGCCTGCCACCAGAGCCGGCGGCCCCGGCGCACGCGCCCCGGCGTCCGGAGGTACTCCCCGCGCGGGGCCGGGAACAGGAGCGCCATGGGGTCGCGGCCCTCGGTCTCGTCCGCGACCATCCGGGCGACGAACCCGGGCAGGTACAGGGTGCGCCGCTCGTGGGTCTTCGGCGTCCCCACCTTCCACCCGTTCCGCGTGGGCACCACGGCGCGGTCCACCCGCACCCTCGCGCCCTGCACGTCCATCACGCGCAGCGCGGCAGCCTCACCCCACCGCAGCCCCCCATAGGCGAGGAGGTAGACGAGCGTGCGGTGCTCCCCGGCGCGCTCCGCGACGGAGCGGACCTCCAGGTGCGACAGGTACCGGTGGGCTGACGAGCGGGCGCGGGGCAGCGTGATCCCGCGCGCCGGGTTCACCGCGATCCGGCGATCCCGCACGGCGGTGTCGAGCATCTGGGCGAGCACGGCGTGCGCGCGCCGCACGACTGTCGGGGACTTCCCCGCATCCACGAGGTCCGCGATCCACGCCTCCACCTCGGAGGGCAGGATCCGCGCGACCGAGGTACGGCCGAACCGGGGGCGGACGTGGATCCGCCATGCCCCCTCGATCCCATCGAGCGTGGACGGCTTCACGCGGGTGCGCTTCGCCCGCAGCCACGGGTCCGCGAGCTCGGCCAGGTGGATCCGGCCGGCGGACACCTCCACGAACTCGCCGCGCCGCTTCGCGCCCTCGGCGTCCGTGAGCCATGCCTCCGCGTCCCGCTTCGTGGGGAACCCGCGCTTCATGGACTGTCGGCCGTCGGGCTTCCGGTACCGGACGAGATAGCGCGGCTTCCCCGTCCGCGCGTCCGTGTACTGCTTGACCTTCGGGTTCGCGGTGTCCCTCATGCGCACATCAACTCCCGATGCTCGAGGACCTCCCGGTAGGCGAGGACGACGGGGCGGGTGACGCCGAGCTCGTCCGCGAGGGCGCCGGGATGGCATCCCACGATCGTCTCGGCCTGCTCGTAGGCCATGCCGGGCACGAGGAGGCGGGCGGCGAACCGCCAGGCGCGCTCCTCAATGTGCGGCGGCTGGGGGCCGTCGTCTCCGTAGGTCGCGTGGCCGAGCTCGTGAGCGAGCACGGAGCGAGACTGCACGGCGGTCATGCGGGGGTCCAGCCAGATCGACCGGTGGCGCAGTGACCATTGGCCATCCCGGCCGTCCATGGGCCGCCACCAGATGCGGATGCCATGGTCATGAGCGAGGTCGATCAATCGGACCATCGGCGGTCCCGGCAGCGAGGTCGTAGTCATCGGGGGAGGGCTCCTCTCCGTAGTCCGCGGGGGACTGGATTGTGTGTGGGGTGTGCTCTGCGTGCGCCAGGCGGCGCCCGAGCTCGCGGAGGAGGGCCGGGTACGGGTAGCTGGAGAGCCCCGGGGCATCGGTGACGCGGAGCCGCTTCGCGGTCTCCTCTGACACGAGACCGGCACGATATAGCGCCTCTGGGACAGGCCGGCCGTAGTGGTGGGCAATGCGGATCACGGCCTCCGGGGAGGGCTTCGCGCCCTTGCGCCATCGGGAGACGTTGGACTGGTCGAGGTCTGCGACGCGGGCGATGGCTGCCTGGGAGGCGCCGCCGGTGATTTCGGCCAGGTAGTCAGTGAATGAGTCCATGCGTGGATCGTATGCGCGCACTCATACATTTGACGTCCCCCAAACGGGCGGCGGGCCGGGGTGAACCGCCAGGGCGGGGCACGTTTCGGCCGAGGACCAGGCCTCTACCTCTAGGTATGCGCGCACGCACCTATCGCTTGCGCGATCGCATCGGAGGCTGTAGCGTATGCGGTGACGCATAGCCCGATGCGCACCAGCATCCACGAGAGGAGGTGTCATGCCTCGACTTCGCATCAACCGCTCGGTCCTTGACGACTACATGGCCGCGGAGGGGATCCGCTCCCGAAACGCGCTCGCGAAGCGCATGGGGGTCAACTCGGCCACCGTCTACCGCGTTCTGAGCGGCTCGCAGGCCCCAGGAGAGCGGTTCTACCTCGGCCTCAAGACCGCGTTCCCCGGTCGATCCATGGACGACCTGCTCGTCAAGCAGTGACAGCAGAACGCCCCCGGCCAATGACCGAGGGCGCCCCACACACACCAAGGAGTCTACATGCCCGCCGTGACAGCACTCATGACCCCCGCCGAGGTCGCCACCTACCTCGGCGTGAAGCCCAAGACACTCGAGGGCTGGCGCTACAAGCGCACCGGCCCCCCGTTCATCAAGCGGGGCCGCGTCGTCCGCTACCGCGCCGACGCCCTCCAGGAGTGGCTGGACCAGAGCGAGGTGGCCACCAGTGCCTGACCTCAACGGCTACGACGCCGCCTGTGCCATCGCCCTCCTGCTCCTCCTCGGCGCCGCCTGGCGCGAGGTCCTCACCTACTACCGGAAGGGAAACCGGTCATGACCGCCACCGCCCGCCAGATCCTCCCCGCCGCTGCCGACGGCACCGAGCAGTGGAAGGACCAGCGAACCGCCGGATTCGGAGGCACCAACGCCGCCGATCTGTTCCTCGGCACCACGTCCCGCTTCCGCCTCTGGCGGGAGAAGCGCGGCCTGGCATCCAAGGAGGAGGTGTCCCCGGCGCTCCAGGCACTGTTCGACCACGGCCACGAGCGGGAGAAGCCCCTCGCGGACCGCTTCACCCGGGAGACCGGGCTCAAGGTCCGGAACACGGGCACGTGGGCACGGAAGGACCGCCCCTGGGCGCTCGCGAACCCGGACCGTCTCGTCGGCACCGACGGCCTCCTGGAAATCAAGACGACCGGGGGCCGCGCCGAGGCCGTGGACTGGTGGACCTCCGGTCGTGTCCACCCGAAGGCGTGGGTCCAGGCCCATTGGTACGCCTACGTCACCGGCCGCACCGTCCTCTGGTTCATCGCGGAGGTGGACCGGGTGCCGTTCATCCTCGGCCCGTACGACGCGGACCAGGGACTGATCGAGACCCTCGCGGACCTGGCCGCCGATTTCTGGGCGACCGTGCAGGACGGCAGCGCCCCGGACGACACCCCGGAGCCGTCCCGGGAGATCGCCTACGTGCCCCCGGCCGACGGCACCGAGGTCGTCATCGACCCGTGGGACGACCTGTCCGAGACCGTGCAGGGCCTCGCGACCCTCAAGGCCGATGCCAAGTACATCGCGGAGGAGGTCAAGGCCGCCGAGGCGATCGTCCAGGAGGCCATGGGCGGCGCGGAGGTACTCCGCTCCCGCGACGGCACGCAGCTCGTCACGTGGAAGCCCACGAAGCCCCGCACGTCGCTCGACAAGGACGCGATGCGCGCCGACGGCATCAACCCCGACGACTACATGAAGGCCGGCAAGCCCGGCCGCCAGTTCCTCGTGAAGTGAAGGAGACAGCAGACATGAGCACCCGAGAGCTCGCCCTCCCCGAGAGTGGGGACCCGAACGACTGGACGCAGCAGGAGGCCGCCCTCGTGGAGGCCGCCGGGCTGATCACCCGCAACCCACGCGGGGGCATGGACCTCGCCCCGCGCGCGACCGTGGAGTCCTTCCTGGCGCACTGCCGCCGGACGGGCCTGGATCCCATCGCCCGCCAGATCTACGCGATCTGCCGGAAGGGCCGCTGGGGGATCCAGGTCTCCATCGACGGCGCCCGCCTGATCGCGGAGCGCTCCGGCCAGTACGAGGGGCAGACCGCCGCCCAGTGGACCGCGGACGGCCGGGAGTGGTTGGACGTGTGGCTGGACCAGGAGGCCCCTGCGGCTGCCCGCGTCGGCGTGTACCGCACCGGTTTCCGTGAGGCCGTCTACGGCGTCGCCCGGTTCTCCGAGTACAACGCGGGCGGGCCCATGTGGCAGAAGATGCCCGCCACGATGATCGCGAAGTGCGCCGAGATGCTGGCGCTCCGCAAGGCGTTCCCGCAGGATCTGTCCGGCCTGTACTCCACGGACGAGATGGACCAGGCGGGGCAGCCCCAGCAGGCCGCCCAGGTCCACGAGGAGCGCATGGCGGAGCCCGGCGAGGAGGACGCCGTAATCGACGCCGAGGTCGTGGAGGACTCCCCGCAGTGGCTGGACCGGATCGCGAAGGCCGCGACGGTGCAGGACCTCGGCGCCGTGTGGCAGGACGCCGCCGCCGCGCACGCCGTGGATGAGGGCCTCCGGGCCGCGTTCGCCCAGCGGGGCGCCGACCTCAAGGCCGCCGCGTGACTCGGCCCCGCGTCCCCCGGGACGTGGCCGAGCTCGTCCGGTGGAGGGACCGGGACCAGTGCCAGCGGTGCGGCGTCTACACCGCGGGCGGGTCCATCCACCACCGGCAGGGCAGGGGAGGGGACTCGCCGCACAGCCCGGCGAACCTCGTCCTCCTGTGCGGCTCCGGGACCACGGGTTGCCACGGCTGGGTCCATGCCCACCCGGCGGCGGCCTACGCGGCGGGCCTCATGGTCCGCCGCCTCGGGATCCTCACCCCTGCGGAGGTCCCGATCACCACGCCGCGCGGGGAGGTCTACCTCCTCCCCGACGGCTCCACCAGCCTCACCACCCACCCCATGAAGGAGACCACCGCATGAGCAACGAAACGATCGTGACCGTCGTCGGCAACCTGACCGCCGACCCGGAGCTGCGCTTCACCCAGGCCGGCATCGCCGTCGCCGGCTTCACCATCGCGTCCACCCCGCGCACGTTCAACCGGCAGTCCCAGCAGTGGGAGGACGGGGAAGCCCTGTTCCTGCGCTCGTCCGCGTGGCGCGACGCCGCGGAGAACGTCGCGGAGTCCCTGGAGAAGGGCTCCCGCGTCATCGCCCAGGGCCACCTCCGCCAGCGGTCGTTCACCGACCGGGAGGGGAACCAGCGCACGTCCATCGAACTGGACGTGCTGGAGATCGGCCCGTCGCTCCGGTACGCGACCGCGAAGCCGGTCAAGGTCAACCGACAGCAGGGCGGGGGACAGGCGTACGCGGCGCCGCAGGGTCAGCAGGGCGGGTTCTCCGGCCCCGGGCAGCCCCAGGGCGGGCAGACGTGGCCCGACGCCGCACAGCCCGGCCAGGGCGCACCGCAGGGCGGCGGCTACGCACCCCAGGGAGGTGGGACCGGTGACTACTCGGAACCTCCTTTCTGAGGCCCGCTCCCGGCACGCTCCGGTCACTCGGCACGCGATCCCGCACGGTGCCGCGATGGCGGCCGCTCACGCCTACGTCGAGGACGAGGACGGGTGCTACGTGTCCACGTACTCGGTCGGCTCCCACGGGTACGCCCAGAAGTCGTGGGCGTGGCTGGACGACGAGGGCGTGCGGCACTCCGCGACCACGACCGCGCACCGAGCGGCGTGGACGTACTGGCAGGGGCCGATCCCCGGCGGGCTCACCATCGACCACCTGTGCAAGAACCGCCGGTGCGTCCGCCGCGAGCACCTCCGCATGGTCACGAACCACGAGAACGCCCGGCGCACGGCCGGGAGGGACTGGCCGCTCGGGGAGTGCCTCCACGGTCACCCGAACTCGGAGCTCGTGCTCCGGTCTGGGCGCCTCCGGTGCCGAGTCTGCGAGCGCGAGAGGCAGCGCACCTACCGGGCGCGCCGAGCGGCGCGTACCACCACCTGACCCACCGCCCCGGCCCCGCGCAGGGCGGCGACGGCTCACGACCGAGCCGGGGCACGCGAACAGCAGCACCCACACGAGAGAAGGAGGACCCCATGGGACGCTCACGAGCGAGCGCGCGCGCCGCCGGCACCAGGTTCGAGCGGTCGGTAGCGGACTACCTCGCCGCGACCGTGGATGACCGGATCGACCGGCGCGTGAAGCACGGGGCGAAGGACCGCGGCGACGTGGGCGGCGTGCGCGCCGTCCTCGGCGGCCGGGTCGTCATCGAGTGCAAGGACGTGGCCCGCACCGACCTTGCCGGGTGGGTCCACGAGTCCCACGTGGAGATGGGCAACGACGATGCCGTGGCCGGTCTCGTGGTCCACAAGCGCCGCGGAACGGCGGACCCGGCCGACCAGTACGTGACCATGACCGTCCGGGACCTCGTGGCCCTGCTCGTCGGCACGAGGCCGGCATGAGCGGCGGCGTGCCATGGGGCAAGGTCTACGGCGATCTCTGGCGACACGAGAAGTGGGTGGGCCTGTCCAAGGGCGGGAAGGCGCTGTGGACGTCCTCGTTCTCCTGGTCCAAGGAGTCCAAGACGTACGGCCGCATCCCCGGGCACCTGCTCTTCATCTTCGACGGCACGGCCGACGAGGCTGCCGAGCTCGTCTCCTCCGGCCTCTGGGACCGCGACGGCACCGACTACCTGTTCCACGACTGGGACGAGCGCCAGGAGAGCCTGGCGAAGGACCGCGACGTGTCCGAGAAACGAGCCGAAGCAGGCCGCAGGTCGGCCGAAAAGCGCAGGTCACAGAAGAAAGCAGGAACAAACGGGAACACCCCCCGAACAAGCGACGAACAAGCGCGAACAACGGGGGAGCACACCACCCCGGAGACCCCCTCCATGGGCCACGTGCAGCAGCCCGCCGAGACCCCCTCGGACGGACTGTTCCCGCTGGTCCAGGCCGGAAGCAGGAACAAACGCGAACTAGAACGAGAACGAGAACGAGACCGAGAGGTCTCTACTACAAGCTCCTCCGCCGGTTCCACGCGGCAGAGCCGCGCGTTCGTGTACCCGGACGAGTTCGAGACGTGGTGGAGGGCCTACCCCCGCAAGGACGACAAGCGGAAGGCGCTCAGCCCCTGGAAGACGGCGCGCCGGTCCGTGTCCAACGACGTCCTGATCGAAGGCGCCGAGCGGTACCGGGATGACCCGAACCGCTCCGACGCCTACACGAAGCTCCCCGCCACGTGGCTCAGCGGCCACTGCTGGGAGAACGGACCACTCCCGTCCCGAGGCGGGCCCGCACCGCGTGACGGCTTCGCCCAGTCCCTCTCCGTCGTCCAGCAGTTCCGCGCGGCCCGTGCCGCCGAGGACACCCAGCAGCTCCCCACCCAGCCCTACCCCGAAGCCAGGAGGCTCGCATGATCCGCATCGACCAGATGGCCGAACTCCTCACCATCGCCGCCGGCGCCGACACCCGGTTCCCCGGGCTCTCGTCCATGCAGGACCCGCGCCTGGCGGCGTGGGTGCAGATCCTGGGGGAGACCCGCTACGAGGACGCCGAGGCGGCTGTTCTGCGCATCGTCCGCCGTCCCCAGCTCCAGGTCCTCCAGCCCGGCCACGTCATCGCGGAGGTGAAGGTCCTCCGCGAGGAGCGCGTGAAGGCCGCCGGGGACCACGCCCTCACCCCGCCGGATGGTCTGCCGCCCGGCCGGTGGCCGGAGTGGCTCCGGTCCGCGAAGCACGCGATCGGGGACGGGTGCACGCCGGAGCAGGCGATGGATCTGGCGGACCACCAGATCTCCGCGGCGTATCCCAACGCCAAGCTGGAGCGGCGCGAGCTGCCCGCCAGCCGTCGCCCCCTCGTCATCGAGGAGCACCAGCCGCGCGGCATGTCCTCCGGTCGCGAGCAGATCGGGAGGACGGCATGAGCGCCCCCAGGTGCGGGTACTGCGGTGCCCCGACGATGAACGGCACCCTGTGCCTCAAGGGCAAGAACGGTGACCCCCGATGCTGGCCCCGACTCCTGGACCTCCTCGGCCGGTGCGACGGCCTGGAGGCGGACCTGGAGTCCGCGATCGGGAAGCGCGGCCGCTACGGCGAGCAGGTCCGCGGGACCACCGCCCCGGGGCTGCCGATCAACCCCGCGGCCGTGGAGGTCCGCGGCGAGCTCTACACGGCGCTGGCCGACGCCCTCCGCGGCCTCGGCACCCCCAGGCTGCCCGTGACGATCGACGGGACCGCCCGCGCACTCCTGGACACCCAGGACGCCCTCCGCCGCTCGTACCGGGCGCCGGTCCTCCTCGGAGACCTGGAGGCGCTCGTGCACCGCGCGGTCGCGATCACGGACATTCCGAAGGGCACGCCGGGCGTACGGGCGATGATCTGCCCCGCCTGCCACCGCCGGCAGTTCCTCCGCTCTGTGGGCGGGACACTGGAGTGCACCCGGTGCGGTGAGCGTTCGACGGTCGAGGCGGTGCGTCATGCCTCGTGACCTCGTGGACACCGCGACGGCGGGGGAGGCGGTGGGCCGGTCGGCGTGGACGATCGGCCAGTGGGTCCGTGACGGGCGGCTGTGCGCGTACGGGACGGCCCGTCGGCGGCGGGTGTCGCTGGGGGAGGTGCTGGAGCTGGCGAGGGTGCTGGGGGTCTCCTCGCCGTACGGGCTCTAGCGTCCACGCATGCAGACTTGCGCGAGCGCATGGACTGCCCTAGAGTATGCGTAGACGCATGAAGAAGATGCGCCCGCACACACAACGAGGAGCCCTCATGCACCACCACGCCCGATGCGCCCGCTACTGCTGCCGCGCCCGCCGCGTCGCCTACGGCCTGTGCTCCACGCACTGGTTCGAGCTCTGCGACCGCGCCCACGTGACCACCTACCAGGCCGCCGCGATGTTCGAGGAGGCGGCATGAGCACCATCCCGCCCCTGCTCGCACCCAAGGCCGGCCAGATATGCCAGATCGACGGCCACCCCGGCACCTGGCAGATCAGCGCCCAGTCCCCGAAGCTCCGCCTCTGGTGGGCCATGCCCTGGAGCGACGACGCGCGCACGGACCCCGACCTGTGGCAGGGCCACATCAAGGCCCATGTCATCGACATCAAGAACCCCACGTTCCTGCCAGGAGGGGCCATGGCCATACTCCGCATCACCGGACCCCAGGGCGAGCGCACCCGCCGCTTCACGGACCTGGAGGAGGCCGCGAAGTTCGGGGTCGCCTACTACCTCACCGACAACGGCTACGCCTCCCGGGCGAAGGCCAAGACGGCCGCGGACAAGATCCGCACGAAGGGCGCGGCCACCGTCGAGGGCGACGCCGGGACGTTCGCGTTCGAGGTGCTCTCGTGATGGCGCGCAAGCTCCGCGGGCGCGATACGGGCGTCGATCCAGTGGACTCAATCGAGGACCTGCGTCTCCTCGCAGCTAACGCCGGCCGCTACGGAGTCATCACCGTCCCCGCGGCCGCGATCCTCGACCTCATCCCCGAGGGTGCCGTCAGTCTCGACGAGCTCGGGGAGGCAATCTCCGACGCCGAGGAGGCCGCCGGCCGGGCGAGCTCCGCCGCGTACGACGCGGAGGCGGCGGCCGACGACCTGGAGTCGCTCATCGACAAGCTCAGGAAGGGGGCGAGGTCATGACCCCGATCCCTGACCTCATCACCTACCAAGACCCGGAAGTCCTCACCCCACCGGAGCCGCCGGCGGACGCGTGCCCGTACTGCGACCGCATCGAGGGCCACGAGCCCGACTGCTCCGAGGCCGCTGATTGGACCCCCTCCCGGTTCACCCCGGGCCGCTGGAACGAGGAGCACCCGTGAGCGTCCTGACCGCCCTGGTCTACGCGTTCGGGATCTTCCCGATCGTCGGGGGCCTGATCGTGATGGTCCTCGTGGCCGCCGATCACATCATCACCAGGAGGAAGAAATGACCCACACCGCAGACGACTTCCGCACTGCCCGCTTCGCGACTCACCCGGACGGGAGGATCGCCGCGCGCGCCGGGGGCGATTCCGTCCAGTGGAGGACGAGCGGGTACCCGGTCTGGGAGTCCGACGAGAGCATGGCTGCCGCTGGCTGGTCCCCGCTCTCCGAGTCCCTGCCGTCCACGGTCACCGACAAGATGGTGCAGGCCGCAATGGACGCAGCCGGGCAGTCCATGCCAGCCCCCTGGTGGGGCGGCACCGAGTGGCGGAGCTACACAGGGGAGATCCTCACCGCCGCCCTGTCTGCCGCCCCGGCCCCAACGGGCGACGAGGCCGAAGCGCTCGGACTTGCGCGCGCTGGCGAGGCTCACGCGGAGCGTCTGCGCGCTGAATGGCAGGAAGCCGCCGAGCGTGAGCGCACCCGCGCGGCGGAGGCCGAAGCCGCGCTCGAAGATCTGCGCGAGCAGTACGGCACCGCCGTCCGTGAGAAGGACGAGTGGGAGGCCAACGAGCAGGAGCAGGCCCGTCGCGCGGATGACGCCGAGGCGTCCGCGGCCCTATGGAAGGAGACCGCGCGACACCTCACCCGGAAGATCCACGACGAGGACGGACTCGTCATGCGGGCGATCCGCGGCGGGCAGCACTGCAACGACGTTGCGGCGGGCTGGAAGGCCCGCGCGGTTAAGACCGAGCTTGAGCGCGCGCGGCTACAGGCCGAACTGAACGCAGTGCTCTGGGGGTCGAAGGACCGCACCGCAGCCATGACCGCCCGCGACCATCTGGACGCCGCGTGGGAGGCCGCGCACGTGCCCGCTGATGGGACCATCCCCGAGGGTGCGGAGTACCTGGAGCGCGTCGCGGATGGGCCGTACATGCGGCGCACGGCGGCGGGTCCGCTGAGCTGCGAGGTGCGAATCCCCGGGGGCGCCATCGAGCGTCGTCTCCTGGACCCGCCGACCCCGAAGCGACCCGAGGGAGCCGAGGCCATCCAGGTCGTCCTGGATGAGTGGTTCGCGACCGATCAGGAAGACCGGGGCAAGTTCGCCGAATTCCTGGCCGAGCGTGGCGTCCGCGCACCCGAGGACGGTGAGGGCGAGCGATGACCCGGACGCACACCACCCGACCCGTCTGGACGTGGATCTGTGACCGTTGCGGGGCCACCAGCGGCGACCTCGCATACCAGCAGTCCCTGCTCCCGTCTCCTGCCGCGATGCGTGAGCGGGGATGGTTCATCGCGGACAAGTGGGGCGACCTGTGCTCACGGTGCAGGGAAACCCCTCCGATCGAGGACGGTGCATCGTGAAGCGCGCCGAGAGGGTGGAGGTCAGGAAGTGCCGGAACTACTTCGGTTGGCAGACGATCCGGCACCACGGACCTCGAACCAACCGCACGTTCTCCTGGCACCCCACCCACGCCGAGGCCCTGGCGCACGCCCTGGCCGCTGTGGGACTCGCACCCGAGGAGGAGCGATGAGCGAGCAGTGTGCTCACTGCGGCGTGACGCCGTACCACTACATGACCCACGTCTGCGCGGACTGCACGTGCCACGTCACCGAGGTCCGCATCCCAGGTGAGCCGCACATCCCGGCGTACCTCGACATGGAACCGAACCCCGAGTGCCCAGTGCACCGGAACACCGAGAAGGAGAACGAACGATGAACCCGACCCACGATTGGCAGATCGACACGCACTCTATGGAACTCGTGATCCGACGCGACGAGGAGGACAGCATCGGCGTCCATCTCGGCCACGACAACATGGACGACGCCCACGCCACGACCATCCTCACCTCGCGACTCCTTGAAATGATCGAGACCGTTCAGCCCGGCGCAGTGCGCGCGTGGGCCGCGTCCCTCCCGCCGACCGACGCCGAGCGCATCGTTCGCGACCTCCACCGCGAGGTCATCGTCTACGAGCTGGACAGCGCGAACGGCACGTGGGTGTACGGCGACGACGATGAGCGCATAGTGCTCCGCCGGTTCTGCGCCGAGTGCTCATCGGAGGACGTGATCCACGCCGTGGAGGACCAGGACTGGATGGAGGACTGGGGGTACGCCCACGAGGTGGACTACCCCTGCGACACGATCCGTGCCCTGACCGCCGCGAGGGAGGCCCAGCGATGACCGACGAGACGAGGAGAAGCGAGATGACTGACAGCCCGTTCAAGACCTACGAGGTGACGACGGTCAGGACCGTCACCGTCGCCACGATCACCAAGGAGAACATCGGCCAGATCGCCGCGCTCATCAAGGGCAAGGTCGACTACTCCGATGAGGGCCCGACGCTCATCGAGCCGGGCCGGGGCGGCATGATCTGGCGACTCGGCATGACCGTGGGCCTGCTGGGCAAGAGTCTCACGAACCAGAGCGGCGTCCTCACCGGACGCGACGTGACCAACGTGAGGGAGACCGAGTGATGACCACAGAACCGACCGACCTGCGCGGGAGGATCGCGGCCCGAATCCAGCCGTTCCTGGCGATGAACTACCCGTGCAGGTGCGCGCCGGATGACCCGACGTGCGACCGCGAGTGGTCCGAGGCAGAGGAGTTGGCCGATGCTGTCCTGCCCATCGTGCGGGAGGCGCAGGCCGAGGCGTGGGGGAAGGGCCACAGCGCAGGCTGGCACGACCACGCACTCGACGCCCCATACGCGCCCCTCACCTTCACCCCGAACCCCTACAAGCCGACCACCTGACGACGGGACGCAATGCGGCGGGACACCGCAACGCGATCGTGACCCCGCCAGCCCTCGTGCGTCCCACCCACCTGGCACCCTGGAAAGTCGCTGTGACTTCCCAGCATCACCCCCTCAAGGAGCACCCCATGCACACCATCCGCCGAATCGCCGCCACCGCCGCCGTCCTCACCGCCACCGCAGCCCTCGCAGCCTGTGGGGGAGAGGAGCCCTACGACCACCTCGGCGTGTCCGAGGACTACCAGCAGAAGATCACCGACGCCGGCGCCGAGTGCGACTGGGAGACCAACTCCGATGGCGACTACACCGGGTCCGTGTGCAACGTGGACGGGGACGCCCAGCTCGTCATGGTCGTGGCAGGCGACTCGGACGTCCTCAAGGAGCAGGGCGACGAGCTCAAGGACGCCATGGAGCACGGGATCGCCGCGGAGGGGGATGACTTCGTGGCGGTGACGACGGACCTGGACATGTCCGCGACGGTGGACAAGGCGCTGGGGTCGGACTCCAAGAAGTTCTGACCACGCCGTGCGGGTGCGCATGACGACTTGCGTAGACGCACGATCACCTGTAGATTCTGATCGACTGGTCACTACTGGGTCGAGCACCTCGGCGGGCGCTCCCCGGCACGACACCAGCAGGCCGCCCGGCCCGCCTATCTCTCGGGGCACGGGCCGGGCGGCCGCACCAACCCCATGAGCGGCCAGGCGCCGCACACGAGCCCATCACCCCACCCGGGTGGTGGGCTCCAGTCATTCCTAGACGGAGAACGCACCCATGGCCACACGACGATCCATCGAACGCGAGGACCGCGACCTCCGCGTCTACCAGCTCGCAGCCTCCGGCCTCGCCTACGCGAAGGTCGCGGAGCAGATGCACCTGTCCAAGTCCACGGTGGCGAGGATCGTCAACAAGCAGGCCCTGGAACACAAGGACGAGAACCTCAAGCTGGCGCGAGACATGATCCTCCAGCGCGGCCAGATGATCGTCCGCGCCCACATGGAGACGATCCGTGACCCCCGCTCGGCGGACGTGATCCTCAAGGCCAACGACCAGCAGGCCAAGCTCCTCGGCCTGTACACGCCCCAGCAGGGCGCCGGGGTCGCTGAGGCCGCGTCGCTCCTGTCCACCCTCATCCAGCGCGAGGAGGCCCCGGATGCGTGAGCACGTCGAGACTCCCGTGATCATCGAGTACCGGGTGCGGATCCCCCGCGTGGGCCGTGGCCTGTTCGGCCGGCGTGACGTCCTCGCGGAGGGCACCATGCACGTCCCGTTCCCCCTGCCCGTGGAGACGACCATCGCGTCGGTCAACGACCAAGGCGAGGCGATCATGGACCGCACGCCCGTGCCGCGGGCCGTGGACGCCGAGCTCAGGCAGCGCCTCGCCGCGATGGCCGACGGCTTCACCGCCCCCCTCACTTCCCGGGAGGAGGCAGCAGGTGCACGACCTCACCATCCACCACGTACCAGTCGCTGACCTCGCGCTCCTCCCGGGCAACCCCCGCCAGGGCGACGTCGGCGCCGTCGTGGAGTCCATGCGGACCAACGGCGTGTACCAGCCGATCATCGTCAACCAGGGCACGCTCACGGGCCGGCCGCTGGAGGTCATCGCCGGGAACCACCGGGCGCAGGCCGCCCAGCAGCTCGGCATGGCCACGGTCCCCGCGATCCTCCTGGACCTGGACGATGACGCCGCCACCCGTATCGCCCTCGCGGACAACCGCACCAGCGACCTCGCGGACTACGACACGGCCGCGCTCGTGGTCATGCTCCAGTCTCTCGACGGGTACGCGGGCACCGGCTACGACGGCGACGACCTGGACGACCTCCTCCGCGACCTCGCCGGCCCACCGGAGAAGCCGACCCCCACACCGTCCGGCCCGACGGAGCGCCTCTGCCCGTCGTGCGGCTACGACCTGAACCAGGGGGACTGACCGGAGGGGGACGCGATGCCTGGCCTGTCCACGGCCCAGCGGGCATCCATCCTCGAGTCCACCGGCGCCGTCAACGGCTGGGAGGGCTCCATCCGGTCGGGCAAGACCATCGCCTCCCTGATCCGGTTCTCCGAGTACGCGATGGCCTCCCCGGAGGGGCATCTGGCGATCCTCGGATGGACCCTGACGACGATCCAGCGGAACGTCCTGGACCCCCTCGTGAACCTGCACCCGTCGATCGTCCGCCACACCCGCGGGTCCAACGTCGCGTGGATCATGGGCCGCGAGGTCCAGCTCGTCGGGTTCTCCGACAAGCGCTCGGAGGCCGTGATCCGTGGCCTCACCCTCGCCGGCGCCTACGTGGACGAGGCGACGCTCATGCCGGAACAGACGTTCGTGCAGCTCCTCGGCCGCCTGTCCATCCCGGGCGCCACCCTGTTCTTCACCACGAACCCGGACAGCCAGTCCCACTGGCTCCGCCGCCGCTACCTCAACCGCCTGGACGCACTACCAGACTGGCGGATCTTCCACTTCACGATGGACGACAACCCCGCCCTGTCGGCGGAGTACGTGGAGGCGAAGAAGCGGGAGTTCACGGGCCTCTGGTACCGCCGGTTCATCCTCGGGGAGTGGGTCAGCGCGGAGGGCGCGATCTACGACTCCTGGGACCCTGCCCAGCACGTCATCCCCTGGGAGACGCTGCCGCGGATGCGGCGCCTCCTCGCCGCCGGCATGGACTACGGCACCACCAACCCGTCCTCGGCCGTACTCCTCGGCCTGGGGGAGGACGACACGCTCTACCTCGTGGACGAGTGGCGGCACGACCCATCCGTGACCGGCCGTCGCCTCACCGACGCGCAAATCTCGGCGCAGGTCCGCGACTGGCTCCACGAGCCCCACCTACCCGATCAGCCCGACCTCACCCCCGAGTGGCTGATCCTCGACCCCGCCGCCGCCTCCCTCAAGGTCCAGATGCGACTGGACGGGGAACGCCGCGTCATGGACGGCAACAACCACGTGGCCTACGGCATCCGCACCGTCGCCTCCCTCCTCACCCTCGGCGCCCTCCACATCAGCGACCGGTGCACGGGCGTGATCGAGGAGGCCCCCTCCTACGCGTGGGACCCGAAGGCCACCGAAAAGGGCGAGGACAAGCCCCTCAAGGTCGCGGACCACTCGCTGGACGCGATGCGGTACGCGATCACGACCACGGAGACCGTCTGGCGGCCGTGGATAGACGAATGGACCAGGAGGTCACAAGATGCCGCAGCGTGACGCGTGGCCCCCGGAGGAGCTCGCGGAGATTCTTCCGGCGATGGCCCGCTGGTCTGCCTGGTACTCGGGCGATACCGCGAAGCTGTCCACCCTGTACACGCAGGACACCACGCAGTCCCCGTTCCGCCGGCAGGGCGTGTTCGGTGCTGTGGCGGGTGCGGTGCGCCGCTGGTTCTGGGGACAGACCCAGGAGGAGACCTCCCGGCCCCAGACGAAGATCCACGTCCCCGTCGCCTCGGAGCTGTGCCAGGCATCGGCCGACCTCCTGTTCGGCAAGCCCCCCATGCTCACCGTGGACGACGACACGACCCAGGAGCGCCTGGAGCTCATCATGGGCGAGGGCGCGCACAACGTCCTCGCGGCGGCCGCAGAGCTCGCGGCGGCGCTCGGTGGCGTGTACCTCCGCGTCGCCTGGGACCAGAGCATCGCACAGCACCCGTTCATCACCCGAGTGGACGCGGACCGTGCGATCCCGGAGTTCCGGTGGGGCCGCCTGGTCGCTGTCACGTTCTGGGCCACGGTGAAGCGCGATGGCGGCACCGTGTGGCGACACCTCGAACGACACGAGACCGACCAGGACGGCATCGGCATCGTCCGCCACGAGCTCTACCAGGGCACCGACGTCGCCCTGGGGCGCGTCGTCCCCCTCACCGAGGCCAACGCAACCGCCGGGTTCGCGGACGTCGTGGATGCCGACTCCCAGGTCTCTACCCTCACCCCCGGCCTCGCCGTCGTGTACGTCCCCAACCAGATCCCCAACCGGGACTGGCGGGAGCACCCGATCGGCGCGAACCTCGGCCGCTCCGACCTGGACGGCGTGGAAGATCTCCTCGACCAGTACGACGAGGCGTGGTCGTCGTGGATGCGGGACCTCCGTATCGGCAAGGCCCGCATCGTCGCCTCCCAGGCTCTCCTGGACGACAACGGCCCCGGGCAGGGCGCGACCCTCGACCTGGACCGTGAGGTCTACGAGGGCGTGAACACGCCCCCGTCCGCGATGGATTCCGATGGTGGCCTGCCGATCAAGGCCGTGCAGTTCGACATTCGAGTGGAGCAGCACGAGCGGACCGTGGCTGGCCTGTATAAGCAGATCATCGCGGGCGCCGGCTACTCCGCGCAGACGTTCGGGGAGAACAGCGACGGCGGCGCACTGACGGCTACGGAGGTCCGCTCCCGTGAGTCCCGGACCTACACGACCCGCGACCGGAAGATCCGGGCATGGCAGGAGGCGTTGACGGCCCTGGCCGACAAGAGCCTGGCGATTGACCGGGCGGTGTTCCGGTCGAACGTCAAGACGGACCTGCCGGTCTCCGTGCAGTTCGGGAACACCATCCAGGACTCGCAGGAGACCCTGGCGCGCACGGCGCAACTCCTCTCGCAGGCCATGGCCGCGTCGGTCAAGACGCGCGTGCAGATGGTCCACCCGGACTGGTCGGACACCGAGGTGGACGAGGAGGTGGCCCGCATCCAGGAGGAGGCGGGCGAGCCGGCCCCGGATCCCGAGTACCTCGGCGCGTTCGGCGCCGGCCTCCCCACGGCAGACGAGCCCGACGAGGAGCCGACCGGCGAGGAGTGACCCATGCCCGCGTCTCCCGACATGGCCCGCGAGGTCGCCCAGCGCGTCCGCCTCATCTACGAGGCAGCGGAGGACCACGCGGTCCGCGTGATCACCCGGCGTCTCGCGGATGGGCTGGACGCCCCGGATTGGGCGCAGCAGAAGGCGGCCGAGCTCCCCGGTGTCCTCCAGGAGCTGGACCGGTACATGCGGCGCCTGGACGAGGCCGCACCGGCCCTGTTCGAGCGCGTGATCGCGGAGGCCTACCAGCAGGGCCTCACGGCGGCGCACCTCGACGTGAAGGGCCTGGGGATCGTCCCGGAGCCCCTCGGCGGGATCAACGCCTCCCAGGCGGTGCAGGCGCTCGTGGAGTCCCTCGTGGCGACGCAGGCGGGCGCTGCCCCGCGCGTGGTCCGCGCCGTCTCGGACATGTACCAGGACGTCACCGCGGAGACCGCCGCGCAGGTCCTCACCGGCACGGCATCCCGTCGGGAGGCGGCACGCTCCGCCCTCGGCAAGTACGCGGACCGGGGCGTGCGGGCGTTCCGTGACCGGTCCGGCCGCCGCTGGGACCTCGCGTCCTACGCGGAGATGGCGACTCGCACCACGGCCGGGCAGGCCGCGATCGCCGGGCACACGGACCAGCTCAAGGACCTCGGGCAGGACCTCGTGAAGGTCTCCACGTCCCCGGAGTCCTGCCCGGAGTGCTCGCCGTGGCAAGGCCGCGTCCTGTCCCTCACGGGACGCACGAGCGGCCGCCTCTCGGATGGGGTGCGCGTCGCCGGGACGATCGACCGGGCGCGCGCGGCAGGGTTCCAGCACCCGAACTGCACGCACACCGTGGGCCTGTACCTGCCCGGGCACTCGTCTCGGGCGAAGGCGGCGCCGGCTGACCCGAAGGTCTACGAGACCCGGCAGCGGCAGCGCTCCTACGAGCGGCAGGTGCGCGGGTGGAAGCGGCGCGCCGACATGGACGCCGCGTTCTACGGGCCGGACTCGCCGGAGGCGAAGCGGACCCGTACCAAGCTCCGTGCCCGCCAGTCGCAGTTCAAGGCGTGGCGCGAGGAGAACGGCCGGAAGTCGCTCTCGTACCGGACGAGCCTCACGGCTCGCTGACCGACAACACCATCCCCGCCAGGCGCGGGGCGATCACCCCAGGAGGGTCCTATGGCTACCGAGGCCAGCACCACCGAAAGCGGCACCACCGATGGGGCGCAGAGCGCGCCCCAGGACGCGCAGGCGTCCACCCAGGCGACGAACACGCCCCCGACCACCCCGACCCCCGCCGACCTCCGCAAGACGCAGGAGGCGCAGGACAAGGCGGCCGAGCAGGAGCAGGCCGAGGAGAGCCCCTGGAGGGACCCGCAGAAGGCGCACGTGGAAATCGAGCGTCTCCGCCGGGAGAACGCGAAGCACCGCACCTCCCGGGAGGCAGAGCGGCAGGAGGCTGATGCGAAGCTCCGCGCCGTCCTCAAGGCCGCTGGCATCGACACGGGCGAGGACGCCGACGAGGACCCACTCAAGGCAGCATCCGCTGCCCGCGAGAAGGCTGAGACCGAGGCCCGCCAGGCCCGCGTCGAGCTCGCCGTGCATCGCGCCGCACCTGCCGTCGGCGGTGACGCCGCCGCGCTCCTCGACTCCCGGTCCTTCCTGGACCGGCTCACCGACCTGGACCCGTCCGACCAGGACGCGATCACCGGAGCGATCCGGGACGCGATCAAGGACACCCCCCGACTCGCGTCCACCCAGGCGGCGGCACGCAGCAGCGCTGACTTCACCGGCGGGACCGGTGACAGCGCACCCAGCAAGTACAAGCCCGGCATGAGCATCGCGGACGGCCTCGCCGCCGACGGTGCCCACTGACCCACCCTCACGAAGGAGAACCCCATGCCTGTCACTCTGGAGCAGGCCGCACAGAACGCCACCAGCGCGTACTCGGCCGCCGTCATCGACGAGTTCCGTACCAACCCCCTCCTGGACCAGATCGTGTTCGATGACGTGGTGAACCCCGCCGGAGGCGGAGCCACCCTGTCCTACTCGTACCGTCGCCTGGTCACCGCCCCGTCGGCGCAGTTCCGCGCGCTCAACACCGAGTACGCGCCCGACGAGGTGACCACCGAGCAGAAGTCCACGCAGCTGGCCGTCCTCGGTGGCGCCTACCAGATCGACCGTGTGCTGTCGCGCGTCGGCGCGTCCGCCACTGGCGAGGTCGCTCTCCAGTCCAGCCAGAAGGTCAAGGCCGCGCAGGCCCTGTTCGGTGACGCCGTGATCAACGGTGACGCCGCCGCGACCACCGGCACCTACAAGGACTCGTTCGACGGGCTCAAGAAGTCCCTCACCGGGACCAGCACCGAGGACACCTCGGTGCACAACTGGTCCGGCGCGATGGACCAGGCCAAGGCGTTCCAGATCCTCACCGACGTGGACGAGCTCCTCTCGCTCCTCGACGGTGAGGCCGGCGTCATCCTGTCCAACCGCAAGGCCATCAACATGATCAAGGCCGCGTCCCGGTTCGCGAACCAGTACGTGGAGAAGGTCGGCCCGCGCGGTACGTCCCTCGCCACCTACGGGAACGCCGTCCTCATGGATGCCGGCTTCAAGGCCGGCTCCGCGGAGGCCGTGATCCCCGAGTCGTCCAAGCAGGTGGCGCTGTACGCCGTCCGCATGGGCCTCGACGGCTTCCACGGTGTCTCCACCGTCGGCTCCTCCGTCATCCAGGCGTACGCCCCGGACTTCACGACCGCGGGCGCCGTCAAGACGGGCGAGGTCGAGATGGGGCCGGTCGGCGTCGCTCTCAAGGCGACGAAGGCCGCGGCGGTGTTCACCAAGGTCCAGGTGACCGCCTCGTGAGCGCGGACCCGCGGGACTACCCGCTCACCCTGCCGGCGCTGCCCCGTGACGGGTCCGTGGATCCGTCGGAGGGCGACTACCTGGGGCCGACCAACGCGGGGGAGCCGGGCGAGCTCGGCAACCCGCACGGTCCCTCGGTCGTCTCCCCGGGGATCCACGGCCGGCAGGACGTCCGCCCGATCCGGCCCGGCGAGGTGTCCTCGGACGCTGCCGAGCAGGACTCGGCGGAGAAGGCCCACACGGCCGAGTGGCAGCCGGGAACGGTGCCGCCCGAGACCGAGGAGCCCGACCCGGAGGCCACCGAGGCCTGACCCTCAGACCGGACGGCGGGGCGCGGGAGCGGACCCGTGAAGGCGCAACCGGCCAGGACCCCTCCCTGGCTGCCATGGCGGCGCCTGCCAGCCCCGCCGTCCACCCTCCACAGAACGGAGCACCCATGCGCATCTACGCGACCAAGGACGACCTGCCCCAGGGCCTCGAGCCCCAGGGCGACGTGGACGCCCAGCTGGTCTACGCCTCCGCGCTCGTGGAGGGCTACACCCGCACCGCGCTCTACGCGACCGACTCCGACGGCTACCCGCTGGACGAGGCGATCGCGGACGCGTTCAAGGTGGCCGTGGTGACCCAGGTGGCCGCGTGGTCCGCTCTCGGTATCGACCCCTCGGCTGGTGTCGCGGGCACGAGCACCGGCGGCGTCGTCGCCTCCAAGTCCATCGGCTCCGCGTCCCTGTCCTACCAGGCATCGGCCCGGGCGGCCGACGACAAGGCGGCCGCGGTCTCGACGCTCACGCCCACGGCGGCATCCCTCCTGGACGCCGCTGTCCGGCACCGACGCGTGTGGGTGACGGGATGAGCGAGCTCTCGTCCATGTTCATTCACCAGGTCACCGTGGACACGTTCCAGGGGGCCGGCGCGTGGGGCGACACGTACGCCCCGACGTCGGACCCGATCGCGTGCTTCGTGGACGACACCCTCCAGCTCGTGCGCGACACGGAGGGCACCGAAGTCGTCTCCTCCACCACGGTCTACGCGCCGCTGGACGCGGCGGACCTGTTCACCGTCGGCACCGTCGTGCACCTCCGTAAGCGTGACGCCCAGGTGATCGGCGCGAACCGGCGGGATGGCGAAGCCCTCGGCCTCCCCTCCCATGTGGAGGCCACCCTCACCTGATCGGAGGCACACCGTGTCCAAGGACTTCACGTTCTCGGCTGGTGACCCGGTGGACGAGGCGGTGCGCGCGGCTGCCGCGCGTGGTCTCGCCCTCGCGGCGGAGGCGGTCCTCGCCGAGGCGAACGACAAGGTTCCCCACGAGGAGGGCACCCTCCAGCGGTCTGGCCGGGCGTCGGCCGACGAGGGGGAGCTCCGCGCGGTCATCTCCTACGACACCCCGTACGCCGTCCGGCAGCACGAGGACATGACCCTCCACCACAAGGACGGCAGGACCGCGAAGTGGCTGGAGAACGCCCTGGCATCGAACCAGGAGATGGTCCGCCGGATCATCGCGGACGCGATCAAGGGGGCGCTGTGACCACGACCCACGAGGCGATCGTGACCGGCCTCGCCGTCCTCCTCGACGGGGAGGGCATCGCGTCCTGGTCGCCGTCCGGTGCCCTCACCGGTCCCGGCCCCGTGATCGCCATGGCCGCCGTCCCCGAGGCCCCTGACCGCGTGGTCACCCTCACCGCCTACACGGTGACCGACGACCCCGCGTTCTCGGACTCCACCATCGCGGTCCAGGTCCGGGTGCGCGGCACCACGGACCCCCGCACGACGTGGGCGACCTCCGGCGCCGTGTTCGACGTCCTCCAGGCGTGGACGGGCGACCTCGGCGGCGTGCCCGTCATCGAATGCCACCGCCAGGTCTCGGCCCCCCTCGGGCAGGACGGGAACCGGCGCTGGGAGCAAGCCGACACCTACTACATGCAGACCCACACCCCGACACGGCACAGGCCGTTCTGACACACGAAGGAGAGCCACCCATGGCTACCACCGCAGACAAGGTGAGCACGCTCGCCCGCAAGTTCAAGGTCGATGTTCTCCCCGGCTCCGCTGACCCGGAGACCGAGGAGTGGATCAGCCTCCGCGGCGTCCAGGAGCTGACCCCCGGCAAGGAGGACAACCTGGAGGACGACTCGGACTACGACTCGGACGGCTGGACCTCGCAGGTTCGCACCGGGCAGTCCTGGTCCCTGGAGGTCAAGGCCCTCCGCAAGATGTCCGCGGACAAGGCCTACGACCCGGGCCAGGAGGTCGTGCGCACCGCCTCCGACCAGTTCGGCATCGACGGCACCGTGCTCGTCCGCTGGTACAACCGCGACGGCGGCGACGAGGCCTACCAGGGCCGCGCGCAGGCCGGGTTCTCGGACGACGGCGGATCGGTCACGGACCTGTCCACCGCGACGATCACCCTGACCGGCACCGGCAAGCGGGAGACCATCGCGAACCCCGCGGAGACCGCCGAGGAGCCCCCGACGGGCGAGTGACCCCTGACCGCGCGGCCCCCTCGTCGGGGCCGCGCGGCACCCCACCATCCGCAGCACCACGAAGGGACCGCACCCCATGTCCGCATTCAAGGACCTAGACCAGTTCCTGGACGACTCGCTCGTCCTCCCCATCAATGGCAAGGACTACCGCATCCCCGCGGTGTCCGCCCAGCTCGGCCTCAAGCTCCAGCGAATCCTGGAGGTCACCGAGGACGCCCAGAACAACCGCGCCTCGGACGAGGACGTGCAGGAGCTCATCTCCGACGCCGAGGAACTGGAGCTGTACCCCGACGTCCTGGGCGACGCGTACGACGAGATGCTGTCGGACGGCATCTCCTACCCGCGGCTGCGCCTGGCCGCCATCACCGCGATCCTCTGGAACGTCCACGGCGAGGACATGGCCGCCGAGTTCTGGGCCGCGGGGGGAAAAGCACCGGAGCCCAACCGGGCGCAGCGTCGGGCGCCCAAGACCCGTACGGGCGGGGCGAGTACGACGAAGCGACCGGCCTCTGGGAGTGGTACGAGTACCCGTCGCAAGCCGAGCGGGAGCGCGCGCAAGGCCGCGGGCTGACCTGGGGTCGCCTCCTGGAGCACTGGCCGCTGATCGAGGCGGACATGCACCAGGTCTACGGGGCCGACCTCGGCGGACCGATCATCCATGAGCGCACCTGGCGCTGGCTGTCCGTCCGCATAGTCCAGCTCCTCACCGAGTCCACCACCCGGCTCCACCGGGCCATCTACGGAGACAACACCCGAGGCACCTCGGGGACATAGCGAACGGGCTGCCGCCCGAGGACGGAGGGCGGCCGTATGGCGCTGTCGATCGGTGAGCTGAACGGGTACCTGGGCCTGGACATCGCCGGGTTCTCGGACAACGTGAAGGACGCGCTTGGGCAGCTCAAGTCCAAGGACTGGAAGAAGGCGGGAGCGATCGCCGGGGGCCTCTCCGGTGCCGCTCTCGCCGCCGGCTTCAAGTCGAGCATGGACCTCCAGTCCGCGAACGCGCAGACTGCCGCCCAGCTCGGCCTCACCGAGGACCAGGCGGCCGTGTCCGGCAAGGTCGCCGGGAAGCTCTACAGCGAGGGCCTGGGCGAGTCCATGGAGGACGTGTCCAACGCGACCGGCTCCGTGATGGGCGCGTTCTCGGACCTCCGCAACGCCTCCCAGTCCGATATCGAGGCCGCGTCCCGGTCCGCCCTCCAGTTCTCCAAGGTCATGGGCACCGACGTCGGGGACTCCGCCAAGACCGCCGGGATCCTCGTCAAGAACGGGCTGGCGAAGGACCCGCAGGAGGCGTTCGACCTCCTCACCGCCGCATCGCAGAAGGCCGGCCCGCAGATGGTCGAGCCCCTCATGGACGCGGTGGACGAATACTCCAAGCACTTCGCCATGGTCGGCATGGACGGCAAGGACGCCATGTCGATCCTGTCCGAGGCCGCTGCCGGCGGTGAAATCTCGATCGACAAGGCCGGCGACGCGATCAAGGAGTTCGGGATCCGCGCGACGGACCTGGGCGACAAGGGCGCCCAGGACGCTCTCAAGGCGCTCGGCCTCGACGGGGAGCAGGTCGCGAACGACCTCCTGGCCGGTGGGGACAAGGCGAAGAAGGCCACCCAGACGATCGCGGACTCCCTCCTGGACGTGAAGGACCCCGCCAAGCAGGCGTCCCTCGCCTCCGGCCTGTTCGGCACGCAGATCGAGGACATTGGCAAGGACCAGCTGCCCGGGTTCCTCGGAGCCCTGTCCGGCGCCCAGGACTCCCTGGGGGACACGGCCGGGGCGACCGACAAGGCCGCCAAGACGATGAGCGACACCGCCGGCGCGAAGCTCAAGAAGTTCGGCCGGCAGATCCAGACCACGCTCATGGAGATGGCCGCCCCCGCGGTCGAGTGGATCACTCCGCTGCTCAACGGCCTGGGCGCGATCGCTCCGCTCGTCGGCCCGATCGTCGTGGCCCTCGGTGCGCTCGCGGGCATCATCGGCCTGGTCAACCTGGCCACGTCAGCATGGGCCGCGATCACGACGATCGCCGCGGGCGCGCAGAAGGTCGCGGCGGCCGCCTCGTGGCTGTGGAACGCCGCCCTCACGGCGAACCCCATCGGCATCGTCATCGCGGCGATCGCCGCGCTCGTCGGGGGCCTGATCCTGTTCTTCACCAAGACGGAGACGGGCCGGAAGATCTGGGCGTCCGTGTGGGGCGGCATCAAGGCCGCCGCCGCCGCGGTCGCGGACTGGTTCACCGGGACCCTCGTCCCGATCCTCCAGGCCGCCTGGGACGGCATCTCGGCCGCCGCGATCTGGCTCTGGCAGTCCGTGTTCGTCCCAGTCTGGCAGGGCATCCGCGCCGCGGTCGGCGCCGTGGCGGGCTGGGTGACCGGGACCCTAGTCCCTGCGCTCGCGGCCGCCTGGCAGGCCATCGCCACCGCCGCGCAGTGGCTGTACACCAACGTGATCCAGCCAGTGTGGACCGGAATCAAGGTCGCAATCGCCGTCGTCGTCGCGGTCGTCATGACCTACATCGACATGTGGGTGGCCGTTTTCCGGAACGTCCTGGCGCCTGTTTTCACCTGGCTCTACCGGTCGGTAATCCTGCCCGTCTGGAATGCGATCAAGTCCGCCATCGGCGCGGTCGTCTCCTGGTTCCAGAACACGGCGTGGCCTCTCCTGCAGAAGGTCATCGGGTACGTCCAGGGCCGCTTCATCCTCCTCCGGCGGAAGCTGCTGGAGACGTGGTCCGCGATCCGGGACAAGATCATCGCTCCAGTGGTGGCCTGGTTCCGGGACACGGTGGCTCCCCTGTTCGAGCGGGTTATCGGCTACATCAAGGGCCGATTCGTCATCTTCCACCGGAAGCTCAGCGAGGTCTGGGGCGCCATCAAGAACAACGTGATCGCGCCCGTCTACTCGTGGTTCAAGAATACGGTGGTCGCGGGGTTCAAGACCGCGGTGGACAACGTTAAGGCCGGGTTCGAGTTCCTCAAGTCGAAGCTTTCCGCGGTTTGGAAGGCCGTCCGGAATACGATCATTTCCCCGGTCTATTCTTGGTTCAAGAATACCGTGGTCGCCGGGTTCACCACCGCCCTCGGGAAGGTGCGCTCCAAGTTCCAGGCGATGAAGGACAAACTGTCCAGCATCTGGAAGGCCGTCCGGTCCAACGTGATCCAGCCCGTCTACTCGTGGTTCAAGGACACCGTGGTCGGCGGCCTCAAGTCGGCCGCGGACAAGATCGGGTCCGCGTTCAAGACCATGAAGTCCGCGGTCGGCAAGGCCTGGGACGGCGTGAAGGCCAAGGCGAAGGCCCCTATCAAGTTCGTCGTGGACACGGTGATCAATAAGGGCATCGTCAAGAACTTCAACAAGATCGCCGGGAAGTTCGGCGTGGGCAAGCTGTCCGAGGTGTCCGCCGGGTTCGCATCCGGTGGTGTCCTCCCCGGGTACACGCCGGGCCGCGACGTCCATTCGTTCTACTCCCCGAGCCTGGGCCGCCTGGACCTGTCCGGTGGCGAGGCGATCATGCGCCCCGAGTTCACCCGCGCAGTCGGTGGCCCGAGGGGCGTGGCACGCCTCAACGCTGCCGCGGTCAACGGGCAGACGTTCTCGGACGCGTTCTCCACCGGAGGCGTGTACGGGGCAGCGAGCGCGGGCCGTCACGCGTACGCGGGCGGCGGCGTCCTCTCGTGGATCAAGGACAAGGCGTCCAAGGGCGCGAACTGGCTCAAGGACAAGGCCTCCTGGGTGAAGGACGTGGTGTCCGACCCGCTGGGCGTGTTCAAGACGTTCGCGAAGGACCTCCTGGGCGGCACTCCCGCGGCCGGGCTCATGACCGACCTCGGGAAGGCCGCGATCAACAAGGTTGCGTCCGGCATCGGGAACTTCCTCAAGGGGAAGAACGACGAGACCCCCGGCGGGGTCCCGGCGGGGACCGGCAAGGGCGGGTCCCTCGGGTGGGCGTCGTCCGTGGCCAAGCGGTTCGGGCTGACGATGACCTCCGGCTACCGGCCGGGCGCCAGGACGTCCTCCGGGTCGCTGTCCATGCACGCGCAGAACCGTGCCCGGGACTACTCGAACGGCTGGGAGACCCCGCAGGAGATGCGGTTCTTCAACTACATCCTGGCCAACTCCAAGCCGACCGAGCTGCTCTACACCCCGGCGGGTGCCCGGAACGTCCACCGTGGCGGCCGGCAGTACGCGAACAGCGGCACCCTCGCCCGGATCCACCACAACCACGTGCACGTCGCGTACAAGCGCGGCGGCGTCCTCGGGGACCTCATGGGCCGCGGGTACGCCTCGGGGACGCTCAACGCGACCCCGGGCTGGCACATGGTCGGGGAGCAGGGGCCCGAGCTCGTCCGCTTCCGTGGCGGCGAGCAGGTGAAGAACGCCCGCGACACCCGGGACCACGTGGCCCAGTCCGGCGCCGTCTCGGTGACCAACCACTTCCACGAGGTGGGCGGTGAGGCCGCGGAGGTCGCCGCGCAGCGCGTGCAGAACAGGATGATCCGATCCATGCGAGAGGCGGTCCGAGGATGAAGGCGACCATCGGCGGGATGCCCCTCAACGGGGGCGCCTGGAAGGTGCTGGGCACGGAGGGCCTCCTGGACTCGCCCGGGTTCCAGGTGCCCTCCGTGGAGCGGCTCCGCCACGGCGCGCTCGGCGGGAAGGGCCGCGCGCAGGGTCGCACGGTCAAGGTCACGGGCCGCGTGGAGACGACCTCCGCCGCGGAGCAGATGCAGGCCAGGAACACCCTGGCAGGTCTGTTCCGCGACGGCGGGTCGTCCACTGCCGTGATCGAGAACGGCGGGTTTGAGCTGTCCTCCGAGGTGCAGCTCATTGACCAGGTGACGTTCAGGCCCATGTCCGTGTTCTATGCGTCCTGGGAGCTGTCCCTCTACTCGGTGGATCCGTTCCTGTATGGCCCGGACCGGGTGTCCTACTCCTTCCCGGGCGGCATCGGTGTCGGCCTCGCGTTCCCCCTGTTCGGGGCTCCTGGGGTCCTCACCTACGGGACGGCGGTGGACGCGGACCAGCCGGTCACGAATCAGGGCACGCAGATGTCCTATCCGACCATGTACATCGTCGGGGACTTCCCCGGGGGCGTGCAGATCACCGCGGCCGGCCGGACGATCCTCTGGCCGTGGCCCACGGATGCCCGGCAGCCCGTGCGGATCGAGCAGACCGGCACCGTCTGGGTCGGCGCCTCGAACCTCACGAACCAGGCCCGCACCCGGCAGTGGATGCCTCTAGAGCCGGGCGACACCTACACCCCCCGCCTGTCCGCCCTCCAGGGCGGCACGGGCTACTTGGAGACCCACCAGCGGGATCCCTACGTCTAAGGAGACAGCCTCATGACTCACGGCATCGGCAAGCCCCCGATCCAGGTGGGGGAAGAGCCCACACCGGAGACCATGCCCATCTTCGAGGGCTCGACTCCGGAGGACATGCAGCGGTGGATCTGGTCGCTGTACCGGTCGCAGGGTCCCGCGCTGGTGCGCGGCGCCGTCGTTTCCGGCACCTCCAGCATGGAGTACGCCGTGGAGGACGGCGTGGCGATCTTCCCGGGCGGGGAGGCACAGACCATCGCTGTCCCGTTCGCGGCGACGACCGTGGCGACACCGGACGCGCCCACGTCGGGCACCCGCGACGACTACATCTACGTGACCGACGAAGGTGCCGTGCAGGTCCGGGCGGGCTCCAAGCCGGCCGGCACCGCACTCCTAGACGTGTACCGGGTGCCGGCGAACGCGACGGCGACGACAGCGGCCGCGTCCACCCTCGGGAACCGGACCTATGCGCCCCTGTTCGGGGCGTCCATGGGCCTGGTCGCGTACTGGAAGCAGTCGGCGGCGGACAGGGCGAAGCAGACCGACCCGCGGAAGCTCATGGGGACGCTCACGTTCACCCTGGAGTCCGATCGGCGCGTGGATATGGGCCTCCAGGTCTGCTACGAGATGAAGCGTTTTGCGAACCGTGGTGAGGACGTCGGCAAGCGGGCGTCCTACATCTGGGAGTTCGAGATCGACTCCGAGCTGGCCCGCACGATCGTCCTCGGCGTGGAGGACTACGCCGAGGTGAAGCAGAACCGGGCGACGTTCAACCTCCGCGCCGGCACCCACAGGATCAAGCTGTACCGGACCCGCGGCCTCGTCGGCACCTCGCACCCTGACGAGGACTATCCGGTGATCCGGTACCAGGGCAAGGAGAACTGGCCGGCGACGTCCCTGTCCGTGATGGACGTGGGGGCGATCGAGTGAGCGGCGGGGAGTGGCGCGCGTACCTCGGGCACACCATGTCCGGCGCCCGCGGGACCCCTCTCACGGTGTCCGCCGGGACCCTGACCCACACCCTGAACGGGCACGACGAGCTGGACATCACGTTCGCTCGGTCCGACCTCGCGGGCGTGGACGAGTCCTGGTGGCAGTACCTGTCCGGCACCGTCCTCGTCACGTACACGGATGCGTCCATGGAGGAGCGGATCGTCTCGGCGTGCCCCATCACGTCGGCCCACCCGGAGGAGGACCTGGAAAACGACACCCTCACCCTCCAGGCCAAGGGCGTGTCCTGGCTCCTCGAGCCTCGCGTGGTCCTCACGAAGGACTACACGGCGGAGGACGCCGCAGACATGCGCGCCACGAACGTCGCCGTATCGGACCGGTCGTTCCGGGCGATCGCCGCAGAGGTCGTCTACCGGGCCACGGACATCAAGCGCTCCGGGCACCTCCCCATCGTCCTCCCGTCCCGCACGGAGCGGGGCGACCACGAGCGCACCTACGAGGGCTTCAACGTCGCGAACAACGGGGCGTGGAAGCGCCTCCAGGAGCTGACCGAGGTCATCGGCGGCCCGGACCTCCAGTTCCGCCCGGAGTGGGCGGACGAGGAGCACACCCGGTTCCAGTGGCGGCTGATCGTCGGCACGGACGCCCAGCAGACCCTCCCGCAGACCCGGAGCATCCAGTGGGACGCGACCTCGGCACGGACCGACGTGTCCTCGGTCTCCGTCACCTCCGATGCCACGCAGCTCGCGCATCGCGTGTACGCGACCGGCGCGGGGGAGGGTGCGGGGATCACCCTCGCGCAGGCGGACGTGGCGACCATCCCCCAGTGGATGCCGCTGGTGGAGTCGGTCATCTCCGACACGGACGCGGAGGACGAGACCGGGACGGCGCTCCTCGCGTCGAAGGCGAAGGGCGCCCTGTCGGATCGGTCCCTGGACCAGGTGTCCCTTACGGTCCGCGCGGACCCGCTCCGGCAGCCCATCGGCTCCTGGTGGTGCGGGGAGCTCGCACAGGTCACCACGGGCGGTCTCATGTCCGTACCGGACGGGGACCACTGGCTCCGCCTCATCTCCTGCAAGTACGACCTGGGCTCGGACGTGGTGGACGTGGAGTGCCAGGAGGACCAGCTCACGGAGGCATACGAATGGTGAAGCGGCTCAACCTGAACCCGGACCAGGCGACGGCCATGGCCGACCTGATGGCGAAGCTCTCGGCCGCGGCGCGCGCGAAGAACACCCCGACAGCTGGTGTGAAGGACCTCGGCACCGCCGGGAACGTCACGTGGACGCGCGGGGACGGCATAGCGGTCGTGTCGATCCGCGACGTGGACGCCGACCTGGCGGACGCACGTGGGCGGCTGGACGACGCGGAGGGCACCCTCGCGGATGCCGCCGAGCGCATCGAGGACGCCCAGGAGACGGCAGACGAGACGAAGGCGCGGTTGGACGACCCGTCTGCCGACCTCGCGGAGGCCATCGTCCAGGCTATGACGACGGAGACTAAGTTTCTGGTGGTCACGGATGAGGCGATCCTGAACCATGCCACGCTCCTCGGGGAGACCGTGGTCGACCAGATCAACGTGAAGGGTAAGCTCGTCGGCACAGACGGTGTGTTCACGGGTACAGTCGACTTCGCGAACGTCAACGTCACCGGGGAGGTGCTGGCGCAGGAGGTGTCTGGTAACCGGATCACGGGATCGGACATCATCGGCGGCATCGTCCGCACCTCGGAGACCGCGGTGGGCGGAGCCATCCGTATCGACCAGGCCAACGGCATCCGCGGCTGGGACAAGAGCGGCAACAAGACGTTCCAGCTGAACTCGAACGACGGATCGGTGGACATCGCCGCCCCGCTCCGAGCGATGGACGACAACAACCGAGGCGTGTTCATCGAGCCCACCACGGCGCTCGGGGCCGGGGGAGTGTTCTTCACCGACGATGGCAGGCACACCTCGGACACGGCCGGCATCTACCGCGACTCCTACGCGAATGTGCGTGAGCCGATACATATTCGCGGCGCACACCATTCGGGAGTCATCGCCGATGACGGGCTGACCGTGACGAATGGCTCCCTGGACGTCGCGCAGGGAGTCGTCGCCGGATCGGAGATCGCCACCCCAGGCATCGTGTACTGGGGCAATGGCGGCCTGAACCTCCGCGGCGAGAACGCGACCATGGCCCTCCGCAACGACTCCAAAGGCTCCGGGTGCGTGGTCGCCCCACCGATCTACCACCGCACCTACTCGGGCACGTCCTCGAACGTGTACGTCACTTCGGCGGGCACCCTCGGCCGGTCCACGTCCTCCCGCCGGTACAAGAAGCACGTCTCGGACTGGGCGCCGGACCCGGACACGGTGCTCGCGCTCCAGCCCCGCCGTTGGAAGCCCCGCGTGGGCAACGGCGACGGGCTGATCGACGGTGAGCCGAACGGTGACTACTACGTCGGGTTCATCGCGGAGGAGGTGGACGAGCTCGGCCTCACGGAGCTGGTCGTCTACTCCGAGGACGAGGACGGGAACGCCCGCCCGGAGTCCCTCGCGTATGACCGGTTCTGTGCCGCGCAGCAGGTCGTGATCCAGCGGCAGGAGGCCCAGCTCCGGGAGCAGGCCGAGCAGCTCGCCGCGCAGGACGCCCGCATGGACGCCCTGGAGGCCCGCCTCACGGCCCTGGAGGCCTGACCCCGCCTCACCCCACACCCGAGCCCTCACCATCCGGTGGGGGCTCTACTCATGCCCGCGTGCGGGCGGAATGGAGACCCCCATGGCATACGCGAACGGGCAACTGCCCACGTCCGCGCTCACCGCCCTCCCCACCTCATGGTCCAACGCCGGCCGGCAGGAGTACCTGGAGGACGGCGCCGCCGCCTCGCTCGGCCGGATGCTGATCCGCGCCGTGGCGCACACCGGCCAGAACTTCCAGCTGTATGACGCCTACCGGCCCCTCTCGGAGCAGGTGGCGATCCTCAAGCGCTACTACCGGCGGGTGCACCGCGGACGCTCCCTCTCGACGGATCGGTCCTGGGACGGGTCCACGTGGGCGAAGCGGGCCGGCTTCCCGGCGGCCGCGTCACCGGGCCACTCGAACCACGGGACCGGGCACGCGATTGACCTGTACCCGTCGAAGATCCAGGCGTGGGTCCAGAAGAACGGGCGCGCGTACGGGTGGACGTGGGATGAGGGCCGGAAGCTGGGCGAGGGCTGGCACTTCGTCTACCAGCCCAGCCTGGACCGGTTCAAGGCCGAGGGCACGGTGCCGATGGAGAAGCTCCAGAAGGCCCTGGGCGTCACCGCGGACGGGAAGTTCGGGACCGGGACGTGCGCGAAGGTGAAGGCGTGGCAGAAGGCCCACGGGCTCACCGCGGACGGGATCCCCGGCCCCGACACCCAGGCGGCGATCCTGGCGGGAAAAGCTGAGGCCGCCCCGGAGGCGGCTGCCCCTGCCGAGTCCGTGACCGCGGAGTCCTCCACCCCCGTCCAGGACGCCGCAGCGACCCCGGGCTGGATGCCCGGCGCCGACACCTCCCAGACCTGGGACGGGAACCCGCACAAGGAGACCGTCGGGAAGCTCGTCCTGCACACCACGGAGGGCTCCGGCTTCACCGACTACTCCGGCGGCTCCATGGCCCCCCACTTCACCGTGAAGCCCGGCCCCGCGGACTCGGACCACATCCGGCAGCACATCCCCACCACCGAGGCGTCCAAGGCCCTCGCGCACCCCTCCGGGACGGTGGAGACGAACAACGCCGGGGTCGTGCAGATCGAGTTCGTGGGCTCCTGTGATGCGGACTACGCGGAGAAGCACGGCCTGTTCTTCACGGAGGACGCGGACGACGACGACCTGGAGGCCCTCGCCGCCGTCGTCGCCTGGGTCCACGCCGCCCACGGCATCCCCCTGGAGACCGGCCTCCTCTCGTGGCCCACCACGAACGCCGCGTACGCGACCGCGCCGCAGCGCCTCACGGATCACGAATGGGAGGAGTACCGGGGCGTCCTCGGCCACACCCACGTGCCCCACAACGAGCACTGGGACCCGGGCGCGTTCCCCGTCGCCCGGCTCCTCGAGCTCGCCGGGGGCGCGGCACCGAAGGCCACCACCACACCCACCACGTCCTCGGTCACCCTGCCCGAGGGGAAGGACCTCCTGATGAAGCTCAAGGACCTGCCCGACTTCCCGCTCCTCCGCACCGCCGAGCACCTGTGCTACTACGGCGACGAGGACAAGATGGAGTCCGTCTCCGGGAAGATGCCGAACTCCCTGAACCCGGGGGACATCACCGGCACCGGCACCTCCTCCGGCGCGCGCGGTCTCAAGGCCTGGCAGAAGAAGGTGGGCCTCAAGGCCGACGGACGGTTCGGCCCCGTCACCGACCAGGCCGCCCGGAAGATCCAGCAGGCCGCCGGGCTGACCGTGGACGGCAAGATCGGCCCCGCCACGTTCTATGCGGCATGGCTGATCTGACGAGGACGCCGTGCGTCGGCAGGAGGTGAGGAGCGTGGCATGGACTGGGACTCCCTCGGCCCGCTCGGCGTGTTCCTGTCCACGCTCGCTGGGGGAGTGGTGTGGGTCATGAACCGGATCGACAAGGGCAAGCGGGCACGCCGGGACGATGCCCTCAAGGCCGCCGACGAGCGGCTGGAGGAGAAGAAGAAGGACGTCCAGGAGCGGGACGCGAAGATCGCGCTCCTGGAGGAGGAGCTCCGCCTCGCGAACGGCGAGCGGCACTCCTACTACTGGCAGCTCAAGGACAACGGCATCAAGCCGGTCCCCGGATGGCGGGAGGCCCGCTATGTCTGACCCTCATTCGATCCGAGACCCCGAGCTCCGCTCGGTTGCGGAGGAGGATCACCGGTCCGATCGGCGCGCCGCGATCGTCCGGGCCGTCGCGATCACGGCGGCGGTCGTGGCCCTGGTCGTGTCGGGCCTGTCGTTCTGGCAGGCCCGCGAGGCCCGCGCAGAGAACGCCCAGGCGCAGACGGTCGCGGCGGACGCGACGCAGGAGAAGAAGGACACGGCCCGGTCCGTGTCCGAGCTCTGCCGATCCGGGGAAGTGGACCAGTCCACGGCCCGCGGGAAGCGCGTCTGCGCGGACGCCTCGGAGGATGCGACCTCGCAGCCGTCGGAGCCCGTCCAGGGAGAGCAGGGAGCGCCGGGCGCGCAGAGGCCGCAGGGCATCCCCGGCGCGGACGGGGCCGACGGCCGACCGGGCCGCGACGGGACCGACGGAGCAGACGGTGAGTCCATCCAGGGCGTGCCGGGGCCGAAGGGTGACCCGGGCGTCAACGGGGCCGCGGGCTCCGTCGGGGCGACGGGTCCGATCGGGCCGAAGGGCGAGGACTCCACAGTCCCCGGACCGAAGGGCGACGACGGTGCCGACTCCACGGTGGCTGGCCCGAAGGGCGACACCGGAGCGGCGGGTGCCGACGGGAAGTCCATCACCGGACCGAAGGGTGACAAGGGCGATTCCGTGACCGGCCCGAAGGGCGACACGGGAGCGACCGGACCCGCCGGCAAGGACGGGAAGGACTCGACGGTCCCCGGGCCCAAGGGCGACACGGGGGCAACCGGAAAGACCGGCCGCGGCATCGCCTCCGTCGCGTGCGGCGAGTCCGACGACTGGACCGTGACGTACACCGACGGCACGACGAAGACCGTCACCGGCCCGTGCCGCGTCGAGCAGACCGAGGCCCCGACGGCCTCACCCACCGAAGCACCCACCGAACAGGAGAACACCCCATGAGCGAAGCGCTCGCGTCCCTCGCGGACATGTCCCCCATCGGCGCGGTCGTCGTCATCCTCGGCGTCGTCGCGTCCGTCCTCACCCAGATCGCGAAGCGCGCGCACTGGTCCTCCGGGGCCACGCAGCTCGTCGCTGTCGGCATCGCGGTCGTCCTCGGCCTCGTGGCCGTGATCGTGTCGGGTGTCGTCGTCGGCATCCCGGGCGGCCTCGCGGACGTGGTGTCCACCGGCGTCGTCATCGTGGCGGCGGTCGCGGTCGCCTCGCGCGCCGCGTACGCGATCATCGGGAAGGCCGTCCCGGACGGGACAGCCTCGTCCGGCAGTGCCGGTGAGAACAGCCAGGAGCACACGCACCTCGCGGAGTGACCCCGCACATGAATGCGCCCCCACCCTCGGCCTACGGGCTGGGGAGTGGGGGCGCTTTCTTACGTCCGGGGTCGTGCGTCGATCGTCCGGGCGCGGTCGCGGATCTTCGCCACGGCCTGCTCGGAGAGGCCCGTCCGCTTCGCGATCGCGTACATGGTGACGCCGTGGGTGATGGCGGAGCGGA